>NZ_CP119805.1:0-300000 GCF_029338375.1 Halorussus lipolyticus | reverse complement strand
CCAACCGAATCTGGGTCGTCTTCACGTCGGTCACGTACTCGTGGATTCGCTCGACTAACTCCTCGATTGGCACGTCGTCGCCCGCAACCTCGCCCTCGGCGAGCGTGGTTCCGGCCTCGTCGGGACCTCTCACCGCGACCCGCTGGTCGATTTCGCCCTCGATGCCCAACTCGACTGCCAAATCCAACTCGTCCACCAGCGCCCGAATCTCGTCGGCCAGTTTCTCGCCGTCGTCGGCGCGGGCGTCCTCCATCCCGGCCTCGCGGTACTGGCGGGCCAGTTCCTCTAACTCGCCGATTTCGTCGTAGGTCCCCGCGTTGGACATGACCGGGGTGAGGTAGTCAACGATGGCGGCGTAGGACCGGCGCTTGGCCTGCGTTCCCTCGCCCGGATTGTTCACGATGTAGGGGTAGACGTTCGGGATGTCCTCGATTAACTGGTCCGGGGCGCTCTCGCCGTCCAGTCCGACCGTCTTGCCCGGAAGCCACTCCAGACTGCCGTGGGTGCCCAGATGGACCACCGCGTCGGCCCTGAACTCCCGGCGGAGCCACGAGTAGAAGGCCACGTAGTCGTGGGGCGGTTGGAGGTCCGAGTCGTGGTAGATTTTCGAGGAGTCCATCCCGAATCCTCGCGGTGGCTGAACCGTCACTAAGACGCTCCCGAACTCGACGCCGGGGATGGCGAAGGGTCGGTCCGGCGGGTCGCCCCACTCCTCGATAACGTTCTTGCGGAATCGGTCGTCCTTCTCGCCGAACCAGTCGCGGTACCGGTCGGCGTCCACCACGTCCACGCTCAGGTCCCGAACGTCGTCGGGCGCGACCCACCGGTCGTCCAGCGTGAGTTGTGCGGTCAACTGGTCTACTAATTCCTGCCCGCTCTCGGGGCTTCTGCCGCCCAAGTCGTAGCCTCGACTGCCGAGTTCGTCCAGCAGGTTAACCGTACTCTCGGGGGTATCGAGACCGAACGCGGTGCCGATGCCGTCGTCGCTCGGCGGGTAGTTGTGGAGGACCACCGCGATTTGCTTCTCGTCGTTGGGCGTGTGGCGGAGTTCGGCCCAGTTCACCGCGAGGCCGACGGCGTGGCGCACCCGGTCCTCGATGGGGAAGTGCTGTTTGGGCGCGCTCCCGATGCCGGCCTCGTCGTCGGTGCGCTCCTTGCCCGAAATCGGGTGCGTGATGACGTTGCCGTCGAACTCGGGCAGGGCGACCGACAGCGCGAGTTCGAAGCCCATGACTCCGGTGTCGCTGGCGGCGTAGCGAGAGCGAGAGCGCATCGTCGTCACCGTCTGGAGGACCGGCACGCCGAGTCTGTCGAGGAAGACCGCTTCTGCGCCGTCCTCCTCGTCGTCGCCGGACCCCGTCCGGCTACCCGAGGGATTCCATCCCTCGCTACTGGCGCTCCGGCCGCGCTCGTCCATCGACAGCGAGAACATGAACGACGAGACGACCGCATCGACAATCGGGTCGCCCTCGTCGTCGGTGAACCACTCGTCTACGACCCACTCGGCGTCTTCCTGCTCGTCAGTGTCCGTCGCCGGATTGCAGAACACGGGGAGGGCGTTCGCGCCCTCGGCCTCGATTTCCCGGACGATGGCGTCCACGTACCGGGTGTTCTCGTGGGTCCAGTGGGATTCGTAGAACCAGACGCCGATGGTCGGGTTTTCGGCGTCCAGTTCGCTCCGGAGGTCGGCGTACTCCCCGCCGGGGTGGTCTGGGTGATAGACGCCTTCCGTCGGGAGTTCGACCGGGGCCTCGGGGTCGAAGTCGTCGCCACTGACGTACTCGTCGGCGAGGAACCGACAGAGGTTGGCGACGTTGACCGCGCCGCCCTTCTCCAGATACTCGTAGGCCCGGTCCCGGTCGGCGTCGGCGACGCTGGTGTCCTCGAAGGCGAAGGCGTCACCGGTCGATTTGACGACGAGGGGGACGCCAGCGTCTCGGAGCCGGGAGACTGCGTGGTCGTAGCCCGGCATGCTGTCCTCCGCGCCGTGAAGCCAGAGGACCGCCGCAGTCGCGTCGGTCTCCTCGATTTCGTCCACGAAGGCGTCCACGTCGGTTCCGTCGTCTAAGTCGCTCTCGGACCGGACCACGAGGTCGATGTCGGTCAGTCTCTCGGCGGCCCGCTGTATACTCCCTAACTCGTTTTCGGTGGCGGTGTAGAGTGCAATCGTTGGCATAACGTTGTTAAACCTCCATTGTTGTAGTACAAGTATGGTTGAATTACGTGGCGCAAAAAAAGCTTCGACCCTCCCCTTCCCGGCGGTCGTCGGGCAGGAGCGCCTGAAACGGGCGCTCCTCGCGGTCGCCGTAAACGACAGTCTCGACGGCCTGCTGGTCCGCGGCGAGAAGGGGACTGCCAAATCGAGCGCGGTCCGGGCACTGGCCGACCTCTTGCCCGACCAGCGAGTGATTGCGGACTGCCCCTACGGGTGTCCGCCCGACGACCCGCAATCGCAGTGCGAGGAGTGCCGGTCCCGAAACGACCCACCGGTCGAGACCCGGCCGGTTCCGCTCGTCACGCTCCCGCTCGGGGCGACCCGCGAGCGAGTCGTCGGCACCCTCTCGGTCGAGGACGCCCTCGACGGCACCGCCGAGTTCGACCCCGGCCTGCTGGCCCGCGTCAATCGCGGCATTCTCTACGTGGACGAGGTGAACCTGCTCGACGACCACCTCGTGGACGTTCTCCTCGACGCGGCCGCCAGCGGGGTCAACCGGGTCGAGCGCGACGGCGTGAGCGTCACCCACCCCGCGGAGTTCACCCTCGTCGGGACGATGAACCCCGAGGAGGGCGACCTCCGGCCCCAACTCCGGGACCGGTTCGCGCTTCAGGCCAGCGTCACCGGGTGCGACGAAATCGAGGACCGCGTGACCGTCCTCGACCGGGCGCTCGAAGACGGCGGGGACCTCCGCGAGGAGTTCGCCGACGAGACCGGAGCGGTCCGGGACCGACTCGTGGGTGCCCGCGAGGGCCTCGGCGAGGTGGTCCTCCCCGACGAGTTCAAGGCCGACATCGCCGAACTCTGCCGGGACGCGGGGGTCGAAGGCCACCGCGCCGACATCGCCGTCGCCCGCGCTGGCCGGACCTTCGCGGCGCTCGACGGCCGGGGGAAAGTGCTGGAGTCAGACGTTCGGGAGGCCGCCGAACTCGCGCTTCCCCACCGCCTCAAGAGTCGGCCCTTCGAGGACGCGCCGGCCCCCGACGAGGTGCTGGACGACCACTTCGACGGCGAGGAAAGCGACCGCGAGGAGTCCGAGGGCGAGGGTTCGGACGCCGACGATTCGCCGGAGCGCGAATCCGAGGGTGATTCTTCCGGTTCGGACGGCGACTCTCCCGGTTCGGATGACGATTCTCCTTCTCCGGGCGACGACTCCCGGCGAGGCGGTCGCTCCGGGGGCCAGTCGCCCGCCGAGGTCGAATCCGGCGCTGGCGACGCCGATTCGGATGCCGACGACGCCGATTCCGACGATTCTGCGACCGCCGCGCCGCTGGTTCCCGGCCAGTCCCGGCCCGGCGTCGGCGATGCCGAGCGCCCCGAAATCGAGGGGATGGAAGCCGACGACGCCGGAATCGGGTCCTCGGCGGAGTCGGGACCCGACGGCGGAACGCGGGCGACAGCGACGCCGAGTCCGTCGGGTCGCGGCGCTCGCGTCCGGACCGAGCGCGCCGAGTCAGGCGAGTCAGTGGACGCCGCGGCGTCGGTCCGGGCGGCGGCGAGTCGCGGTGCGGACGCGGTGGCCGAGCAGGACCTCCGGACCGCGGTCCGGGAGCGCGAAGAATCGTCGCTCGTCGTGTTCGCGGTGGACGCCAGCGTCTCGATGCGCTCGGCGATGCGGACCGCCAAGGCCGTCGTGCTGGAACTGCTGAAAGACGCCTACGAGCGCCGCGACGAAGTGGCGTTCGTCGCGTTCGCCGGCGAAGACGCCGAGGTCCTCCTCCCGCCGACCGACAGCACCGACCTCGCGGCGCGCCACCTCAAGGACCTGCCGGTCGGCGACCGGACGCCGCTCCCCGCCGGACTTCGGACCGCCGGCGAGGTGGTCGAACGCGCCGATTCTGCCGCCAGCGTCGTCGTGGTCGTCACCGACGGGCGGGCTAACGTCGCCGACGGGAGTCCGACCGAGGAGACCCGCGCGGCGGCCCGCGGTCTCGCCGAGCAGGATTCGCACGTCGTCGTCGTGGATGCAGACGATGGCGATTCGGCGGGTCTCGCGGGCGTCGTGGCCGACGAGACCGACGGCGAGCGCGTGCCCCTCTCGTCGCTGTCGGCCGAGCGAGTCGCCCGAGCGGTCGAACGCGCCGGGGAGCGCGATTCCGTCGCCCCCACCGCGGGAGGTGACGCCCGATGATTCCACTGGCGGACCTCGGGGTCCTCGGCGCGGCGCTGGTCCTCGGCGTGACCCACGGCTTCGAACCGGACCACGCCGCGGGCATCTCGGCGCTCACCAGCGAGACCGACAGCAGAGCGCACGCCGCCTTCGTCGGCGCGAGTTTCGCGGTCGGCCACGCGCTGGTCGTCGTGGCGTGGGTCGCGGTCCTCTCTGCGCTCGGGGCCAGCGCCAGCGCCGCGCCCGAGGCCATCGGCGAGGCGGGTTCGACCCTCGCTGGACTGGTTCTGGGCGTCGTCGCCGTCCTCCTCGGCACGACCGGCGTCCGGCGCTTGCGCGGACTGCCGGTCGGCCCCGAGGCCGCGTCAGGCGGTGAGGACGCTGGCCTCGCCGGTCGAGTCTTGGCAACGGCCCAGACGTACCTCCACACGCACCCCCACGAGACCCGCACCGACTACCTCCGGACGGGCGTCGTCGGGTCGCTGTTCGCGGCCTCGCCGCCGGTGAGCATGCTCGCGTTCGTCTCGGCGGTGGTCCCGACCGCCGGCGCGGAGGGTGCAGTCGGTGCCGTCACCGCCTACACCGCCGCGCTCACGGTGACGCTCGCCGCGGTCGGCGGCGGCGTCGGGTCGCTGGTGACGTTCGCCCGAGGCCGGGGTACTCGCGCCTACGCCGCCTTCGAAATCGGTGCCGCGGTCGTGGTGGTCTGGTTCGCGGCCTCGATGGTCGTCGGGGTGTAGGGTCGGCAGGAGAATGTAATTATTTCTTTTAGAATTATTTTGAATTTCTTTGGGTGGGTGTAGTCACTCGCATTCGGTTTCCCGGAACTGCGAGAGACAGTCGTCGTTTGGGCCGTAGTCCTCGCACTCCCACCGGTCGTTGACGCGATGGTTGCCGACCTTTCGCGGGTAATTCTGTGTGGGTATGTTCGGAGGTTGGTGGCGGATGAGCCTAAAGATTCGGCGTCGGAAAAATCAGTTCTGTTCCGATAAGTTACGGAAACAGCGGCGAAGGCCTCGAAAGCCCTCGCGCCGTTCGCGGTCTCTCAGCGGGATATTCTCGGGCCTCGCTTCACTCACCCCTCGAATAGTGGCCCGCTGAGACGACTGAACTGCACGCGAACCGCCCTCGCCTTTTCAGTCCGCCGAGGAACTAGACTTCCGCTTCCGAGCGCATCCTTGGCGGTTTGCAACGATGGCGAGTACATGCTTCGACACACTTCGAGTGACTGAAAATCAAAATAGCTCTGTTGACGGCTCAAATCTGCTCCACGCGAACCCGATACGTCCCTCGAACCTCGTCCTCGTCGTGATACTCCACCGGTTCCTCCACGAACGCCACTCGACCGTCACACAGCGCCGCCGCGGTCACGATACCCTCGGCCCTAATCTCCCGAACCAACCCCTCCCGAGCGTCGAACACCCGAAGGCCGTGCGCTTCGGCATCCCGGTCCCGGAAGTGCTGTGCGCAGGGGACCGCGATACGCTCTCCCGAGGAGACCACTTCGCCGGCGAACCCGCCGACCGAGGACGACCACAGGCGCTCGCCGTCCTCCCGCGAGAACGCCGCGATGGTGTGTTCGTTCGGGTGGCGACCCTCGGCCTCGCGGCCCTCCTCGGGGAAGGAGTTCCCGGTCACGAACACCACAGCGTCGCCTGCGAGGAGCGCGTGGTTCGGGTAGGCGTACAGCGTCTCGTCGCCGAGAGCGCGCTCGACGCCCAACTCGGTGGCCCACTGCTCTGCGCCGCTGTCGGCGTCGAGGAGATATCCCCGGTAGTCGCCGTGACTCGCCGCCGCGAGGTCGCCCCCCGAGAGCGACACGTCGCCGACCCGGCGCTCGCCAGCGGTGCCGGGGTCCCAGTCCGCGACCGGGGTGCCCGAGTCGGCGTCCAGCACCATCAGTCCGCAGTCGTGGTCGCCGCCGCACCGGTTGTAAGCGACCGCGAGGCGACTTCCGTCGAGCGAGAGCGAGATGGGCGAGGCGTCGGTCTCGTATCGCCAACGAACCTCGCCGTCAGGGCCGAAGGCGTACACCGCGCTCCGCCAGACTCGTTGGTCGCCGTCGCGCTCGTACCGCCGGGCCGCGGCGTAGAGGCCGCTGTCGCCGGTTTCGTCCGGTCTCCCTGCCACCACGTCCACGACGAAGGGGTACCAAAACAGGGTGTCTTTCGCGGAACCGCCGAGGTCGCTGGCGGTGTCGTAGGCCCACTGCTCGTCTCCCGACGAGTCGAGCAGTCGGACTCGGCCCCGGTCGCCCCGCGTGCCGACCGCGAGCGAGGTGTCGAACTCGGCGAGCGCGACTGCCATCTCGTCGCCCGGCGTTCGCCAGCGTTCCGACCCCTCGGCGTCCAGTGCGAGGACAGTCCCGTCGGCGGTACCGACCGCGAAACCTGCGCTCTCTGACCCCTCGACGCCGAACTCCGTCACGCTCGACCGCCGCCACTGCTGGCGACTGCCCCGCGGCGAACAGTCGCCGAGTTCGACCGAGACGCCGGTTCGTCCGCGACTCATTCGTCCTCGACAGGGAAGGCTTCGTGAAGTACGTCGTGGGCCTCGCCGAGGCCGTCAAGCACGCTCTCGCCCTGCGCGGTCACTCGCTGGACTGCCCGCTCGGCGTCCCGGACCGCGACGAGGCGACCCCTGAGGTAGTCGTATTCGGGGGCGTCGTCGCTGGTCCGAGCGATGTCCTCCTCCAAGTCCACCAGCGCGGCGTCGAGGTGGCGCTCGATTTCCGAGAAGGTCTCGGCGTCGGCCAGCGCGCCGACCGGGCCGTCGAGGTGGCCTTCCAGTTCTTTCTCGGCGTGTTGGCGCGCGCTCTCGTCTTCGGTTCCCAGTACGTTCATCAGTCCGAGTCGCAGTGCTTCGATTTCGTAACAGCTCATAATTCAGAGTGTTTGGTCTACGATGTCGCTCACGATGCGGTCCCTGTCGAGATGGGACGAGA
Organism: Halorussus lipolyticus; assembly: GCF_029338375.1. Taxonomy (NCBI): domain Archaea; kingdom Methanobacteriati; phylum Methanobacteriota; class Halobacteria; order Halobacteriales; family Haladaptataceae; genus Halorussus; species Halorussus lipolyticus. The sequence goes on along the minus strand of NZ_CP119805.1, from coordinate 292,731 downwards.
CGATTCGCTCGGCGTCGTCGTCGCCGACGCCGCCGTACCACACGCCGTCGGGGTAGACGGCCACCATCGGTCCCTCGCCGCACTGCCCGAGACACGACGACCGGGTGATGCGAGCGTCGGCCTCGTCGGAGTCCCTGACCTCCTGCCGGAGACGCTCCAGCACGGCTGAAGACCCCTCGGCGGCGCAGGTCTGGTTGGTGCAGACCGCGACGTGTTTCTCGGGCGCGTCGTGGACGTGGGGGTCGTCGTCCACGTCCTCGCGGTCGGCATGGGTCTCCTGATGGGTCAGCGCCCGGAGCATGGCCCGAGCGCCGCCACGGTCCTCCTCGTAGCCGTCGAGTTCGACCTTGTACTTGCAGGTGTCACACGACATCTCGACGCTCCCGGTCCGGGCTTCCTGCCACCGGTCGGCCAGCACGTCCAGCAGGCGCGAGTCGGTCCCGAGCGGGTCGCCCGCCCCGGCATCGACGTAGGGGTACTCGTCGGCGAACTCGGCGGTCCAGTCCCGGACGCGCTGGGTCAGCACGCCGTCGCCGAGCATGTACGGCAGGGCCACCACGGCGTCGGGTCGCTGTTTGGCGATTCCGTGGAGCGTGTCGTCGAGCGTCGGCTCCGTCACCCCGACGAAGGTCGCTTCGACCGACGAAAACTCTCTGCCCTCGTAGAGCAAGCGCGCCAGTTTGTGAACGTCGGCGTTGGCGTCGGGGTCGCTTGACCCCCGAGCGCAGAGTGCGACCGCCACGTCGTCCTCGGTGCGGTCCACGCCCAGTTCGGCCTCCACCGCTGACGCCCGGTCGTCCAGCAGGTCGATAATCGCGGGGTGGACGCCGAGGTGGGACCCGACGTTGAACGCGACTTCGGGGTGGTCGCGCCGCGCCCGATTCACCGCCAGCGGCACGTCGTTCTTGACGTGACTCGCGGCGAACAGCGAGAGTTGGACGACCGAAATCTCCTCGACTGCGGGTGCCAGCCCCTCGATTGCGTCGGGTATCGAGGGTTCGGCGAGTTCGAGGAACCCGGCGTCTACCGGGACGCCGACGCGCTCCTCCAGCGCAGACGCCAACTCCCGGACCTGCTCGTTGGACTTCTCGCGCCGGGAGCCGTGACCGACCAGCAGGACGGCCTCGTCCTCGAATCCGGTCGCCGTCGGAGTGTCGGTTTCGACGGTCCCGCTCATTTTTCGGCCTGCTCGGCTTGCTCCAGACTCCGCCGGAGCTTTCGCCGTCGGTTCGGGGCGAACAGCCCCGACTCGTCGGTGTCCCGATACAGCCACTCGCCGAACCGGCCTCCGGCGTCGTCCTCGACGCCGAACCAGTACCGCCCCGACGAGGACTCCGCGAGTTCGCCGGTCGGGGCCTCGACTTCGGCCATCTCTACAATGCTTTGAACCGTCTCCACGAGGTTCCGGTCGTCGTGGACGAACGAGATGCCGACCGTCCCGCTCGAACGCTTGAAGCAGATGGTGCCACAGCCTTCGAGGAGGCCCCGAATCAGTTGGCGGTCGTAGTCGGCGAAGGCGTCGAACCGGTAGCCGCCGGGGTGGTCAGCCACGGGCAGACCGAGGGCGGCGCTCGCCCGGTCGGCCAGCGTCGAACCGATGACCTGCACGGTGTACTCGTCTTCGGTCCGGGTGATGGCGGTGTCGTGGGCGTACTCTCGCTCGGCGATTCGATGCTCGACCTGTTCGGCCCCTGCAATCGCGGCCAGTCGCTCGGCGGCGGTTTCGTCGCCGGCGACGACCCGAATCTCGTCTCGGGTCACGTCGCCGTCTCCGGCGACTCGGCCCCAGAAGTAGGCCAGTTCGGGGTGGCCCGCCAGCATGTCGTCGGGCGCGCTCTCGCCGACTGCGGGGTCACTCGTCATCAATCGCCTCCACGCTGATTGCGTTCGGCGGGCAGGCCTCGGCGGCCTGCTCGGCGTCTGCCCGCTGGTCGTCGTCGAACTCCGCGACGACTCGTCCCTCCTCGCGCCGGACCGCCCTGTGTCGGTCTTCGTCGGTGTCGAGCGTGGCGAGGCCGTCGTCGTCCTCGGCGAATCGGTCGTCGCGGGTCAGGCAAGCGAAGATGCCGTCGCAGGCCTCGGTGTCGATAGTTACCCGGTACATCTCTCAGTAGTCGTATTTGGTCTCGTAGCCTCGCGGGGTGACCATCCGGCCGTCCCAGACGTAGGTCTCGTCGTTGCCTACGAGGAGCGTCGTCGTCATGTCTATCAGGTCGGTCTCGCCGAGGTCGGGGAGTTCGCCGAGGGTGGTGATTTCGACCTCCTCGTCGTCGCGGCCCGCGGCGTGGACCACGCCGACCGGGGTGTCGTCGTCGCGGTGTTCCAGCAGAATTTCACAGCACTTCTCGAAGTTCGCCCGCCGCTTGCGACTCCACGGGTTGTAGATGGCGATGGTGAACCCCTCCTTGGCGGTGGCGTGAAGCCGCGATTCGATGGTCGGCATGTCGGTGAGGTGGTCCGAGAGGCTAATGGTCACGGTGTCGTTCACGAGGGGTGCGCCGACTCTGGCCGCGCAGGACTGGGCCGCCGGGACGCCGGGAACGACTTCGAAATCGACCATCGAGGCCGTCCCGCCCTTCGATTCGAGGATTTCGAGCGCGAGACCGGCTAAGGCGTAGACGTTCGGGTCACCGCTCCCGATGATTGCCACGTCGTTGCCCGCCAAGGCCCGGTCGATGGCCTCCTCGGTCCGAGAGACTTCGCCGCACATCGGCGTCGAGTAAATGTCGTCGGCGCTTTCTGTAATCTCGTCGGGCAGGAGTTCGACGTAGGTCGTGTAGCCCACGATGTGTTCGGCGTCGGCGAGGGCGGTCTTCGCTCGACTGGTCATCCCCTCGGGTTCGCCCGGCCCGAGACCGACCGCCACGAGTCTGCCGGGGTCGGCGTCGAAGTCCTCGACTGTCGAACCGACCTCCTCGTCGCCGTCGCTCGAACCACTCGCGCCGCAGTTCGACGTGCTGTCGTCGGCCGAACTGCTCGCGCCACACTTCGACTCGGTGGTCTCTGTACTGCTCGATGCGCCGCACTTCGATTCCGTCTCTGTCGTGGTTTCGTCAGTACTCATGGTTCAGAAATCGTCTACGTCACGCCCGCCGCGCGGGGTGACGAGGTACTCTCGGTCGTCGTTGCGCCACACCTTCGTCTCGTGGTTGCCGACGAGGATTGAGGTCCCCATCCCGCCGACTTTCTCGTCGTGGTCGGCGGCCTCGCCGAGCGTCGTGATGGTGTGGGTCTCGTCTTCGAGGTTGCGCCCGGCGTCGGCCCGGCCAGCGTCGTTGAAGATACCGACCGGCACGTGGTCTGCGCGCTCCTCGCGGAGGACTTCGATTGCTCGCTCGTAGTCGCGCCAGCAGTTGTAGAGGACCACGACGAACCCGCTGATGGCGGCCGCTCTCAGCTTCTCCTCGATTTCGTCCCAGCCACGCCACTTGTCCGACAGCGAAATCGTGCAGAAGTCGTTGCTGAGGGGCGCGCCGAGGTTGGCCGCCCCGCCGAGTGCCGCGGTCACACCCGGCACGATTTCGATGGGGATGTCGGTCGCACCGTCCTCCTCGGCCATCGTGAACACGAGGTCCGACTTGCCGTAGACGTTGGGGTCGCCCCCGGAGACGTGGGCCACGTCCTCGCCGTCTCGAACTCGCTCGAAGGCCTCACGGGCGAGTTCGATTTGCCGACCCATCGAGGAGCGCACGACTTCCTGCTCGGTCCCGTCGGGTCGGGTGGCGAGTACGGCGTCCTCGTCGGTCGATTCGGTCTCGGACTCGGGCGGGATGGTGCCGTCCTTGCGCAGGAACTCCTGATAGAGGTTCGAGGCGATAACGCAGTCGGCGGTCCGAATCACGTCTTTGGCCTCTTGGGTCATCGCGTGGGGCAGGCCGGGACCGATGCCGACGACGTAGAGGGTGCCCACTTCTTCACTCATGCTATCGCCCCACCGCCACGGTCACAGCGTCGTCGTACCGCGTTTTTTCGGCAACGAGGTCGTGGTTTCGCCCACCCGCGATTGCCGAGGCCTCGGCGATGCCGGGCCACCCGATGAGTTCCTTGGATTTCGACGGGGTGGGTCCCTCGAAGTCTTCGAGGACCTCCTTCTCGAAGGCGACCACGCCGAGGTTCAACTTGTCGGCCGCCGACAGCAGGCCCTCCTCGTCGTCTTTCCGGGTCGCGGTGGCGACGAACTCCACGTCTTCGAGGTCGTAGTCGGTCGATTCGAGGGCCTGCTCCCACGCCGTGACGAACTGGTCTTCGGTCGCACCGGAGACGCTTCCGGTCCCGAGGACGACGCCTTCCCCGTGGTCTTTGTTGCGCTTCAGGACAGTCACGTCGTCGCCGACGAGGACCGCCTTCGGACCGTCGAGGCGTTCGACCGGGCCGAGTTCGTCGTCCAGCACCGCGAGGTTGGTGGCGACTGTCGAATCGCCGTTGACGACGTGGGCGTCGAGGGCTTTGGCCTGCTTCTCGACGCCCTGCTTGTCAGCGGCCTCCGAGGCCGTGGTCATCGCCGGGACAGCGCCCATCGAGGCCAAATCGTCGGCGACTTGGTTCGCGCCGTGGTGGCCGCCCGTGATGGGAATGGCCCACGTCAGTTCCTCGTCCACGACGCAGATGGCGGGGTCGTCCCACTTGTCGTCGAGGAGGTGGGCGGTCTTTCGCATGGCGATACCGCTGGCCATCAGACCGACGAAGCAGTCGTACTCGCCCCAGTACTCCTCGAACACGTCGCCGTGGTACTCCAGCACGTCGATGGTCTCGTACCGGTCGCCGATGCCTTCGACTATCTCGTCGGCGGTGTCCATCTTGCGCTCGAAGGCGACGATGGCTATCTCGTCGGCTACTTCGCCGTCTGAATCGGGCGCTTTACAGCTACTACCGGAATCGTTGTTGTCCGTACTCATGATTCGCGTACCTTCGACCGCAATTCGGTTTCACTCGGCGAGTCCATCCATCGAGAACATGCTTGGCCAACCAGCGCACCGTCTGGGTGGACTGAAAGGGGCCGCCCGGTCGCGTTCAGTGTAGTCGTCTCAGCGACCCCTATCCGTGGCGGGCGGTGCTGAGAGCCACGGATATGTCGCTGAGCGACCGCGACCGGGCGGGGGCTTTCGAGGCCTTCCCGCCCTTTTTGGCGGACGGTCTCAGTCATCCGAACACTCCTCTTTTGTCTCGGAGTCGGTCGCCCAGTCGCCGTACAGATACGACCGCTCGTAGCCCGAACCGGTGACAGCCTGCCCGATGACGACCATCGCGGACGCCCGGTATCCGGCCTCCTCGACCTTCTCGCCGATGGTTGCGATGGTGCCCTCGATGACCTCCTCGTCGGGCCACGAGGCGTGGTAGACCACTGCGACCGGGGTCTCGGGGTCGTGGCCCTCCGCCAGCAGGCGGTCCATCGTCTCGGCGACTGCGTGGGTGCCCAGATAGATGCAGGTCGTCACGTCGCCCATCCCGACGAACTCGCCGATGTGGTCGTCCTCGGCGTCGAGGGTCTTGCCCTGCGGCCGGGTGAACGCGACGTGGTTTGCGGTCTCGTTGAGGGTGAGTTGGGTCCGGAGGGTCGCGCTCACAGCGAACGCCGAGGTCACGCCCGGAACGAAGTACGTCGGGACCTCCTCGTGTTCCAGCGCGTCCATCTGTTCGAGGGCCGCGCCGTAGATTGCGGGGTCGCCGCTGTGGAGTCGGACCACGTTCCGGCCCTCGTCGTAGGCGTCCCGCATCAGGGGGACGAGTTCTTCGAGGTCCTTGCCGACCGAGTTGACCAGTTCGGCGTCGTCGCAGTACTCCGCGAGGAGTTCGCTGTTGACCAGCGACCCGGCGTGGACCACGAGGTCGGCCTCCTCTACGAGTCGCTTGCCGGTCACGGTCAGCAGGCCGGGGTCGCCCGGTCCCGCGCCGATGAAGGGGACGCCCTCCTGCACGTCGCCGGCGGTGTGTTCGTAGACTCGCGGGTCCCGGTCTCGCTGGCGGGCATCGCTCCGGGCGTCGATGGCGTCTTGGGGGTCGCCGATGGCGTCTCGGGACCTGTCGCTGTCGTTCGTCACGCCGACCCCTCCTCGGTTTCCGCTGACTGCTCGAACTCGGCCGTGGCGCGGTCCTTCTCGATACCGCGCTTCTCGGCGTAGGCGAGGGTGTAGTAATCGCGTTCGGCTATCTCGTCTGGGTCGCTGGTGACAGTCGTCTCGCCCTGCTCCATGTAGAGTCGGCGACCGTAGGTCACGTCGTAGCCCGCTTGCGCGAGGCCCTCGTGGGTCGCCGGCGCGTCGGTGACTTTGAACAGGACCATCCGGTCCGGGCCGGTCGGGGAGCGTCCTCGGGAGGCCTCCTTCAGCGCGAGACCCGCCCCGGCGTCGATTTCGACGCCCAGCGCGGTGGCGAACGCCGTCACCGCGCTCACGCCGGGGACGATTTCGAGGACCACCTCGGGGTGGAAGGCGTCCATCGTCCGCCGGAGGTGGCCGAAAGTGGAGTAGACGTTTGGGTCGCCGAGGGTGACGAACGCGGCGTCGCCGTCCGTCGCTCGCGGGGCGATTTCCCCGGCGGCGTCCTTCCACGCGCTCCGGAGTTCGTCGGGGTCGCGGGTCATCGGAAAGTCGAGGTCCGCGATTTTCGACTCGGGGACGCACTTCTCTGCCACCGACCGCGAGAGTCTGCCGGGCGAGTACACCACGTCGGCGGAGTCGAGGACGCGCTTGCCCCGGACCGTCACGAGGTCGGCGTCACCCGGACCGAGACCGACGCCGTAGAGGGTCACGATGCGTCCTCCTCGGCGGAGTCGGTCTCGTCGTCCGTTCCGCCGACGACCATGTACACCGGGTTCTGGGCGTCGAAACTGGTCGCGCCGGCCAACTCGTAGCCGTGGCCCACCTGCAACTGGACCACCTCTGAGAGGAGGTCCCGGTCTCGGAAGGCCTCGACCGCTCGCCCGGCGACTTCGAGGCGCGAGACGTTCATCACCACCGTCTCGATACCGGTCTCGACCGCGTGGTCGAGGACCTCCTCGAAGTTCCGACTGCCGCCAAGAAAGAGGGCGTCGGCGTCGTCGGGCAGTCCCTCGGGGGCCTCGGCCTCGCGTAGCATCACGGTCTCGTTCTCGACCACCGTGATACCGTTCGCAGAGAGGTTCTCTCGTGTGGTTTCGAGCCGTTCCGGTTTGCGTTCGAGGGCAGTGACCCGGCCAGCACGCCGGGCCGCCTCGATGGTGACGGCACCCGTGCAGGAACCGACTTCCACGAAGTGGTCGTCGGCGCGCAGGTCGAGTTTATCCAGTAGAACCGCCCTGACCTCCGATTTGGTCGGGCCGGCCTTCGCGTTCTTCGGAAGCGCTGTCCTCGTCATCACTGGATACAACTTCGGGGGACTAATAAAACAATTATGGTTGTATTAGGGAAAGCAGGGTTTAGATAACTGGGTGTCGAGGGCGAGCGAGCGAAACCACGCCGGGAATAACGCAAAAATACTTGCAGTAGGGTGCCGAACCGCCGGGTATGTCGGAGCGACCGGACGGTGACGACGGAGCAGACGTACTTCGGAGCAAGCGAGACGCGACGCGGTACCAGATTCTGGCCGAAATCGCGGAGCGCCAACCCGCGGTCAGTCAGCGGGAAATCGCCGACGCCATCGGGGTCACGTCCCAAGCGGTCAGTGACTACCTCACGGACCTCGTAGACCAAGGATACGTCACGAAACACGGCCGAGGACGGTACGAAATCACCAAGGAGGGCGTCGATTGGCTGATGGGCCGGACCGACGAACTCCGCGCCTACGTCGAACACGTTTCGACCGACGTTATCGGCGAGGTGGAAGTCGAGACTGCAATCGCCACCGCCGACGTGTCGGCGGGCGACGCGGTGTCGCTCTCGATGCGAGGGGGGACGCTCCGCGCGACTCCCGGCCGGTCCGGAAGTACAACCGCGGTTGCGGTCACGGACGCCTCGGCAGGGACCGACGTGGGCGTCACCGACTTCGCGGGGGTCCTCGACTACGATTTGGGGTCCGTGACCGTGGTCTCGATTCCACCGGTCCGCGACGGGGGAAGCAGGGCGGTCGAATCCGACAAAATCGCCGACCTCGCGGCTTCTCACGACCTGTTGGCAGTCGCCGGGACGGAGGCGCTGTCCGCGGTCCGAGACGCCGGACTCGACCCGGACCTCCGCTTCGGGACGGTCGATGCAGTCCGTGAGGCGGCCGCGAAGGGCCTCGACGTGCTTCTGGTGGCCGTCTCCTCGGAACTCACCGCCCACACCGACGCGCTCCGGGACCAGAACGTCGGCTACGAAGTCATCGACGCGATGGAGTGAGACCAGTTCCCGCCGCTCCAGAGACAGTATTATGACCTCAAAGAAATATTATTCTTTCTTTACCACTGCTGTAGTTGTCTATAACATCATTTGAATCACCATCGTTTTACTCCCGAATCTACTTTGGAAACAAAATCTTCCACCCTAATTCCCGCCAGTCCAGAAAACAATTGCCCGAACTGACGCCGTATTTGTAAGGGGCAAATCGCATTAACGTGGGTCCCTTACTTTCTACCAAGGAGGAGACCATGGCGCGAACTACACACCTCGACATACGAGGCATGAGTTGCGCCAACTGCTCGGGGACCGTCGAAGACGCCCTGAGCGAGTTGGACGGCATCGAGTCGGCGAACGTCAACTTCGCCACGGACGAGGGAACCGTCGAGTACGATTCGGGCGAGGTCACGCTGGCCGAAATCTACGAGGCAATCGAGGACGCCGGCTACGAACCGGTCTCCGAGAAGGTCGCTATCGGCATCTCGGACATGACCTGCTCGAACTGTGCCGAGACCAACGAGGAGGCCCTCGAAGCCCTGCCGGGCGTCATCTCCGCGGATGTCAACTACGCCACCGACGAGGGGGCCGTGCGCTACAACCCCAACGACGTGGACCGCGAATCCTTCTACGACGCCATCGAGGGCGCGGGCTACTCGCCGGTCCGCGACGACGACGGCGAGTCCGACCAGTCCAGCGCCGACCGGCGCGACGCCGCCCGACAGGAGGAGATTCGCCACCAGCGAAATCTGACCATCTTCGGCGCGGTCCTCTCGACGCCGCTCATCTTCTTCATGCTCGAACACTACCTGTTCGACGGCCTGCTGGGCGAGGCCATCCTCGGCGTCCCGCTCGGCTGGATTATGTTCGGGCTGGCGACCCCGGTCCAGTACTTCCTCGGCAAGGAGTTCTACGAGAATTCCTACACCGCGGTCGTCAAGAACCGGACTGCGAACATGGACGTGCTGATTGCGCTCGGCTCCTCGACTGCGTATCTCTACAGCGTGGCCGTCCTCCTCGGGTTCACCGGGAGTCTCTACTTCGACACCGCCGCGCTCATCTTGGTGTTCATCACGCTCGGCAACTACCTCGAAGCCCGGTCGAAGGGCCAAGCGAGCGACGCGCTCCGAAAGCTCCTCGAGATGGAGGCCGACGAGGCCACCGTGATTCGGGACGGCGAGGAGCAGAAGATTCCCGTCGAGGACGTGGCAGTCGGCGACGTGATGGTGGTCCGCCCCGGCGAGAAGATTCCGACCGACGGCGAGGTCGTCGAGGGCGAGAGCGCAGTAGACGAGTCGATGGTCACGGGCGAGTCGGTTCCCGTCGAGAAGTCGCCCGGCGACGAGGTGGTGGGTGCGACCGTCAACGAGAACGGCGTCCTCCGGGTCGAGGCCACCAAAGTCGGCGCGGAGACCGCCCTCCAGCAAATCGTCCAGATGGTCAAGGAGGCCCAGAGCAGACAGCCGGAGATTCAGCAGGTCGCGGACCGAATCTCGGCGTACTTCGTCCCGGCGGTCATCACCAACGCCCTGCTCTGGGGCACGCTCTGGTTCCTGTTTCCCGAGGCGCTGGCCGGATTCGTCCAGTCACTTCCCCTCTGGGGCCTCGTCGCAGGTGGCCCCGAAATCGCTGGCGGCACCGTCTCGGTCTTCGAGTTCGCGGTAGTCGTGTTCGCCTCGGCGGTCCTCATCGCCTGTCCCTGCGCTCTGGGCCTCGCCACCCCTGCGGCGACGATGGTCGGAACCTCCATCGGCGCGCAGAACGGCGTGCTGTTCAAGGGCGGCGACATCCTCGAACGCGTCCGCGACGTGGACACCGTGGTCTTCGACAAGACCGGCACCCTAACCGAGGGCGAGATGCGCCTGACCGACGTGGTGGCACTCGGCCCCCGACCAGACGGCGGAAGCGGCGGCGAGACTGCCGCGGACGGCGGTGCAGTCGAGGAACCCTCGGGCGAATCCGAGATGGACGAGGAGTTCGTCCTCTCGGCCGCCGCGAGCGCCGAGAAGGGGAGCGAGCATCCCCTCGCGCAGGCTATCGTCGAAGGCGCGAGAGAGCGCGGCCTCGACGTCGAAAATCCCGAGAGCTTCGAGAACGTCCCCGGCCACGGCGTCCGGGCGACGACCTCTCACGGCGAGGTGCTGGTCGGCAACCGAAAGCTGATGCGGGACAACGGCGTGGACATCTCGCGCGCCGAGGAGCCGATGGAACGCCTCGAACGCGAGGGTAAGACGGCCATGCTCATCGCAATCGATGGCGAACTCGCTGGCGTCGTCGCAGACGCTGATACCGTGAAGGAGAGCGCCAAGCAGGCCGTCTCGGCCCTCCGGAATCGGGGGACCGAGGTCATGATGATTACCGGCGACAACGAGCGGACCGCCCGCGCCGTCGCCGAGCAGGTCGGCATCGACCCCGAGAACGTCCGGGCCGAGGTTCTGCCCGAGGACAAGGCCGATGCCGTCGAGTCCATCCAGTCCGAGGGCCGGAACGCGATGATGGTCGGCGACGGGGTGAACGACGCCCCCGCGCTGGCCTCGGCGTTCGTCGGCGCGGCGATTGGCTCGGGGACCGACGTGGCCATCGAGGCCGCCGACGTGACCCTGATGCGCGACGACCCCGCCGACGTGCTGAAGGCCATCCGGGTCTCGGAGGGGACGCTGGCGAAAATCAAGCAGAACCTGTTCTGGGCGCTGGGCTACAACACCGCGATGATTCCGCTGGCGAGTCTGGGTCTGCTCCAGCCAGTTCTGGCCGCGGGCGCGATGGCGTTCTCCAGCGTGAGCGTCCTGACCAACAGCCTGCTATTCCGGCGATACACGCCGGACCACGACTACGAACTACTGGGTTTCCTGCGCTGAGACCCGGTACGGAGTCTTTTCGGCGGAAACGTTGTCACCGACTGTTCTCGACCCGTCTGCGAGCGTCGGTCAGTACTCCATCGCTCGCTTGACCCCCTCGTAGGCGACGCCGCTCTCGACCAGCAACAGCAGTGCCGCCAGCGCGACGGTCGTCTCGGTGACGCGGAGCCATTCGAGCGACCGGACGGCCCACGCGACCAGCAATACCGTGAGCATGAGATACACCAGCGTCGGGACTAGTGCCGCTTCGTCCATACTACCCACCGCCGGGAATTTATCGGCGCGAGCGGTAAAAAAGTGACTTCCGTTCGGCGACGCGGCGGTTTTACCACCGAGATGGGGCCTTCGACCGCGCCCCATCCGAGACAGAAATATTGACTACTCTGCCGGTCGAAGGCCTCCCCATGACCCTCCCGCTTCACGCCGGCCACTCCGGAATCGAACCCGAACCTATCTTCGTCGGCCTGCTGGCCGGCGTGGCCATCTGGTATCTGATTCGGTTGGCGGCCCGCTCGGACGCCCGCGGTCGGAACGGGTGAGTCAGTTCGGGTGCGTCGGTTCGGGTGCGTGAGTGCGTCTGCGCGTCCTCATCGTCTCATTCAAACAACAATTTTGTTGTCTTAAAAATCAAGAATATTCCTCAAGTAATTGTGTGCCTGTCTAACTCATCGCTTGGTGAAGAAACACACGAACACCAAAGCGACGGAACGCACGACGAGGCCCAACCCCAGTAGCGAACTTCCGAGACCGATAGCACTCCCGCTTTGCCCGTGCCCACACGCTCAAGACGCCGGCCCCCGACGCTTCCGGCATGACCGACTCGCTCGAACTGGCGGATTTCTACGACCTGACGCTCGTGACCGACCTCGCCGTCTCGCCCGACGGGGAGCGCGTCGCCTTCGTCGCCGACGAGTTCGACCGCGAGGAGAACGAGCGAAAGCAGTCGCTGTTCGTCGCCCCGACCGACGGGACCAGCGACCCCCACCGACTCTCGCGGGCCTCCGACGCCACCGCTCCGGCGTGGTCGCCCGACGGGTCGAAACTCGCCTTCGCCGCGGCGCGGGAGACCGACACCGAAATCGAGGTCTCCCGCGGCGACGAGCAGGAGAGCGACGACGGCGAACAGGACGACGGCGAGGCCGACGAGGAGTCAGACCAGAACGGAGGCGACGACCCCGAGACCCAAATCTGGGCGTTCGACCTCGAAATCGGTGGGGACGCCCGCCAACTCACCGATTTCGAGGAGGGCGCGCGAGGCTTCGACTGGGGACCGGAAGGCGAGCGCCTCGCGGTTTCAGCGCGGGACCCGACCGACGACGAGCGTGAGTACCTCGAACAGCGCCGCGACGACGGCCCAATCGAGACCGAGCGCCTCCAGCACAAGTTCGACGGGCAGGGATGGCTCGATTCGGTCACGACCTACCTGTTCGTCGTGGACTACGAGACCCGCGAAATCGACCGCCTCGACGACGCCTACGGCGGCGGGGCCAGAGAACCGGCGGCCGGACTCCAACCGGCGTGGTCGCCCGCCGGGACCGGGGAGTCCGACGACGGGCGAATCGCCTTCCTCTCGAACCGGACCGAGCGCCCCGACGACAACTACGTGCTGGACCTCTACACCATCGCGCCGGATGGCTCTGGCCTCCGGAAAGTGACCGACTCTGAACTCACCGCGGGTCGTCCTCGGTGGCATCCCTCGGGCGACCGACTCGCGTTCGTCGGCGGGAACCCGGAGAACTGGTATGCGCCCTCGGAGGTCTACGTCGCCGACGCCGGGGGTTCGGCGGACGCCGAGGAGAGCGGTTTCGAGTCGTGGTCGGCCGACTTGGACCGGACCGTGGCCAGATATGGGGACCTCGGGTGGGACGGCGACGACCTCCTCGCGCCAATCGGCGACGAGGGCCTGACCCGACTGGTGCGCCTCGGCGAGGAGGCCGACCCCGAGCGAACCTTCGGCGCGCAGGGCCGAGACCGGACTCTCGAAGGGTTCGACCTGCGAGGCGACACCGCAGTCGTCGCGCTCGCCGACCCCGAGGACGGCACTGACCTCCACGCCATCCCGACAGACGAACTGGATGAAGGTGGGGAAATCACCCGACTCACCGCGCTCAACGACGACCTCATCAGCGAGCGCCACACCCCCGACTTCCGGCGTCTCACCTTCGAGTCCGACGGGCAGGAAATCGAGGCCATCGCGTACTTCCCCTCGGACTTCGACCCCGACAACCCCGACCCCAAGCCCCTCGTGGCCTCGATTCACGGCGGTCCCATCTCCTACGACGCGCCGACGTTCTCCTTCGAACACGCCTACCTGACCGGGCAGGGCTACGTCGTCCTCCGGGTCAACTACCGGGGTAGCTCCTCGTATGGCCGAGCGTTCAGCGAACAGATTCGCGGCGAGTGGGGACCGAGAGAGCGCGACGACGTGCTTGCCGGCGTCGAGGAGGCCGTCTCCCGCGGGTGGGCCGACGACAATCGGTGTTTCGCCACCGGGTTCTCCTACGGCGGGATGACCACGGGCTACCTCGTCACCGAGTCCGACCGGTTCGCCGCCGGCGCGGCCGAACACGGCATCTACGACTTCCGGTCGGCCTACGGCACCGACGACAGCCACGTCTGGTGGGAGAACGACTTCGGCCTCCCGTGGGAGAACCCGGAAGGCTACGAGAAGTCGTCGAGCATCACGGATGTCGGCGAAATCGAGACGCCCCTCCTCGTCACCGCGGGCGGCGAGGACTGGCGGTGCCCGCCCTCCCAGAGCGAGCAACTCTACGTCAGCGTCAAGAAACAGGGCGTGCCCGCCAGACTCGTCGTCTACCCTGACGAGCATCACAACGTCGGCGACCCGGACCGGGCGGTCCACCGCCTCCGAGAACTGACCGACTGGTTCGACCGATTCGACCCACGGACCGAGGAGTGAGCGGGTCGATGGCCGGGTTACTCCTCGGCGTAGAGTTCCCGCTGGAGTCGTCGCCGGTAGAACTCCACGAGGTGATACCGCGTCACTAACACCGCGGCAATCGCCATGACGACCGCGAACGCGCCGGTCCGGGTTATCGCCACCCCGTGGACGTAGCCGTTCAACACCTGCGCGAACCCCAGTAAGACGGGGACGACGCTGGCGAGGGTCGTCCTGACGGGCAGTTCCCGGTACATTTCCCAAAACGAAATCTCGTCCGTGACGGCCATTCGGTAATCGCTCCTTGCCTCACCCTGCGGCTATCACCTGATTACCTTTTCGCATCCGTAATCGGACTTTTCCTCACGGTCGGACCCTCTCGGGCGATACGTTATCGCTGTCAACCCCCGAATTAACGTAGAAACGTCACTGTAGAATTAGGACGACCGAGTTCGGTGGAGTGTGGGTCTCCACCCGGAGTTAGGCCGACTGAACTGCTGACACGGCGGATTCCCTGTCGTTTTCGGGTTCGTAGATGACGTGTTCACCGTCGGCCCGGACCTCGACCCGGCATCCGTGAAGTTCGAAGACGACCCGGCCGACCGAGGCCCGTCCGGCGGTTCCGGGGTCGCCCGAATCACGCCCGGCGAACAGTCGGTTCAAGGCGTCTGGGTCCACGACGTCGTACAGTACGCAGTCGTCGGCCAACAGGTCACAGTCGGCGACTTCGGTGACTGCTCTGACGACGGTAGTACTCGTGTCCCAATCGTTCGATACGACCCGATATGCCGCGCGTCCGTCTCGGTCGAGCGACGGCGCACGCTCTGTGAGGCTCTCCATATCCCGGTTCATGGTTGAGTTGCGCTCCGACTCCGCTTCGTCGTATCACTTTAAGGACATAGGAGTATAAAAAATTCACGGTGAAATCGGGGTGAACAGAGTGTTATAACCGAATAATCGGAATCGGTTGAAAAGTTGTAGCTTCTAAACGGATACTGAAACTATCCGAAAATCATTCCCTACCGTAGTCCGGCAGGGTGTCGTCCTGCATGACCGCGGTCCGACCGCCGTCCACTACCAGACTCGTCCCGGTCACGAATCCGGCGTCGTCGCTGGCGAGGAAGGCCACCGCGCCCGCCACGTCCTCGGGGTCGCCGATACGCCCGGCGGGGTGGATGGATTCGAGGTGGTCGCGCTCGTCCGCCGAGAGGTTCTGCTCGGTGCGCTCGACGGCGACCCACCCCGGATTCACGGTGTTGACCCGAATCTCGGGTCCCAAGTCGAGCGCCATCGCGCGGGTCATCCCGTCGATACCGGCCTTGACGGCATTGTACGGGAACATCTCGGGCATGGTGAGTCTGGCGTGGTTCGAGGAGACGTTGACGATGGCTCCCGACTCCATGTACTCGACGGCGTGCTTGGCCGTCAGCCAGTAGGCCCGGAAGTCGGTTTCGAGGACCAAATTCCAGTCGTCCATCGTCGCCTCCGTGACCGAGGTGTTGGTCTCGACGCCCGCGTTGTTGACCAGCACGTCGATACCGCCGAACTCGTCGGCGGTGGCCTCGACCAGCGCAGAGATGTCGTCTGGGTCGCGCATGTCGGCCTGCACGAAGACGGCCTCGCCGCCCGACTCCCGGATTCGCTCTGCGGTCTGCTGGCCGTCGTCCTCGGTCCGACCGGTCACCACGACTGGGGCACCCTCGCTGGCGAATCGCTCGGCGATTCCCTGTCCGATGCCGCGGGTCGAACCGGTGACGAGGACGGTCCGGCCTTCGAATCGGTTCATGGCCCGACTCTCGGGCGCAGTCTGCTTCAGTTCTGCGCTCGGCGGTCAGTCCTGCCGACTTCTGCGTTCCACCTGTCCGACCGTCGCGTCGGGTTCGACCACCGCGCGGACCTCCTCGCCGTCGTGGCCGAACCGGACTTCCATCCGAGGAGGCTCCTCGGAGAGAATCTCCACGTCGCAGGCGTCGAGTTCGCCCCACATCTGGGTCGGATGGCGGGCCGACACGTCGAAGCCGTGTTCGGCGAAAAAGCCCTGCGCGACGGGGTGGAAGGTCGCAAGCGTCTCGGCGGCCGAACTGGCGACCGTCCCGCACCGCTGGCAGGTGAACTGCAGGAGGGACGTTTCGGGGTTCCGTTCGGTCCCGCCGGGCAGGCGGACGAACTCGCCGTCCATCCGGCCGGCGCAGACGCCGCAGAAGCCGTGGAACAGGCGAGTCATGAGGTGGTGGTACCAGCGAGCGAACGCGCCGGGCAACTCGTCGCGGTCGAACTGGTCTACGGTGCCCGGCGGGAAGGAGAATTTGGCTCCCTCGTCGCAGGCCGAACACCAGAAGTGAGCGCGCTCGTCGGCGTACCCCACCACCATTTCTCCACTGCAGAGCAGACAGTCCCACCCGGCCGAGATGGGTTCGACGGCGGCGTCGGTGGTGTAGGTTCCGGCGTACATCGCCCCGACGATTTGCTGTCCGGCGCGGGTCAACTCGTAGCCAGCGCCGTCGCGTCCGCCACCGCTTTCGCCGGTGTCGGCGTCGCCGTCGCTCCCGTCGCCCACCTTGCGGACGAACGCCCCGACCAATCGGTCGAGGTGGTAGTTGAAGTTCCCGCTGTCGGCGATGTCCACCCGGTCGTGGAGTTCCGAGAATCCGAGCGTCTCGCGCGGGTCGTCGCCCAGCGCCCGGAGGATTTCGACCCGGACCTCGTTGGCGAGCAACTCGAAAGTCTCGTCCGGCGACCGGCGTTCGACCCGCCGGTCGGTTCCGTCGCTTCTCCGGTCGGCCTCGTCGTCCTTCCGACCGGTTTCGGGGTCGCTCGGCCCGGCCTCCTCGGCCGATGCGCCGTCGGTCATGTGTTCGCTGTCGTCGCCGCCCGGCATTGGTGTTTTGATGTGGTCGGGAGCGACGGTCCGGAGCTATGCGGTCCAGCGATGTGGTCGGGAGAGACCATCCAGCGGCCTACCGGTGTGGTCGTCCGGTCGAATAAATCTGGCTTAAAGAAACAATATTATATCTTAAAAGATTGAAAATGTGTCTAAGAGTTCCTTCGACCCTGCCACGCCGAGCCGACGCGGGGGTAGTGTCAGAAAATTTGCAGTAGCGCGTTGCAGATTAGACTTATGCGGCTTTCGCGCCTGCAACTCGAACGATGACCGACGCGGACGCGACTCGAACCGACCCGAACGAAGACGCTTCTCCGCCGATTCGCTACCTCCTCCGGCGGTTCGCCGGCGCTCGCTGGCGGACCTTCGCCGGGGCGCTCGGCCTGCTCTTGGTCGGCCTGTTCCTCCAGCGCGTTCCGGCGCTGTTCATCGGTGTGGCGCTCGACGCGCTTCTCCTCGACAGTCGGGCCTACGTCCTCCCGCTGGTTCCCACCGACTGGATTCCGGCGTCGCTGACCGGGCAGGCCGCCCTGACCGTCTCGGTCCTCGCCGTCGCCATCGTCGCCGAGAGCGGTGCGAAGTGGTACGGCCGACTCGTCTACGAGACGGCCAGCCTTCGGACCCTCCACGAGATTCGGACCGCGGCCTACGAGGCTGGGACCGCGCTCTCGATGGATTTCTACGACGCCGAGGAGACCGGCGACGTGCTGAGCGTCCTCAACGACGACGTGGACAACCTCGGAGACCTCTTTTCGGGGGTCCGCGACGGTCTCGTCTACGGCGGCGAAATCCTCACCGCCTTCGCCTTCATGTTGCTTTTGAACTGGAACCTCGCGCTCGTCCTCGCTCCGCTCCCGGTCCTCATCGCGGCGACTGGCCGAGTCTACGCCCGACTGCTGGAACCCCGCCACGACGAGATTCGGGCGAGCGTCGGCACCGTGAACGGTCGCCTGCGGGACGCTATCGAGGGTCTGAGTACCGTCAAGGCGTTCACCCGCGAGGACCGAGAGCGAGAGCGCGTGGCCGAGGCCTCCGCCGAGTACAAGTCCGCGGCGTGGTCCGCGCTCCGCCTGCGCGCCGTCTACAACCGCGTCTCGTGGGTCCTCGCGGCGGTCGGCATCTGGGGCCTGTTCGCGCTCGGTTCCTACTGGATTCTCGCGGGACCGCCGGTGTTTTTCACGCGGGAACTCTCGGCCGGGACGCTTCTGACGTTCGTCCTCTACACCTTCTCGTTCTTGGACCCGACGCGCCGCCTCGCGGTGGACGTTATCGACCAGTTCGAGAGCGCCCGAGCGTCGAGCAAGCGGGTCGTCGCGCTCCTCCGGAGCGACCGGCGACTCCCGGAACCCGACGACGCGCCGGACCTGCGCGTCACCGAGGGCCGGGTCGAGTACGACGGCGTCTCCTTCTCGTACCCCGCACAGTCACCCGGCGACGCGCCCGACGAGACAGCAGACGACTCGACACTCGAAGACGTGTCGTTCACGGCCGAGGCCGGCGAGTTCGTCGGCGTCGTCGGGCCGACCGGCGCGGGGAAATCCACGCTCGTCAAACTCGTCTTTCGGTTCTACGACCCCGACTCCGGGACCGTCCGCATCGATGGGCAGGACATCGCCGGGGTGAGCGTCGAGAGCCTCAGAAAGCACGTCGGTTACGTGAGCCAAGACCCCTTCCTCTTTCACGGGTCGGTCCGGGAGAACGTCGCCTACGCGAACCCCGAGGCCTCCGAGCAAGCGGTCGTCACCGCCGCCAAACGGGCCGGTGCCCACGAGTTCGTCGCCGACTTGCCGGAGGGCTACGAGACCCAAATCGGCGAGCGCGGCGCGACCCTCTCTGGCGGCCAGCGCCAGCGCCTCGCCATCGCTCGGGCGCTGGTCGGGGACCCGCCGGTGCTGGTACTGGACGAGGCCACCAGCCACGTGGACAACGAAACCGAGGTCGAAATCCAGCGGCGTCTCCTCGAACTGTCGGGCGACCGAACCGTCTTCGCCATCGCCCACCGACTCTCGACGGTCCGGGACGCCGACCGGTTGCTGGTGCTGGACGACGGGGCGGTCGTGGAGTCGGGCACCCACGACGAACTCCTCGGGGCAGGCGGGACGTATGCGAAACTCTGGCGCATCCAGACCGGCGAAATCGCCGCCGGCGACGAGCGGTCTCGTCCCTCCGAAACGGGGGTGACGCGATGACCGACGAGACCCTCGGGGACCTGTCCGACCGACAGTATCCCCTCCTCGCGCTGGTCCGGCGACACGGCCGGTCCGACGCCCACTATCTGGCGGTCGCGGTGGTCTGCGAAGTCGTCTCGACCTTCCTGAGCTTCGCAGACGTGTTCCTCATCGGTCTCGGCATCGACGCGCTGTTCAACGGCGAACCGTTCGCGGTTCCATTCCTGCCCCAGTCGTGGATTCCGACCGCGCCGCTCGACCTGCTGGCGTTTATTACCGGCCTGCTGGTCGGCCTGAACCTGCTGACGAACCTGCTGGCGTTCGTCTCGGAGTACAGTTTCGCCGTCTTCACCCAGCGACTCCTCCACGCGGTCCGCGTCGGCGAGTTCGACGCTGTCCAGCGACTCGACTTGGGATTCTTCGACGGGAGTCGGACCGGCAACGTCATCAGCGTGCTGAACGACGACGTGAACACCCTCGACACGTTCTTCAACGTCATCGTCGGCGCTGGCCTCTGGATTACCGTCACGCTGGTCAGCGCGCTGGTCTACATGACTGCCCTGAACTGGCAACTCGCAGTCGTGGTCCTGCTGTCGGCCCCCGTCATCGCCGGCCTCAACCTGTGGTTCTCCGGGAAACTCGAACCGCTCAAGGACGCGGTGCGCGAGGAGCGCGGCGCGCTGAACGCCCGCCTCGAAACCAACATCAGCGGTATCGACGTTATCAAGTCGTTCACCGCCGAGGACTACGAGCGCAATCGAGTCGCGTCGTCGTCGCTCGACGCCTTCCGGGCGCGACTGGCGAGTCGCCGGACCTCGGTTCGCCAGCCGCCGCTGAATCGACTCGTCGCCGGGGCGTGGTTGCTCCTGACGCTCGCGCTCGGCATCTACTGGATTACGGTCGAACCGCCGCTGTTCTTCTCGGGGACGCTGACCGCCGGGCAACTCGTGCCCTTCCTCTTTTACATGGAACGGCTCACGCTCCCGCTGAAGAACCTGAGTGACGTGGTGAACCACTACAAGTCCTCGAAGGCCGCCGCCAAGCGAATCGACGGTCTGACGAACGCGGGCCGGAATCTCGGCGCAGGCACCGGGACCGCTTCGGACGCCGACCTCGCACTCGACGCCGCTGGTGTCGAATTCGAGGACGTCGAATTCGGCTACCCCGACAGCGAGCGCCGGGTCTTCGACGGTCTCGACTTCGACGTCGAACCGGGCGAGACGGTCGGCCTCGTGGGTTCGACTGGTGCCGGGAAATCGACCCTCGTGAAGCTCCTCGTGCGATTCTACGACGTGAACTCGGGTGCGGTCCGGGTGGACGGGCGGGACGTGCGGGAGGTTTCGACCGAGAGCCTTCGGGAGGCCGTCGGCTACGTGAACCAAGAGGCCTTCCTGTTCGACGGGACGGTCCGCGAGAACATCGCCTACGGAGCGCCCGAGGCCTCAGACGAGCGAATCGAGGAGGCCGCCAGAACCGCGGGTGCCCACCAGTTCGTCACCGACCTGCCCGAGGGCTACGACACTCGGGTCGGCGAGCGCGGCACCAACCTCTCGGGCGGTCAGCGCCAGCGACTCGCCATCGCGCGGGCAGTCGTCGGCGACCCGCCGATGCTGGTGCTGGACGAGGCCACCAGCCACGTTGACAACGAGACCGAACTGGTCGTGCAGGAGCATCTGGACGAACTGACCGCCGACCGGACGACGTTCGTGGTCGCCCATCGGCTCTCGACGGTCCGGGACGCCGACCGGATTCTGGTGCTTGACGACGGCGAGATTGTCGAGCGCGGGACCCACGAAGAGCTTCTGGCACGGGACGGCCGGTACGCGACCCTCTGGCGGATTCAAGTCGGGGAGGTCGAGGAGGTTCAGGTGTGAGGGTGATGAGATGGTTCGGGTGTGAGGGATGGGAGTCAAGTCGAGACGAGAAGCCGTGTCGGGTCTGAGCGGACGAACCTACCGCACTTCGACCCGGTCGCGGTGAATCTGAACGACCCGCGAGCAATGGTCGGAAATCTCTGTTGCGAAGCGATGCCCGTTCGGGCAGAAGGTGTTGGGCACCTTTCCCCTGAGTCCGCAACAGCCGAAGAAGTCGGTGTACTCCTCGATTGGGACGGCCTCCATCCGGTCCATCGTGAGAACGTCAGTCGGATGCAGTAGATAATCGCCCCCGACGCCGGGATAGATGTGGCTCTCTGCTCCGACCACGTAGAACCCCTCGGGAAGGTACTCCCGTCGGCCCTCGCCGGAGTAGCCGTCTTCGCAGAGCCGAGTCTCGTCTTCGAGGAGGGCTACCTCCTCGGAGACCCGAGCGCCGCAGGTCGCACACTCGAAAGACACCATCTGCCGGACGAACGAACAGTCGGGATATAGACTCACCGATAGTGTTTCTCGGATGTCAAATGAAGAAAAACCTGTCCAAAAGAATCAAAATTACTTCTTAAATATATTCAAATTTATGTATCGGCCTCCGATTTGCTCCGTTTCTCCACGGCCAACCCGCCACCTACAAATACCGACCGCCAATCTCTCAAAGCATGTACGACGCGGGCATCGTCGGTTGTGGGGTCATCGGGAATCGACTCGCCGAAGCGTTCGCCGATCACGAGGACACCGCCGTCAGCGCGGCGTGCGACGTGGACGAGACCAAACTCCGCGACTTCGCCGACGAGTACGACTGCGAGGCCTACACCGACTACCGCGAACTCGTCCGGGACGAGAGTATCGACATCGTGTACGTCGGGGTTCCGCCAAAGCACCACCACGAAATCGCTACCACGGCGCTCGACGCTGGCAAGCACGTCCTCTGCGAGAAGCCCATCGCCGAGGACGCCGAGCGCGGCCGGGAGATGATTGAAGCGGCCCAGTCCAGCGACCTGACGACGGCTATCAACCTGCCCTTCCGCTACACGCCGGGGTTCGTGGAGATGCGCGAGCGAATCGCCGACGGCGACATCGGCGACCCCAAGCGCGTCACCCTCAATTTCCGATTCCCGCGGTGGCCCCGCGAGTGGCAGGACGTGGATTGGCTCGAATCCCGCGAGCAGGGCGGGCCGCTTCGGGAGGTCGGCACCCACTTCCTGTTCGGCGTGCAGGAGCTTTTCGGCCCCATCGAGGAGGTCAGCGCGAACGTCACCTATCGCGGTCCCGGAAAATACGAGGAGTCCGTCGCCGGTCACTTCTCTGTCGGCGGTGACGATGCAATCAACGGCACCATCGACCTCGTGACCGACCACGAGCAATCCGAGGAGAACTCGATTACGGTCCTCGGGTCGGAATCGAAACTCTCGCTTCTGGACTGGTACCGACTGGTCGAGAACCGCGGCGAGGACGCCGAGGCGGTCCTGAACGACACTCGAGGCCAGACCACCCTGACGCTCGTGGACGAGTTCGTCGCAGAATTGGACGGCGAGGGCGGGGATTTGGTCTCCTTCTCCGAGGCGAATCGAGTTCAGTGCGTGCTGGACGCGATTTTCGCCTCCAAGGGGGAGACGACCGCAGTCTCGGAGTAAGCCGAGTTCTCACTCCTTCGTCAGAATCATCGGTTCGTCGTTCCCGTGGTCCGCTTCCTCTCCGACGCTCGCCGCGAACTGCTCGGCGTGAATCTCCTTCAATCGCGCCAGTTCGTCGTCGCTCAGGCCCATTCGCTCGCCGAACTCGTCCCAGACGTGGCCCCGGACCGAGAGGTAGTAGGCCTCGTCGGTCTGGGTCACGAGTGGGTCCCGGTGGAACTGGGTCCGGTACTCGTAGACCAGTCCATCGACGCCCGTGCCCTCCCAGTCCCGGACCGCCCGCTGGTGGCGCTCCGCGAGGTCCCGGTCGGTCTCGTCCTCGACGTTCGGAAACGCGGCGAGTGGGTCCGCCATCGTCACCACTCCGCGACGCTCCCGTCGTCGTGTCGCCAGACGGGGTTGTGCCAATTTACTTCGCCCGCGCGCTCGCGGACCACCTCCTCGTCGATTTCCACGCCGAGGCCCGGCGCGTCGGGGAGTTCGACGTAGCCCGAATCGTATGCGCCGACCGAGGAGTCCGCCAGATAGTCCAACACGTCGCTGGTCTGGTTGTAGTGAATGTCTAGACTCTGCTCCTGAATCAGGGCGTTGGGGGTGCAGGCATCGACCTGCACGCAGGAGGCCAGCGCGATAGGTCCGAGCGGGCAGTGGGGTGCCAGCGCCACGTCGTAGGCTTCGGCCATCGAGGCGATTTTCTTGACCTCCGTAATCCCCCCGGCGTGGCTCAGGTCGGGTTGAATCACGTCCACCGCGCCCGATTCCAGCACCTCCTTGAAGTCCCACCGGGAGAACATCCGTTCCCCCGTGGCGATAGGCGTGGTAGTGTGGCCTGCGATTTCGGGGAGCGCGTCGTTGTGTTCCGGCAGAACCGGCTCCTCGATGAACATCGGTTCGTAGGGTTCGAGGGCCTTGGCGAGTCGCTTGGCCATCGGCTTGGCGACCCGGCCGTGGAAGTCCACGCCGATGTCGATTTCCGGGCCGACCGCCTCGCGGACCTCGGCGAGGCGCTCCTCGGCCGCCCGAATTTTGGCGGGCGACTCGACGCGCTCCATCTCCGACGTGGCGTTCATCTTGAGCGCGGTGAATCCGGCTTCGACCTTTTCTCGGGCCGCGTTTCCAACGTCTGCGGGCCGGTCACCGCCTATCCACTGGTAGACCCGGATTCGGTCCCGCGCTTTCCCGCCCAGCAGTTCGTACACCGGCGCGCCGAAGTGCTTGCCCTTGATGTCCCAGAGGGCTTGGTCGATGCCCGCGATGGCCGACATCAGGACCGGTCCTCCTCGGTAGAATCCGCCGCGGTAGAGCGTCTGCCAGTGGTCCTCGATTCGGAGGGGATTTTCGCCCAGCAGGTAGTCGTCCAGTAGCTCCTCGACGCCGGCGCGGACGGTGTGGGCGCGGCCCTCCACGACCGGTTCGCCCCACCCGACGGTCCCGTCGCTGGTTTCGAGGCGCAGGAACAGCCATCTCGGAGGCACCTCGAACAACTCGTAGTCGGTGAGTTCCATGCTGGCGGGGTACGCGGCCGACCGACTAAACCCTCCGGGACTTAATCTCGCAAGAGTTAAAACCCGGAAATCTGAAAATTCAGAGCGATGGACAAGCTCGACGGCGTCCCGCTCTCAGCACTGCAGGAGCAACTCGACGCGGCCGAGAGTTCGAAGGCGACCAAGCGTCTGATGGTGGCTATCGCCTACAAGGACGGCGTGCCGGTTTCGACGCTTTCGGACCGATACGACGTGCCCGAATCGACGCTGTACTACTGGCTGGACCGTATCGCCGAGAAACCGCTGTCCGAGGCCGTCGAGGACGACGAGCGTCCCGGCAGGCCCTCGGAACTGGATGACGCCGAGCGCCGGTCGGTGTTCGACGCCATCGCCGACTCGCCGGAGGCCTACGGCTTCGAGGCCACCTCGTGGACGCCCGAACTCGTTCGGGAACTCATCGAGCGCGAGTACGGCGTCTCCTACTCGCTGGGCCACGTCCGCAGGCTGATTCGAGACGCCGAAGCCTCGATTTAGCTGATTCTCGGGATTCGAGTCCTCGTTTCGGGGTTGCTCGGTTGCTGTAATCGTGAACCTCGGCGCGAACCGCGAGACGAGGACGGAAATAACGGTTTCTCAAACTCCGCCCGGTCACTTCGCACCTCCTCAGTCTCGACAGTAACTGGGGCTGTGAACGTTTGTTGAAGCCCCCGGTCGCTCGCGTGACCGCGAGCGACCGGCCCCTTCATCCCGCCCGATGGGCTGAGTAACCGAGCGTCTGCTGGCGGTCGGTCGGCCAAGCGCATTCTTGTTGACTGGCGCACCGAGCGCGACAGCGGTGCAAGTCCGGGTTTCCCTCGCTCGCTGAAAGACAACTACTCAATTCCTTAGAAAACAAAAACATTGCTAAAGAAACTAAACGCAATCCTCTACGCGCTATCGTCGTCGTCGCACCGCCAGTATCCCCGCGGCCGCTAGCCCCACCGTCGCCGTCGCGGCCTCGCCAGCGAGGAGGCCCGCCGCTCCTCCGAGACCAACGCTCCCGAGGACCGGAATCCCGTCGCTCGAGGCGCTCTGCTGGCGGTTGGGCGTCGCCGGGTCGTAGCAGAACGCCAACTGATCGATGGGGAAGGGGTTGCCGCCGGGGTTGTCCGGCGCGCGGAGTTCGGCGCGCTCGGTGACGGTCTCGGGGAAGGCGTAGACGTTCGCGCCCGGTCCGCCGTAGACGATGGCGGCGTCAACCCGGAGCGACGAGTCGAACGTCACCGAGACGGGTTCGCCCGCCCCGTTGCGCGCTACGTTCACCAGTTCCATCTCGAAGGTTTCGCCCGCGACGGTGAACTCGAAGGTGTTCGGTCCGACGCGGGTCGCGTTCTCGCTGGTGAACGCGCCGTCCTCGTAGGTCAGGCCCACCGCCCGTTCGAGACCGAGGTTGTCGCTACACTGCGGGAATCCGGCGACCGGCCTCGGCGTGACCTCGGGCGCGGGAATCGTGGTGGTTGTCGTGGTGGTCGTTGTGGTTGTCGTGGTAGTCGTCGTAGTTGTCGTAGTCGTGGAGGTAGTTGTAGTGGTCGTCGTAGTCGTCGTTTCAGTGGTCGTCGTGGTGGTGGTCGTGGTGGTAGTTGTCGTGGTCGTGGTTGTGGTCTCTGTGGTGGTCGTGGTCGTCTCCGTCGTTGTCGTCGTGGTTGTCGTTGGTTCCTCTGTAGTCGTGGTGGTTGTCGTCGTCGGTTCTTCGGTCGTGGTAGTTGTCGTCGTCGGTTCTTCGGTCGTGGTAGTTGTCGTAGTGGTTGGTTCCGGTGTCGTCGTTGTCGTGGTGGTCGGTTCTTCGGTCGTCGTGGTAGTCGGTTCTGCAGTAGTCGTGGTCGTCGCCGTGATGGTCGTCGTCGCCGTGGTCGTTGTCGTCTCGTCTGCCACTTCCGGGCAGTCCGCCACGCCGACCGCGGCCGACTCGGAGCCGTTTATCGCCACGTCCTCCGTGACCGGCGTGACGACGTACTCGCCGGGCGCGAGGTCGTCCAGCGTCCTCGACTGGCCGGGCGGTAGCGTCACCGTCTCCTCGAAGCCGTCCGGTCCCGCGACGGTCACCCGGACCGCCCGACCGTCCTCGTTCGTCAGCGTCAGGGCCTCGCACTCGTCGCTCGCCGCGGCGACGTTTATCCCAGCGGGGGCTGGCTCCTCGGTGGTCGTGGTCGTGGTGGTCGTGGTGGTCGTCGGCGGTGCCTCGATTGTAGTGGTCGTGGTCGTCGTCGGTGTTGGCGTCGTCGTCTCTGTCGTGGTAACTCCGGTAGTCGTCGTCTCGGTCGTGGTGGTCGTCGTCGGTTTTTCTGTCGTCGTTGTCGTCTCGGTCGTCGTCGTGATTTCGAGCGTGGTGGTCGTCTCAGTCGTCGTTGGCGGCGTTTCGGTCGTGGTAGTCGTCGCCGGTGTCGTCGTGGGGGTCGGTGTGGTCGTGGTCGGCGTTTCAGTCGTGGTGGTGGTCGTGGTCGTCGGCGTCTCGGTGGTGGTCGTGGTCGTCGGCGTCTCGGTGGTGGTCGTGGTCGGCGTTTCTGTCGTGGTGGTGGTCGGTTCCTCGGTAGTCGTGGTGGTCGGTGTGGTCGTGGTTTCCGTCGTCGTGGTAGTCGTCGTCTCGGTCGTCGTGGTCGTTTCCGTGGTGGTCGTCGTGGTCGGCGTCGGGCACGCGCCGACCGTGACGCTGGCTATCTCGTCGCCGTTGACCGTCGCGGGCCGAGTGGGTTCGACCAGTCCGCCGGCCTTCGCCTGCACCCGGTAGGTGCCGGGCGGAATCCCGAACGTCTCGCTCTGGCCGGGGTTCAGGATGACGACCTCGGTCAGGCCCGACTCGCCAGTCACGGTGAACGTGATGCGCTCGGTGGTCGGGTTGGTCAGTCTGAGGCGCTCGCAGGCCGGACTCGCGGCTCTGGCGTTCGGCGGTGGACCCGGCTCCTCGGTGGTGGTCGTGGTGGTCGTCGCCGTGGTGGTCGTGGTCGTCGGCAGGTCCAGCGTCGTGGTGGTCGTGGTCGTCGTCTCGCGCTCGACGCACTCCTCGAAGTCCGGGTTCGACTGGCGGGCCACGTCGCCGCCGCGCCTGACGACGACTTGCCGGATGACCTCGCCCCGGTTGTCTCCGGTGCCGAAGAAGACGTTCCGGCTGGTGAACGTCCCGCGGAAGGTCTGTCTGTCGCCGTCCTCGAAGACGAGCGTCACCGAGTCGTAGCGGTGGGCGTCCACCGCGACCTTCGCGCAGTCGAAGTCGTATCTGGGTTCGAGCGGTCTGGGGGTCTCGGTCGTCGTGGTCGTCGTGGTTGTGGTGGTCGTCGTGGTGTCCGGTTCCGCGCAGGCCTCGAAACTCGGGTTTCTGCGCGTCACCGTATCGCCGTCTGGTCCCCGGACCGTGACCGATTTGAGGACCTTCCCCTGATTGTCGCCGGTGCCGACGAACTGCGCTCGGTTGGCGTAGTCGCCCCGGAAGGTCTGGCTCGCGCCGTCGGCGAAGGTCAGCCTGACGACCCGGAACTGGTCGGCCTGCACGACCGCCTTCTCGCAACTCACGAAGAAGATTCGCGGGACGAAGGGTTCCTCGGGTTCGGGGGTCGCGGGTTCGCAACCGCTCACGTCGTTTCGCCGGACCTCGAACCTGTCTGGGCCGTTGAACACTTTGACCTGCGTGACGACCTCGCCGTCGTTCGCCCCGGTGCCCGAGAAGGTGTTGACGCCACTGTAGATGCTCCGGAAGGTCTGGGTGTCGCCGTCTCGGAAGGTCAGGACGACGCGGGTGTACTGCTCGGCCGCGACGGTGACTTTCCGGCAGTCGAAGGCCACCCGGATGCGGAGGGGTTCGGGCGTCGGGGTCGCGGTGGTCGTCGTCTCGGTGGTCGTGGGTGTCTCGGTCGGGGTCTCTGTCGGTGTGTCAGTCGTAGTGGTGGTCGTCTCGGTGGCTGTCTCGGGCTTCTGCGGGCAGTCGCCGTTCACGACGTAGGCCGACCCGGTGTTGGTGCTTCCGTCGGTGAAGGGCGCGCCGACCAGCAGGTCGGTGGCCGAATCGTTGTTCACGTCGCCGCCCGAGAGCGCGTAGCCAGCCAAGTCGCCCTCGGTCTCGCCGCTGAACTTGGCGTGCGCGCCGGACAGCGAGTGTCGCTCGGCGATTTGCGAACCGTAGAGGAGGTACGCGGCCCCCGCGTTCGGCGCGGTACTGTTGTTGAAGGGTGCGCCGACCAGCAGGTCCCCGTAGGTGTCGTCGTTCACGTCACCGGCACCAGCGAGCGACCACCCGGCGAGGTCACCGCCCTCCTCGCCGGGGAGCGCGGCGTCGGCCTCTGTCGAGAGATTGACCACGCGCGGGATGTCGCCGCCGTACTGGACGTAGGCCGACCCGGCGTCCTCGGCGGGCACGTCGTGGAAGGGCGCGCCGATGGCTACGTCGTCCCGGCCGTCGCTGTTCAGGTCGCCAGCGTCGGCGACGGCGAACCCGGCTTGGTCGCCCTCACCGGCCCCGCGGAAGGTGACCGGGGCGTTCACCAGCAGAGAGGTCCCCGAGAGTTGCGGGCCGTAGGAGAGGTAGACAGCGCCGGCGTCCTCGGCCACCGAGTCGTTGCCCCGAGCGCCGATGAGTACGTCGCTGGTGCTGTCGTTGTTCGCGTCGAGCGCCGCGACGGACGACCCGGCGTAGTCCCGTCGGCCAGCGCCGAGATAGGTCACGTTGGCGTTGCCGAGGCCGAACGTGCCGACGCGGGGCATGTACGTCAGGTAGGCCGCGCCGGAGTCGGGGGCCACGCCGTCGTGCTGTGGCGCGCCGACCAGCAGGCCCGCGCTTCCGTTGCTCGCGTTGGGCATCGTCGCCAGCGACCACCCGGCCCGGTCGCCCGCCGCCGCGCCGAGGAGGGTCGCGGTGGCGAACTTGAGTCGAACCGTCTCGGGCAGGTTCCCCCCGCCGTAGACGACGTAGGCCGCGCCGGAGTTCGGGCCGTTCACGTCCGCGAGGGGCGCGCCGACCACGATGTCGGCGTAGCCGTCGTCGTTCAGGTCGCCCAACTCGACCGAGAACCCGGCGTGTTCGCCGGGAGACCGCGCCCGGAAGGTGACGTTGGCCTCCGAGAGTTCGACTTCGCTCCGGTTGACCGGGCCGTAGAACAGGTACGCTGACCCGGAGTCCTCGCCCGCCGAGTCGTTGCTCGGCGCGCCCACCAGCAGGTCGGCGTGGCCGTCGTTGTTCACGTCGCCCACGTCGGTCGCCCACCCGGCGCGGTCGTTACTCGCCGCGCCGGTCAGTTCGGCGTCGGCGTCCGAGAGGTTCCCAGACCCGGCGGGTCCTCGGGGGATGGCTCCTCGGCCGCACCGAGTCGCCGGGTCCGTCTGCCCTTGGTCCTCGTTTCTTTCGGCATTCCCTGAATTGCTACTAGAATCTTTTCGGTTGCTATTAGATTGCTCTATATTTCCTTCATCGCTTGCGCCCGCTGGCGGAGACGAGGACGCAGACGGCGCGTCCGGTCCGGACGCGCCATCCGAACCGGGCGCGGAGGGTGAGTTTGCATCGGGCGCAGGAGGAGGCCCGTCGGCGTTCGCAGGCCCGTCCACCTGCTCGGGGCCGCCGACCGGCGGTCCCGCTGACGCGAGCGGCATCCCGCTCGCGCCGACGATGCTACTGGCGACGAGAAGCCACGCGAAAACGAGCGCGTCTCTCCGGCGTCTCAAATCGCCTCCCTCCCCCGGTGTCATTGTGACTCTCTCGCAGAATAACCCACCTCCCGTCTTTGTTATGGGGAGGTCAAAGGGAGCGTAACGTCGCGTTGGGACTGCTTGTCGCAGAATAAGCTCGGCTTATTCGCCGATGAGAGGACTGAATCCCCGGCCTATGGCCAGAGGGCCGGACCCCTCCCTTTCGCTGGAGGGCCGGACCCCTCCCTATCGCTGGAGGGCCGGACCCCTCCCTATCGCTGGAGGGCCGGACCCCTCCCTATCGCTGGAGGGCCGGACCCCTCCCTATCGCTGGAGGGCCGGACCCCTCCCTATCGCTGGAGGGCCGGACCCCTCCCTTTCGCTGGAGGGCCGGACCCCTCCCTATCGCCGGAGGACGAGGAGGGCCACCGCGAGCGCGAGGACGGCCGCGCCGACGCCGAATCCGGGCACACTACCCTCCGGTTCTTCGGTCACCGTCTCGGTTTCGCCCTGTATGGCCTCGTTAGTGGTGTCGTCGGCGTCCTCGCCGCCGTCGGCGGTCGTCGTCGTCTCGATGGTCACGTTCTCGCTGGAGACGGTCGTGCCGGGGGAACTCGACTCCTCGCCGATTCTGACCAGCCAGCCGTCTTTGGCCTGCGCGCCGTTTCCGGAGGTCTGGCCCGCGAGGACGTACCCGCCGTCGTCCCGGATGGCGGGCCACGGCTTGTCCCACCCGTCGGTGCCGTAGTAGTTCGTCCAGTTCGTCTCGCCCTCCTCGTCGGTCATCACGACGTAGCCGTCCACGTCGCCCTTCGGCCCGGCGTCGGACCCGCCAGTGACGAGGTAGCCCTGTTCGGTCCGCATCGCCGAGTCGAGCCACTGGGTGCCCTCGCCGCCGGGTCGCCGTTCCCACTCGACCGCGCCGTCAGCGCCGAACTTGACCAGCCACCCGTCTCGCGGGCCGGTGCTGTCGCTCTCGGTCTCGCCCGCGACGAGGACCCCCGCGCTGGCGTTGCCCTCGACCGACCCGGAGGCGGCCGCCCACACGTCGTCTCGGTCCGGTCCGCCCGCGGTGGCCTGCCACGCTTTGCTCCCGTCGTCCTCGATTCGGAGCGCCCACGCATCGTCGCTGTCGCCCTCGATTTTCCCGGCGAGGTAGTAGCCCGAGTCGGTCGGCACGACCGCCCGGAGGTAGCCGTCGGAGTACTCGTCGGGCGTCCGGTAGCCGGTCTGCCACGACTCCGAGAGGTCGCCCGCGAGTTTGACCGCCCATCCGGCGTTGCCGCCGTCGCCGGGGGTCCACCCCGCCAGCAGGTACTCGGTGCCGGCCTCGGCCTCTCTGCTCTCGACTGCGTAGAACGCCCCGGACCCGAGGACGCGCTCGTCACGGACCTCGCCCGCGGGGTTGAGTTCCACGACCCACCCTTTTGCGCCGTCGGCGTCGGTCCGGCCCGCGAGGAGATACCCCTCGCCCGCTCGGGTGACGCCCCAGAACCGGTCGGTGCCGGGGCCGCCGAGGGTCTTGGACCACTCGCGCTCGCCCTCCCCGTCGGTCTTGACTATCCACGCGTCCCTGCTCCCGCCGCTCTCGGTCCACCCGACCAGCAGGTAGCCCCCGTCGTCGGTCTTCACGAGGTCGGCGAAGATGTCGTCGCCGCTCCCGCCGTAGGTCCTCTGCCACTCCTCGGGGAGTTCCGGCGGCGCTCGCGCGTCGATGGGGGTCGATGCGTTCTCCTCGGGTGTCTCGGCCACTGCCTCCGGTGTCTCGGCCACCGGTCCGCCGGTCGCAGTCGCCGGGACGACCCCCGCGAGGCCAGCGCCGACGACCAGCACTGCCAGCGCCACTGCACGTGCCTGTTTCATGCGCGTCTCTGGGGGCCAGACGAGTTTTGTTATAAACCGTCTGTAGTCCAGTACAGACGGTCTACGACCGCGTAGGGACTGCCTATGGCGGATTGAGTAGTTGATTTTATGTCCCGGCGCGCGCCGGGCGCGCGGTTCTGCGCGCCCAACCCGCGCGAGGTCTGCGGAAGCGAAGCGACCGCAGGCTCGGCGGACGCGGTTTGTCCGCCGGTGGACGAGCAACGGACCGAAGGGAGTAGCGCAGGAGGTTGGGGAGGTGTGAGGCTGTCGCGGTGCGGTTGCGGCGTTGTGCGGAGCGTCGCGGTGCAGGGCGGTGCTGTGCGGTGGACGGCTTTGCTCACGCCTGAAGCTAGCTTTTCAGCATTCCTCTGCTGGCGGTCACGATACTTGCCCCGGAGTCCAAAGCCAAGGCGAGACCCAAAACAGAACCCGAAATCGAGGAGCAACCCACGAGTGCCTAGCCGGGACCCGGCGATTTAACCGGCCTCCGGACGACGATTCCCGTATGAAAGCCGCCGTCCTGCGCGAGTACGCCGACCTCCTCGAAATCGAGGAGGTCCCGTCACCCGAACCCGACCCTCACGGCGTCGTCGTCGAAACCGAGGCCTGCGGCATCTGCCGGAGCGACTGGCACGCGTGGCAGGGCCACGGCGAATGGGCCGACGACCGCGTGCCGAAGGGCCAGATTCTCGGCCACGAACCCGCCGGGACCGTGATTTCGGTCGGCGAGTCGGTCCAGCGCGTCCGGGAGGGCGACCGCATCGCGGTGCCGTTCAACCTCGGCCGAGGAGACTGCGAGTACTGCCGGAACGGGCACG
This sequence comes from Halorussus lipolyticus, assembly GCF_029338375.1. NCBI lineage: Archaea > Methanobacteriati > Methanobacteriota > Halobacteria > Halobacteriales > Haladaptataceae > Halorussus > Halorussus lipolyticus. The sequence continues at coordinate 260,318 of NZ_CP119805.1, read as the reverse complement.
GTAACGTCTGCGCCGATGGACTCGCGCTCGGGTTCGAGGCCGACGCGCCCGGCGCGTTCGCCGAGCAGGTCCACGTTCCCTACGCCGACTACAACGCGGTCGAACTCCCCGCGAACGTCTCGCCGGTCGAGATGGCCGGCCTCGGATGCAGGTTTGCGACCGCGTACCACGGGTTGGCCCATCGCGCGGACCTCGCGCCCGGCGACTGGGTGGCGGTCCACGGGTGCGGCGGGGTCGGCCTCTCGGCGGTCCACGTCGCCGACGCCCTCGGCGCGAACGTCGTCGCGGTCGATTTGGCCGACGAGAAACTGGCGAAGGCCGAAGAACTGGGGGCCGACGAGACGGTGAACGCCGAGGAGGTCGGCGACGTGCCGGACCGAATCAGGGCGCTCGTCGGCGGTGGTGAGCGCGAACACCGCGAGCCTCGTCGGAGTTCGTCCGACGGTGCGCACGTCTCGGTGGACGCCCTCGGAGTCGCCGAGACCTGCCGGAACTCCATCGACTGCCTGCGAAAGCGCGGCCAGCACCTCCAACTCGGCCTGACCACCGACGACGAGCGCGGCGAGGTCGCCCTGCCGACCGACGCCATGACGATGCGCGAGATTACTTTCCTCGGGTCCAGAGGGATGCCCCCGACCAGATACGGCGAACTCCTCCGGATGATGGACCGGGGCACCGTCTCGCCCGCCGAACTGGTGACCCGAGAGGTCGCGCTTGAAGACGTGCCCGACCGCCTCACTGCGATGAACGACTACGGGACCGTCGGCATCGAAGTGGTCACGGAATTCTGATTTCGCAATCGTAATTACTTCTTAAGACATTACTATACTATTTTTGGGAATTAGAATTATTGCCGATTCCCGCCTGAAACGCCGGTGCAAGCCCACGCAGGGTTTATCTACCACACCGCCTTACTAACAGACTCATGAGTGGGCCCATCCGCCAGCGAGAGCAAGTGCAGGAGTCCGAGACGGAGGCGCAATCCGAAGACACCGAGACCTGTCCGGAGTGTGAGGCCGGCACGCTGGTCGCGGACGCTGGCGGAAGCGAACTGGTCTGCGAGGACTGCGGCCTCGTCGTCGAGGAGCGCAACGTGGACCGCGGTCCCGAGTGGCGCGCGTTCAACCATCAGGAGCGCCAGTCGAAGAGTCGGGTGGGGGCACCGACCACGAACACGATGCACGACAAGGGCCTGACGACCACCATCGACTGGAAGAACAAGGACGCCTACGGCCGGTCGCTCTCCTCGGAGAAGCGAAGCCAGATGCACCGCCTGCGCAAGTGGCAGGAGCGGATTCGGACCAAGGACGCCGGCGAGCGCAACCTCCAGTTCGCGCTCAGCGAACTCAATCGGATGTCCTCGGCGCTGGGCGTCCCGCGGTCGGTCCAAGAAGTCGCCTCGGTCATCTACCGGCGGGCGCTCAAAGAGGACCTGATTCGCGGGCGCTCCATCGAGGGGGTCGCCACAAGTTGCCTCTACGCCGCCTGCCGGAAGGAGGGCATCCCGCGGAGCCTCGAAGAAGTATCGGAAGTCGCGCGAGTGGACCGCAAGGAAATCGGCCGGACGTATCGGTACATCTCCCAAGAACTCGCGCTGGGGATGGAACCCGTAGACCCCAAGAAGTACGTCCCGCGGTTCTGCTCGGAACTCGACCTGTCCGAGGAGGTAGAGAGCAAGGCCAACGAAATCATCGACGTGACCGCCGAGAAGGGCCTGCTCTCGGGCAAGTCGCCGACCGGGTACGCGGCCGCCGCGATTTACGCCGCGTCCCTGCTCTGCAACGAGAAGAAGACCCAGCGAGAGGTCGCCGACGTGGCGCAAGTCACCGAAGTTACCATTCGAAATCGGTATCAAGAGCAAATCAAGGCCATCGGACTTTACAACTGAGAAGCACGTAGTAGAGTCTGCGACCCAATCGTTCGGCGGAGACGACAATGGAAATGAAAATCGACCAGCGATTCGAGAGCAGACTGGACGAAGCGTTCGGGGGGAACGCCGGGACTCGGCGGGTTGTGGCTCGACAGGCGCGGGACTTGGCGGACTCGGGGCAGTTCGAGGCCGACATGGGCCGGGAGCTGACGGTTTCGGTCGTCGTGGAGAACCTCAGAGACGCCCCGGAGAGCCTCGCGCTCCCCGAGAAGTGGAACTGGTGGATGGGTGCGCTCGAACTCGCCTACGGAGGGTACGACCGGTTTCGCGTCCTGCGATGGGCGGGAAAGCAATAGCGGTCAGGCCAACCCGCCGGTCGCGCCGAGATACGCCACGTAGAACTGGACCGCGTTGAATCCGCCGTGGATGAGCGACGGCACCACCAGATTTTCGGTCCGCTCGTAAGCCAGCCCCAGAATCGGCGAGAGGACCAGCAGGATGGCCAGATACGCGAGTTTCCCCTGTCCCTGTAGCGAGAAGATGTGAACCACCGCGAAGATGAAACTCGCTATCCCGATGGCGACCCACGGGCCGAAGGCCTCCCGTAGCCGACCCTGCACGACGCCTCGATAGAGTAACTCCTCGCCCGGCCCGATGAACAGGAACGAGAGGGGCACCAGCAGGAGGAAGACGGTCGGGTCCTGCTCGCCGAACTCCGTGACCGCGTTCGACGCCGACTGGACGCCCAGCGCCGAGAACAGCGCCGAGAGCGCGATGAGGCCAGCGAACAGCGCGACGAGGCCCCCGACGAACCAGCCCAAATCCCGGAGCGTCGGCACCCGCGCCCGGACGAATCCCAGTCCTCGGTCGGTGTAGGTCAGATACCCCAGCGCGAAGGTTCCGAACGCGACACCCTGTCCCATCACGACCGAAATCGCCAGCAGGAGCGTCGGCTGTTCCATCAGCGGAATCCCCGCCTGTATCAACACCAGTGCGGTCAGGCCGACGACCAGAATTGCGAATCCGTACCCGCCGAGACCGAGCAGGGCCGCCGCGAGGAGGCTCCTGCCCGGCGAGGAGGGCGTGACGCCCTCGACGTTGACTTGTTCCATCGGTCCTCCCGGACTACGACCCGGAGCTACTTGAAGTTCGCTCGCAGGGCCTCGGCGGGCGTCGTGGCCCGGCGGACGTAGCGAGTGGTCTCCTCGCGCTCGACGTCGAAGACCTGCATCGAAAGTACCAACCGACCCCCGTCGAGGGTCGCGCGGAGCATCGGTCCTCTGCTCGTGGCGACGACGTAGGGCGGGGCCGCCACGGGCGTCGCGGAGAGCGAGTGGCCGGTGGCCCGGACCGCGCCGACGAGGACGTGGGGCAACTGCGCCCAGACCTCCTCGGCTTCGAGTTCTGCGCGGAGCGAGTCGGCGACTCTGGCGCTGTCCGCGGTGGCGTCTCCGTCCCACCCCGAAGCCACGCTGTCGGCGCATTCGAGGACGGTTTCGAGTGTTTCGGCGTGAGATTCGAGGACGAACCGGCGGGCGCGCTCGGCGAGGTCGGTCACGGATACACCCCTCCTTTGGAGGCCGAAGCATAAATCTCGGGGGAAAAGCCTACAAGTGAGGGGCCGAACGGATGAGGTAGAGATGGAACAAATGATTCCGCTATTCGGGCCGATTCCGGGCGGGATGGAGATGATGGTCATCCTCCTCATCGCCGTCCTGCTGTTCGGCGCGAACAAGATTCCGAAACTCGCCCGTTCGACCGGCGAGGCGATGGGCGAGTTCAAGAAGGGACGACAGGAAATCGAAGAGGAGCTTCAGGAAGCGCAGAACGAGGTCACGTCGCCCGATACCGACGCCGAACCCGTCAACGAGACGGAGACCAACACGGATACTTCGGAAGCGTAACGACGGCGATTGACTTTTTGCGGCTCTCGTAACCTAATTCGATTACACAGCCGGCGGTATCGGCCCCGAGGTTAAGGGGCTTCGGTACCCAGTTACGAGTACATGAGTAGCGAAGAACTTCAAGAAACCAACACCGAGGAGCGTTTCTCGTTCAAGAAAGACGAGAGCGCGGCGCTCAAGTCCGACAAAGGGCTGACCGAAGAAGTCGTCCGACTCATCAGCGACGACAAGGGCGAACCCGACTGGATGCTCGACCGGCGACTTCGGGCGCTCGAACATTGGCAGAACATGCCGATGCCGACCGACTGGCCGGGCCAACCCGACCTGACCGAGTTGGACGTAGAGGAAATCGTGCCCTACATTCGCCCCGACGTGGACAAGCGCGAGGGGGCCGACAGTTGGGACGACCTGCCCGAGGACATCCAAGACACCTTCGAGAAGTTAGGGATTCCCGAGGCCGAGCGCAAGGCGCTGTCGGGGGTCGGTGCCCAGTACGAATCGGAGGTCGTCTATCAGAACATGCAGGAGCGCTGGGAGGAGAAGGGCGTCGTGTTCTGCAACATGGATGAGGCCGTCCAAGAACACGAGGACCTCGTGAAAGAGTACTTCATGACCTCTTGCGTGCCGCCGTCGGACAACAAGTTCGCGGCGCTTCACGGCGCGGTCTGGTCGGGTGGCTCGTTCGTCTACGTCCCCGAGGACGTGACGGTCGAGATGCCGGTACAGGCCTACTTCCGGATGAACTCCGAGGGAATGGGCCAGTTCGAGCATACCCTCATCATCGCCGAGGAGGGGTCGGAAGTCCACTACATCGAGGGGTGTTCGGCCCCGAAGTACGGCACGCACAACCTCCACTCCGGCGGCGTCGAGGTGTTCGTGAAAGACGACGCTCACGTCCAGTACTCGACGGTCCAGAACTGGTCGAAGAACACCTTCAACCTCAACACCAAGCGCGCCATCGTCGAGAAGGGCGGACGCATGGAGTGGGTCTCGGGGAGCATGGGGTCGAAGGCGACGATGCTGTATCCCTCCTCGATTCTGAAGGGTCGCGGGGCCTCGGCCAATCACATCTCCATCGCGTTCGCCGGAGAAGGACAGGACATCGACACCGGCGCGAAGGTCTACCACAACGCGCCCGACACCAACTCGACCATCGAATCGAAGTCCATCTCGAAGGACGGCGGCCGGACGAACTACCGGGGACTGGTTCACATCTCGGAGGGCGCAACTGGGTCCTCGACGGCAGTCGAGTGTGACGCGCTGATGTTCGACAACGAATCCACCTCCGACACCATGCCCTACATGGAAATCGCCGAATCGAAGGTTGACGTGGCCCACGAGGCCACGGTCGGCAAAATCGGCGACGAGGACATCTTCTACCTTCAGAGCCGGGGCTTGGACGACGACGACGCCAAGCAGATGATCGTCTCCGGCTTCATCGAACCGATTACCGAGGAGCTACCCATCGAGTACGCGGTCGAACTCAACCGACTCATCGAGTTGGAGATGGAAGGAAGCCTCGGATAGTCGTCGCGCTCGGACTGGTTTCGCCGTTCTTCTTTCTGCGCTGGCGTCTCTGGATTTCCACCGCCCGTGAAACTCGTCGGATTCCGATAGCCGTTTAAACGAGAAGGAAAATTGTCGCGTATGACCGAGGACCCCGCCGCGAGCGACGACGCCGACTGCGGCGGGTCCCTCTGCGTGGACAAGGTGCTGACCCTTCTCAGCGACCGATACCGACGCCACGTGCTGGCGTGTCTCGACGGTCTGCCCGCGCCAGTCACCCTCGAAGGCCTCACCGACCAAGTTGCAGGCCGAGAGTTCCAGCAACCGCCGGACAAGGTGTCGATGATAAAGCGGACCCAAATCGCCACCGCGCTCCACCACACCCACCTGCCGAAACTGGAGGAGGCCGGCATCATCACCTACGACACCGACGAGGGGCAAGTGACCGAGATTACCATCGACGAACTCCTCGAAGGCTTCCTCGACAAGATTCGCCGCCACGAGGGCTGAGCCGACTTTCTGCGGCGGGCGCTCGGTGGAACAGACCACCAGCGAACGCTCGGCCGGACAAGTAACTGGGTGGGATGAAGGGGCCGGCCGGTCGCGTACAGTTTAGTCGCCTGAGCAGGCAACTATTCGGGGTCGGTCGGTGCGGAGAGACCCCGAATATCCTGCTCAGCGACCGCGACCGGGCGGGGGCTTCACGAAACGTTCACGGCTACGATGTCCGCGGAATTCGTAGTGGTGGAAAACGAATGAACGAGGACTTCCGAAACGACGTTTCGCGCCGCAACCGCAAAGTCACTCTCGCCCGTCGGGTGTGGTATGGGTAGCACTCAGACAGACGGCGGACGGTCGCCGCTCGGAACGCTCGTTCTCCTCGGGTTGACCTTCGCGGTGGGGTATCTTCTCGGGTCCCAGACTGACAGCGAGGCCGAGGAGTGGCAGGACGTCGAGACCGAACCGACCGAAATCACCATCGACGGCGACGAGGACGACGAGAAGTAGCGGCCTCGGCAAGCGGCCTCGGCAAGCGGGTCGAGAACCGGGCGAGGCAATCGAGCGGCGACGAGACAATTCTAAAGGAGTCTTTGAAGCAACTATCTCGTTCTTTAACACCTGCATAGGATTTTCTGGTGGGGACGCTAGCGGGTGAGTGAATCAATCGAACTGCACGGCACTCCGACCGCACGACTGCAACCACAGGACCGCACAGCACTCCGACCGCACGACCGCACAGCACTGCAACCGAAGGACCGCACGGCACTCCGACAGCACTGCCCGCACCACCGCCGCACCGCGCCCCGTTCCTCCCCGCACCGCCCGCGCAGAACTGCGCGCGGGCGGTGCGCGTCCCGTGGGTCGTGAAAATTCACGAACCGAGGCCCGTCGAGATGCGCGAAAGGGGCAGGGCGGTCGGTCCCCGCGGAAGCGGCAGGGCCGGTCCCTGCGGAAGCGGCGGGGTCGGTCTCCGCGAAGTTGGCCTCAGTACCCCGTCGCGTTCCCGTCCTTCCGGGGTTCGGTCGCGCCCGAGATAACCGGATTTCCGGATTCGACGCCCTCCAACCGGGTAATCTGCGCGCCGCCGAACATCACCGGCGGGAGGACCCGCACGTCGTGGCCCATCCGGGCGAGTTTCGACTGGGTTTCGCCGTCGAGTCGCCCCTCGACCGCCAACTCGCCGGATTCGCGGTAGCGCCACCGCGGTTGGTCGAGCGCCGCTTGGAGGGGCATGTCGTAGTCCACGACGTTCGAGACCACCTGCACGTGACCCTGCGGTTGCATGTACCCGCCCATCACGCCGAAGGCGGCCCAGTCGTCCTCGCCGAACTTGGCGAGGGCCGGAATCAGGGTGTGGAAGGGCCGCTTGCCCGGTTCGAGACTGTTGGGATGCTCGGGGTCGAGCGAGAACGACGCGCCCCGATTCTGCAGGGCGATGCCGGTGTCGCCAGCGACCAGTCCTGATCCGAACCCGGCGAACCGGGAGTTGATGAACGAAACCACGTTGCCCTCGTCGTCGGCGACGGTGAGGAGGACCGTATCAGCGTCCTCGGCATGGGAATCCGGCACGCCGAACGACACGTCCGAATCGGCCGTTTCGCCGATGCCCTCCGCCCGCTTTCCGGCCCACGACTTGGATTCGAGGGGCGGAATCTCCTCGAATTGGGGGTCGGTGATGTAGCGGTGGCCGTCGTGGAAGGCCCGCTTCATGGCCTCGGCGAAGTAGTGGATGCGCTCGGCCGAGTCGAGGGGATGGTCGCCCGCGCCGACCTTCTCGGCGATGTTGAGCGCCTCCAGCGCGATGAGACCCTGATTGTTCGGCGGGAGTTCGTAGATTTCCGCGCCGTTGTAGGTGGTCGAAACCGGGTCGAGGAACTCCGCTTCGTGGGCAGAGAGGTCCTCGACGGTCATGAACCCGCCCTTGTCCTGAATCTCGCCCGCGATTTGCTCGGCAATCTCGCCCTCGTAGAAAGCGTCCGCGCCCTCCTCGGCAATCGTCCGCATCGACTCGCCGAGTTCCGGCAGGCGCATGGTCTCGCCGACCGACGGAGCGCGGCCGTCCTTCAGGTAGGCCTCGCGGGCGTGGTCGTCGGTAAACAACTCCTCCGCGCCGGTCCAGTGTGACGCGATAATCTCCGAGACCGGATACCCCTCGGTGGCGTACTCGATAGCGGGTTGAAGGGCGTCGGCGAGCGTCAACTCGCCCAACTCCTGCACGGTGGCCTCCCACCCGCGGGCCGTGCCGGGGACCGTGACCGCGTGGGGGCCGAGGAAAGGCATTCCGGCGTCAGCGTCCGCGTCGGTCGCGTACCCCCGCGATTCGGGGTAGTAGTCCGAGGAGTCCTCGTCTTCTCGCAGGGCCTGCTCGACGTTTTCGATGGTGGCGTCGGCCGGGGCACCCCCACACGAACGCATCGCGCCGACCTCGCCGTCGGCGGTCCGGTAGCACGCGAACACGTCGCCGCCGAGGCCGGTGCTGGTCGGTTCCACGACGTTGAGCGCGGCGGCGGTCGCCACCGCCGCGTCGAAGGCGTTACCGCCCTCGCGGAGCATCTGGACGCCGGCCTCGCCAGCGAGCGGTTGGCTCGTGGCGACGAGTCCGTTCGGCGCGTAGACGGTCGAGCGTCGGGACGCGAATCTATCGGGATTTGGGTCCATCGTCCGTGCTTCTCAGAACTCGTCCTAAAACAACCCACCGAATATATTTGGGTCGCCGACTTTGAGGGTGGCCGTCGCTGGTCCGCCATGACGTTCTCCATCTGCGTCCGCGAGGAGACCGACGAAACAGACGACGGCCCCGTCTTCGGCGTCGGCGTCGCCACCGATGCGCCAGCGGTTGGAGCCTTAGCGCCCTACGTCGGACACCACGGCGTCGTCAGCACCCAGAGCTTCGTCAACGTCCGATTGGGCAGGCGCGGCGTCGAACTCCTTTCGGACCTACCTATCGACCACGCGCTGGAGGGCCTGCTGGCAGTTGACGACCACAGTCAGAACCGGCAGGTCCACGGACTCGACGCCCGCGGCAACGCCTTCGCCTTCTCCGGCGAGAACTGTGACGGGTGGTTCGGCCACGAGGTCCGCGACGCATCCGGAATCACCGCGGCCGGGAACATGCTCACCGGCGAGGACACCCTGAGCGCCGCAATCGAGGCCTACGAGGCGGCCGAGGGAGACCTCGTATCCCGGCTCATCGACGCCCTCACAGCAGGCAGGGAGGCCGGCGGCGACGAGCGCGGGCACTCCTCGGCCGCGGTCAAAGTCAAAGCGCCGAAGACCGAGGCCTACCACGACCTGCGGGTCGATTACCACGACGAGCCGATTTCGGAACTCCGAGGAGTCTACGAGGCCGCGAAGGACGCCAGCGAGGGGTTCAGCGAGGACTCGAAGGGTCGAATCTTCGACTGAGTGCTTTTCAGCGTCGAGACCCTATCGGTGGTAATGGGAGAGGGAACGCAGGTAGCGAGGCGACACTCCGCCGACGAGACGCCCGACGAGGCCCCGGCCGCAATCGCCGTCGAGGGACTTCGCAAGCAGTTCGGCACCGGCCCCGACGCGGTGACGGCGGTAGACGACGTGTCCCTCGAAATCGAAACCGGGTCGGTCGTCGGTCTCCTCGGGCCGAACGGCGCGGGCAAGACCACGACCATCAAGTGCATTCTGGGCATGGTCCTGCCCGACGAGGGCGAGGTCCGGATTCACGGCGACGACGTGTACCGGAACCCCCGCAGAGCCTACGCCCACGTCGATGCGATGCTGGAGGGCGCTCGCAACGACTACTGGCGACTGACCGTCAGGGAGAACCTCCGGTACTTCGCCACCATCAGCGGGGTCCATCCCGACTCCATCGCGGACCGCCACGAGCGCCTGCTGGAGAAACTCGACCTCGCCGAGAAGGCAGACGAGCCGGTTCGGAGCCTCTCTCGGGGAATGAAACAGAAGGTCTCGCTGGCCAGCGTCCTCGCCAGCGAGTCCGACGTGGTGTTTCTGGACGAACCCACGCTGGGCCTCGACGTGGAGAGTTCGCTGACGCTCCGGCGGGAACTCCGGCGAATCGTCGAGGAGCGCAACCTGACCGTGGTGGTCAGCAGTCACGACATGGACGTCATCGAGGACGTTTGCGACAGGGTGGTCATCATGCGCGACGGCCGGGTCATCGCCGACGACACCGTGTCGGCGCTCCGCGGGAGCTTCGACGCGCGGGGGTACCGAATCACCAGCGAGGACTTCGACTCGGACCTGCTGGCCGGGATTCGGGACCGGTTCGAGGTCGCCGACGTGGAGCGACTTGACGGTCGCACTCGGGTCGAAGTGGCGACCGACAGCGAGGGATTCTACGCGCTGATAGCCTACCTCCGGAGCCACGACGTGACCCTCGATTCGGTCAACACGGTCGAGGCCGACTTAGAAGACGTGTTCGTGGAACTGACGGGAGGAGAGAAATGACGGAGCAGTCCGGAAGCGCCGCCCGGTCCGACGGTCGGCGACCGGCGGGGTACGCCCAACTCGCCAAGGCGGTCCTCTACCGGGAGTATCTGGTCTTCGTGCGCTATCCCGCCAACGCAATCGGGGGCATCGTCATCTCGGTGTTCTTCTTCGGCCTGCTGTTCTACGGTGGCCGAATGTTGGCCGGGCAGGCGCTCACCGACTCCATCGAGGGCATCATCGTGGGCTACTTCCTCTGGACGCTCTCGGTCGGGGCCTACAGTTCCATCTCGAACGACATCGGGAGCGAGGTCCAGTGGGGGACGCTGGAACGCCACGTCATGACGCCCTTCGGGTTCGCGCCGGTCGCCTTCCTCAAGGGGGTCGCCAAGGTAGTTCGGACGTTCGTGACCTCGGTGGTCATCCTCGGCGTGATGCTGGTCCTGACCGGGACGACGCTCCGACTCAACGTCTTCACGACCGTGACGATTGCGGTCCTGAGTATCTCCTCGGTGCTTGGCTTGGGGTTCGCGGCGGGCGGGATTACCGTCCTCTACAAGCGCGTCGGGAACTGGTTGAACCTGCTCCAGTTCGGATTCATCGTTCTCATCTCCGCCCCGGCGTTCGACGTGGGATGGCTGAAGTTCCTGCCGCTGGCGCTCGGGAGTTCGATGCTCCAGCGCGCGATGATAGACGGGACTCGGCTCTGGGAGTTCCCCGCAGGAGAGGTAGCGATTCTCGTGGGTGTCGCTGTCGGCTACGTCGCGCTCGGGTATCTCGTCTTCCAGTACTCGACTCGGCGCGCGCGGCGGTTGGGCGTGCTGGGCGACTACTGACGGGGGATGTCCCCGATTACCGCTCGTGAACCCGCATCGGCATCCCGTTCCGGGGGTGCATCGTCAGGGAGGGGAGCAGGTCGAGGTCACCTTCGCGGGTGTATTCGAGGCTGTACTGCTGGGCGGTGCGCGCGAGGATGAGTTTGGCCTCCAGTTTGGCGAGGTGCTTGCCGATGCAGTGGCGCGGCCCGCCGCCGAACGGGAAGTAGGTGAACCGCGGGCGGTCGGCGTTCCGGGTCCAGCGGTCGGGATTGAACTCGTCGGGGCGGTCCCAGTAGCGCTCCGAGCGGTGGAGCGCCCACTGCGAGAGCATGACGGCCGACCCCTCGGGAATCCGATAGCCGCCGAGTTCGGTGTCCTCTTTGGCCTCGCGGAACATGGTGTAGACCGGCGGGTAGAGGCGCATGGCCTCGTCGATGACTCGCTCGACGTACTCCAGTTCGCGCACGTCGGCCATCGTCGGGCGCTCGTCGCCGAGGACCTCCTCGATTTCGTCGTGAACCCGGCGCTCGGCCTCGGGGTGCTGAGAGAGGAGATACCACGTGTAGGTCAAAGTGAGCGCAGTCGTGTCGTGGCCCGCCAACAGCATCGTCATCACTTCGTCCCGAATCTGGCGGTCGGACTGCTCGCCGCGGTCCTGCGCCCGGAGGAGAATCGACAGCAGGTCGTCGGGTCCCTCGTCGGTCTCGGGATTCCCGTGGGTGCCCCGGCGTTCGGCCACGATGTCGTCGATGACGCCCTCCAAGGTTTCGACCGCAGTCCGGTACTCGCTGTCGCCGGGCATCGGGAGCCACTGGGGCGCGGCGAATCGCACGGGGTCCGGTTCGAAGCGCGCGCCGAGGGGGACGAGAGCCTCACGGATGGTCTGGACGCGCTCGTCGTTCAGGTCGGTGCCCAGCATCAGGTCCACGATGACCGCGAGCGTGACTTGGGTCATGTCGAGTTCGACGTCTACCTCCTCGCCGTCCGCCCAGTCGGCCAGCAGGTCGTCGTTGTGGTCTACGATGTCGTCGGCGAACCCCATCACGCGACTCGGTGAGAACGCCGGATTGGCGAGTTCGCGCTGTTCGCGCCACATCTGGCCCTCGCTCAGGAGGAGGCCCTTGCCGAGCAGGTCCCCGAGCGCGTCGCTCTGGAAGTCGGGCTTGCGGTACTTGTCGGCCTCCGAGACCAGCACGCGCTCCACGTCGTCGGGGTCGGTCAGGAGGTACGTCTCCAGCGGGCCGAGGTCGAACTGCACCACGTCGCCGTAAGCCTGTTCGCACGCCGACAGAAATCGGAACGGGTCGCGGGCGTACCGTCGGCTACTGCCGAACAGCGGTTCCCCCTTCGGTCCGGGCGGTGACGAACTCATCAATACACTGTTGGGCGCGAAAAGGATGAATCCAGCGGTCACCAGCGGTAGCAATCGGCAGGTGCAATTCGCTGTGCCTCGCTACAAACTCGACAGTCGCCGAGACCGTGAGTGTTTCTTGAAACCCCTTCCCGGTCGCGGTCACGCGAGCGGAGCGAACGTGATTTTCGTGATGTGGCAAATCTCCGATTTCCAACACCTTGGAAGGCGCGGTTTGTCTACCAGCGGCCGCTGGCCGGCATACTGTCACCCGACTGATGCGGGCCGAGAGTTCAAGTACGAAGCCGGGACGAATCCACCGCGTGACCTGACCAATCGACCCGGAGGAGTCGAGGCGGGAGCGCGGGACGCTCCTTCGGGACCGAATCGACGTGCCGCCTGCTCGATACGGGACGACCACTAGATAACTCCCGTTGTCTTTGAGAATCTTCTGTAATCTTCTAACAATTCTATATCAGTCTCAAAGACAGCAGAGAAGCCGACCTACCACTGGGTGTCGCCCGGCGCGTCCGGGTCGAACCGATGGCAGGCCACCATCCGGTCGTCGGTCTCGACGTGCCGAGGCACCCGTTGCTCGCACGGCGACGGGAAGGCGTCAGTGACGACTTTGGCGGCGCGCTCGGTTTCGCCACCGGCCAGCGCGTCCGCCGCGGTCCGAATCGCGTCGCCAGCGTTCGGCGGGAGGTCGGCCAGTTCGCCGGGGAGCGACTGCTCTACGAGGTAGGCGCTCACGCTCGCGTCACCGGTGTCGCGTCCCTCGGACTCCAGTCGTGTCCGGGCGGCCTCGGGGTCGAGTTCGCCGTCCAGCACCCGGTTTCGGAAGGTGAACGCCGCGCGGAACTGCGGTTGGGTGCCCGCCCAGCCGTCCGGCGGAATCACCGCCGGGCATCGGGTGTTGAACCGGCACCCCGACGGCGGGTCGAGCGGCGACGGGACCGTGCCTTCGAGGATGACGCGGTCCGGTCGGTCGCCGGGGTCGATTCGCGGCACCGCCGACAGCAACGACTTCGTATAGGGATGGTCCGGGTCCGCGAATAGTTCGCCAGCAGGCGCAACCTCCACGATTTTCCCGAGGTACATCACCGCCACGCGGTCGGCGATGTGCCGGACGACCGAGAGGTCGTGGGTGATAAAGAGGAGCGACAGGCCGAGGTCCGACTGTAGCTCCTCCAGTAGGTTCAGAATCTGCGCCTGCACCGACACGTCCAGCGCCGAAACCGGTTCGTCGGCCACCAGCAGGTCGGGTTCGACCGCCAGCGCCCGAGCGACGGCAACGCGCTGTTGCTGGCCGCCCGAAAACTGGTGCGGGTAGCGGTCCACGTGGCCGGGCTTGAGACCCACGCGGTCGAGCAGGTCTTTCGCTCGGTCCAACCTGTCCTCGTCGCTCTCGCCGAGGCCGTGGACCTCCAGCGGCGCTGTCAGGATGTCGCCGACCGTCTGGCGCGGGTTCAGCGACGCCAGCGGGTCCTGAAACACCACCTGCATCTCCCGGCGGTAGGGCCGCATCTCCCTGCCGGTCAAGCCGGCGATGTCCTCACCGCGGTACTGGACCGACCCCGCGGTCGGTTGATGGAGGTTGAGGACGGTCTGGGCCAGCGTGGACTTGCCACACCCCGACTCGCCGACGACCGCCAACGTCTCGCCCTCGCGGACCGTCAGGTCCACGCCGTCCACGGCTTTGACCGTCCCGGTGTCGCCGACGAGTTTGTCCAGCAGGCCTTGGGACTGGTCGAAGTGCTTCTTCAATCCGGAGACCGACAGAATCGGTTCGGTCTCGGCGGTCGCTTCCGCATCGCCGGTCGTCTCGGTGGTCTGGGCCGTCATAGCCGGTCCTCCTCGGGACCGCGACGGAGGCAGGCCGCCTCGTGGTCGGCGCGGGACCCTGCTTCCGCGTCGGTCGATTCGCTCTCGCCGATTTCCGCCTCACCCACTTCTGCCTCGGCCAGCGCCCGGCCGACCGGTCGGAAGTCCGGGTGAATCTCGTAGCACTCGGGCTTGGCCTCGGGACACCGCGGCGCGAAGTGGCAGGCGTAGGGGATGTCTACCAGTTCGGGCACCGTGCCCCGAATCGGCTCCAACTCCTCGCGCGGGTCGTCGATTCGTGGCGTGCTGGCGATGAGACCCTGCGTGTAGGGATGCTGGGGATTCTCGAATAGCTCGTCGGCCGGTGCGCGCTCCACGATTTCCCCGGCGTACATCACGTTCACCCAGTCGCAGACCTCCGCGACCACGCCGAGGTCGTGGGTGATGATGAGAATCGAGGCGTCGAACTCGTCTTTGAGGTCCCGGAGTTCGTCCAGAATCTGGGCCTGAATCGTCACGTCGAGCGCCGTGGTCGGTTCGTCGGCAATCAGCAGGTCCGGCTCTGCCGACAGCGCCATCGCAATCATGGCGCGCTGGCGCATTCCGCCGGAGAACTCGTGGGGGAAGTCGTCGGCCCGACTCTCTGGTTCGGGAATCTCGACGGCCTCCAGCATCTCGATGGCCCGCCGCCACGCCGCGCCGTTCTTGGCCGCGCCCAGAATCTTGCGCTTGATTTCGGCGGGCAGGCGAACCGACTCGCCCACGTCCTGATGGAGGCGGACCGTCTCGGCGATTTGCTCGCCGACGGTGAGCGTCGGGTTCAGGCTGTTCATCGGGTCCTGAAACACCATCGAGATGGACCCGCCCCGAATCTCGCGGAGTTCGGCCTCGGATTTGTCGCGGAGCGACTCGCCGTGGAGTCGCACGTCGCCGCCGACGATTTCGCCGGGGTCCTCCACGAGGCCCACGACGCTCTCGGCGAGGACGGTCTTGCCCGACCCGGACTCACCCACGAGGCCGACGATTTCGCCGGACTCGATGGTCAGGTCCACGCCGTCTACCGCTTCGACGGTACCCCGAGGAGTCGGGAACTGGGTCCGGAGGTTCTCGACTTCCAGCAGACTCATCGCTCCTCGACCTCCCCTTCGCTCACGTCGAAGATGTCCCGGAGACCGTCGCCGAGCATGTTGAACGCCAGCACCGTCACCATGATGGCCAGTCCCGGCATCACGCTAATCCACCACGCTTGGCTGATGAACTGTCTGCCGTCCGATAGCAGAAGCCCCCACGTCGGCGTCGTGGGCTTGACGCCGAGACCGAGGAACGAGAGGCCGGCCTCCGCGAGGATGGCGAGGGGAATCATCAGCGTGGCCTGCACGATGAGCGGCGCGACCGCGTTGGGCAGAATCTCGCGGAACATGATTCGTCGGTTTGTCATCCCGATTGCTCGGGCGGCGGTGACGTACTCCTCTTCCCGAATCGAGAGGACTTCTCCTCGGACGAGTCGCGCGAAGTCGTCGATGTAGGCGATGCCGATGGCGATGACGACGTTCAGAACCCCGAGTCCCCCAGTAACAGCGATGATGCCGACCGCGAGAATTAGCTCGGGGAAGGCCCACTGGAAGTCCACGTAGCGCATCAGCACGCTGTCTATCCACCCGCCGTGGAACCCCGCGAGCAGGCCGATGGTGGTCCCGATGGTGAACGCGACGGCGACTGTGGCCAGCGCGACCATCAGCGAGACCCGCGCGCCGAAGATGACACGCGAGAGGAGGTCGTGGCCGAACGAGTCGGTCCCGAGGGGATGCCAGACGCGCTCTGTCTCGCCGTCGCTGTCGAAGTCGCCCTCAGAGTAGCTATCCGGCGGTTGCATGAACGTGTAGGTCTTGTCCGGATTGTAGGGCGCGACCATCGGTGCGAAGACGGCCGCGAAGACGAACAGCAGGACGACCCCCGCCCCGAACAGCGCCATCTTGTCGGCCAGCAGGCCATCCTTGAGACGTTCGAGGGTGGACTTGTGCTCCTCGACGTACTCGTCGTCCTCGCGGTACTCCGGCGGTACTTCGGTGGAACTGCTCACGCCGTCTCACCCCCGTATCCGATTCGCGGGTCGATGACGGTGTAGGTCAGGTCCACGAGGAGGTTCGTGAACACCATCACGCCCGCGACGACGAGGATGACGGCTTGGGTCACGGGGTAGTTCCGGTCGAGGATGGAATCGACCAGCAGTTGGCCGAGTCCCTGAATCCCGAAGACGATTTCGACCGTGACGCTCCCGACGAGGACCAGCGCGAGTTGGATGCCGGCCACCGTCACGACCGGAATCATGGCGTTCTGGAGCGCGTGCTTGTAGAGTCGGACGCGATTGCCCACTCCCTTGGCCATCGCGGTGCGCATGTACTGCTGGTTCATCACCTCCAGAAGCGACGAGCGCATCATCCGCATCACGATGGCGGCGTAGGGCAGGCCAACGGCGATGCCGGGCAGGAAGACGCTCCGGAACCACGGGACCAACCCCTCGGAAATCGGCGTGTAGCCGAACACCGGGAGGAGGTCGAACCAGACGCCGAACACCAGCGCGAGCAGGATGCCGACGAAAAAGGCGGGCATCGACAGGCCGAGGAAGGCCGCGACGGTGGCCACGTAGTCGGCCGGTTCGTGTTTTCTGGTCGCACTCACGATGCCGGTCGGAATGGCCACCGAGAGACCGACGACGATGGCGACGACGGCGATGGAGACGGTTTTGGGCGCGGCGTCGGCGATGAGCGTCGTGACCGCCTCGCCCGAGACGACCCCCGTGCCGAAGTCCAGCACGAGGAGGTCGGCCATCCAGTCGAGGTATTGGACGTAGACCGGTTGGTTGAGACCCAGTTGTTCGCGGAGCGCGGCGACCGACTCCGGGGTGGCCTCTTGGCCCAGCATCGCGTACACCGGGCCGCCGGGAATCAGTCGCAGGCCGAAGAACACCGTGGTCGCCACCAGCCACATCACGAACACCGAGTGCAGGACGCGCTTGGCGATGTACTTTCTCATTGACATGGGAATACCTCCGAAATCGAGGGGTCGGAGCGCCGTGTCACCGGATTCGGGCCTCCTGAATCATGCTCGGTCTCCGGTCACTGCTGGACCCACGTCGTGTGGAAGTTGCGCATGAACGGGATGTGGACGAACCCGTTGACCCTATCGACCTGTGCCGCGATGTCGTCACGGTGGTAGATGTAGGCGTGGGGCGCGTCGGCGATGAGTTGGTCCTCGATTTGCTGGAGCGTCTGAGCGCGGGTCTCGCGGTCCAGTTGCCGGCGCTGTTCGCCGAGCATCTGGTGAACTTCGTCGTTGTCGTAAAACGTCCAGTTCCAGACGCCGCCTTGGTCGGGCCTGCGGTAGAAGTTCCACAGCGACTGGTCGGGGTCGGGGTCGCCGACGCTCCCGGTGACGGTAGCGTCGTAGTCCTGATTGTTGAAGAACCGCTCGTTGTACGTCGCGTTGGTCACTTGGTCCACGCTCACGTCGAACCCGGCGTTGTTGAGTTGCTGGCGCAGGACGCGCGACTCCCGGAGGGTGTCGGGGGTAGCGAGGAGACTGAAACTGGCTCCCGACGCCCCGGCCTCCTCGATGAGTTGCTGGCCCTCGTCGGGGGCGTAGTCTTGGTCGGTCGGCTTGTCGTCGCGCCAGACCCACGCCGTCGCCTTGTTGATGGGGCCGGTGTCGGGCAGGGCGTTGCCGAACAGCGCCTGCTCGACGTAGGCCTCGTTGTCGATGACCTTCGCAATCCCTCTCCGGGCCTGTCGGGAACTGAATGGTTCGCGCTGGGAGTTCATCGCCAACCCTATCCAGTTGACGCCGGGCGCGCGGAGCGCCTCGACGCCGCTGGCCTGCTCGATGCGACTCACGATGTCGAGGGGCACGACGTTGATGAAGTCGATGCCGCCCGACCGAATCGCGTTCGAGATTGTCGCCGGTTCCGAGAGGAGACGAATCTCGACTCGGTCGAGGTAGGGCAGTTGGTTGCCGTTCTCGTCGGTCTCGAAGTAGTCGTCGTAGGCTTCCAGCACGATGCGCGAACCAACCTCGTGTTCGGTGACTCGGAAGGCCCCGGTCCCGACCGGGGTCTGGCTGTACTGCTCTTGGCCCATCTCCTCTATGGCCTCCTGATTCACGATGGTCCCCGCGCGGCCCGGACCCCGCGTGAGGTAGATGAGCGCCGGGGACATCGGTTGCTCCCAGTTGAGTTCGACGGTGTAGTCGTCCTGCACGACCACGCCGCCGTCGTCTATCGGTTGCAGGGTTTCGAGTTTCGCCGCCGCGGGCGTCTCGTTCTCGATGGTCCGGTTGAGCGTGTAGCGCACGTCCTCGGCGGTAAACTCAGTCCCGTTGTGGAAGGTGACGCCCTCCCGGAGTTGGAAGGTGAACCGGCTTCCGTTGTTGCTGATTGTCCAGTCTCGCGCGAGGTCCCCGCGGACCGTGAGGTCCTCGTTGAGCGTGACGAGGCCGCTGAAGACGTTCGCGGCGATTTGGAACTCTTGGCCGAGGTTGATGGTCGGCGGGTCGAGCTTTCGGACCCCCGAACCGCCCGACCACGCCGCGGTCAGCGTGCCGCCCTGTTGAGGTTGGTCCTGCATCGCGGCCGTGTCGTCCTCGCGCGCTTCGACTCGCTCGGCGTACCCCGCCAGACCCCCCAGTCCGGCCGCCGCGAGCAGTCCCATGGTCGTTCTTCGGTCCACGACGGGGCCGCTGACGGCCTCGTCGTCGAATTCTTGGTTGTAATCCCCACCCATGGTACTCCAAGACAGAGCCAGCCCCCTTCGTTCTGCCACCAAATATATCCGGGTTGGCCAGCGCAGGGTTCTGAGCGTTGTGGGCGTGACGGGTCGAAACCGGCGGAGAGGCCGGGGGCGAACGCGGCGCGAGCGCCGCGTTCGACCACCTAAACAATCGGAAGAAACAAGTAATTATTTTTTTAGGAAAGGATTTTACGTCCAAATACGACTGACGAGCCGTTTCGCTCGGTGGTGTACTGTCTGCTCTTGTGGCTCTGGTGCGAGGACTTTCGAAGCTACCATCCAGTTTCTACCTGTAAAACCATATTCCGCTTCTCGAAGAAACGACCGAAGATTGAACCGACCAGCGCGCGTACAATCCTCGCAATGCGGGAAGTGACGCTTCGGATTCGCCACCACGGCGAACCCGAGAGCGACGTGAGCGCCGACCACCCGGACGTGACGCTCGAATCTGTCTCCTCGATGACGGGGAGCGCCGCCGAGCGCAAGCGAATCATCGGCATGACAGGCCCGGCCGAGGAGGTCGCCTCCTTCCTCGAAGATTTCGAGGAGTCCGCCGCGGTCCTCGGCGTAGACCGCCTGACGCCGCTGGAAGTGCCGCGGGTCCTCGTGGCAATCACCTTCGACAGCTATCGGTGGGACAGCATCGCCCAGCGGTTGACCGACATGGGCATCCACTACCGGACCGGAACTACCATCACGGCCGGGTGGGAGCGCTGGACGCTCTACCTCGACGATTCCGACGACTTGGGCGAGATTATCGCCTCGCTGGAGCGGGCCGGAAACGAGACCGACCTCGTGCGCGACGTGTCACTCGGCGAACTCGAAGGGAGCGAGCAACTCCAACTCTCGCGGGTCCTGCACGAACTCACCGACCGCCAGCGCGAGGTGCTGGCCACCGCTATCGGACTGGGTTACTACCAACCCAAGCGCGAGACCACCATCGAAGAAATCGCCGACGCGGTGGGGGTCGCTCCGACCACGGCGTGGGAACACCTGATGCGCGCCGAGTCGAAGGTGATGACCGAGTTGGGCAAGCACCTCTCGCCGCCGCGAAACGCTCGGTCGGCGTAGAGAGCGCCACTCACGGCAGAAGCAGGTCCCGAACCGTGGGCGTGGTCGCCAGATTCGCCGACGCCAGCGAGTACATCGCGTAGGCCTCGGCGTAGGGGTGTTCGGACTCGAAGGTCGGGTTCGCGCCGAGCGACCAGTCGCCGATGGCTATCTCCTCGCGGGGCCGGTCTGCGAGTTCCCGCGTAATCGGGTCGTCCGAGTCCGAAAGCAGGTCTCGGAGTTTCCCCGTCGCTTCCTGCTTCGTCCGGGCGACCAGCGGCATGCCGACGGAACCCTCGGCGAACTCGCGGTCCACGTCCGCCATCGCCGACTGGAACCCTCGGGCGTGCTGGAGCGCCATGGCGTGTTCGACTGCGACGAACGCCAACAGGCCGGTGCGATTCCCGAACGAGGGCGGGTGGGCGTCGGTCGCCGTGGAGTAGCCGTTGTTGAATAGTTCCCTGACAGCCCGCTCGTGGGGCCCCTCGCCGTCGGGGTAGTAGCGTTCGACGGCCTTCTGGCGGTCGGGAAGGAGCGTGTCGATTCGCTCTGCGAGGTCCCGCCACGTCCGGTCCAAGTGGCTTTCGAGGTCTGTAGACTCTGTTCCCGCGTCGAGATTCGACCGGTGAGACCGGTAGACCGCCTTCGCGTCACCGAGCCATCGCTCGCCTTCGATGAGGCTCCGAATGGCCTCCACGACCACGTTCTGGTCGTGGAGGCTCCTGTCGGCCTCCTCGTCGGGCACGTTGTCGGCGTTTAGCCGGGCGAACACGACTTTGCGCTCGGTTCGATAGCAGTACGCGAGGCCCCGGCGGGGGTCGGCGACCTCGTAGGAACTCGACGCCACGAAGTCGTCTATCTTCTCCCGGAGGACCCGCGACTCCTCCCGAAGCGCGTCCATCTCGTAGTCCTCCGAAATCGCCTTCGCGGCGGCGAGCGACCACGCCGCGCGGCCGAGGCCGAACCGGAGCGTCCGGAGCGCGTCGGTGGTCGGGTCGGCCCCCTCGGCCTCGGCGAGTTGGTCGCGGGCCACCTCGACGCTGTTTTCGAGGGACATGTCGAAGTCCTCGGCCTCGGAGTCCACGTCGGACTCGTCCACCTCGGCCCACGCCTCCTCGGCCCGGTCGATGGTCTCCCGGAGGTGTTGGCGGGACTCGGCGAGGGCGTCGTCTGCGACCGGGAGCGAGGAGTCTACCTCCGGAATCGAGCGCCACTTGGTGCGCTGTTCGAGAATCGGGGCGGGGACGAACTTCGCGGGCAGGAACCGGTAGCCTGCGAGGGAGGCGGTCCCGCCGACTGCGAGACTACCGAGGAGTCGCCTGCGGGTGATGGAGGGCATGGAGACACCGGGAGGTGCGAACGGCGCGAGGAAAGGTTTTGTGGAGCGCCGACCTCATTCGACCTGCAACAGTTGGAGCGCCTGCCGAACGTGAAACTTGGCCTCGTCGAGTTGGTCGGCCCCTAGCGCGTCGTTCAAGTGTTCGACTGCTCCCTGTCGCTCGTCGGGTCCGTCGTCCGACCTATCGCTCGGTTCGCTCATTGGTTGCTGTATAGGCTTCAAACAACTTAAACAACCGTACATTCAAGGGAACAAACAGTTGTACCTGATGCCGGGTCCCGTGGTCGAACTGCCGGTTCGAGGACGCAGACGTTTGCTATCGTCGTAATTTAGACGCTCGCCGTCGTTCTGCTTACGCGCGCAAAGTACTATATTAACCTCGTATCTTTCGAGTGCCACTCGTCGCTCTCGCCCTCGAACCGAGTTCGGAGAATCCGGCTCGTTCGGTTTCTAGCCGTCAGAATACAGCTTTATCGGTATATTTATGCCAATCGTTTCGGGAACTGTACGTGTGTCACTTATTGGTGCCTTTATCACTTCGATTGCGGTACGCGACGAGTGTCGCGGGGGTGACTCGCCGTGAGCGACGACGGTGACGGTTTCGAGGAGGTAGAGAAGGACATCGCTCCCGAGGGGCCGCCCGCTGACCCGGACGCCGAGGCCTCGGACTTCGTGGAGTACGGCATCGAGGACAAACCGCCGCTGGGCGAGTCCGCGCTGTTGGGTTTCCAGCACTACCTGACGATGATAGGCGCGTCGGTCGCCATCCCGCTGGCGCTGGCGGGCGCGATGGGGATGCCCGGCCAGCAGGTCGGCCGACTCATCGGGACGTTCTTCGTGGTCTCGGGCGTCTCGACGCTCGCCCAGACCATCATCGGAAACCGCTACCCCATCGTGCAGGGCGGGACGTTCTCGATGCTCGCGCCCGCGCTGGCCATCATCGGCGTCCTCACAGCCCAAGGTGCCGGGTGGAACCTCATGCTACGCGAACTCACGGGCGCGGTCATCGTCGCCGGACTGGTCGAAATTCTCATCGGCTACTTCGGTGTGATGGGCGCGCTCAAGCGGTTCGTGAGTCCGGTGGTCATCGCGCCGACCATCGCGCTCATCGGTCTGGCGCTGTTCAACGCGCCCCAAATCGCCGACCCGAACTTCGGGACAGCGGGGACCGGCCAGAACTGGTGGCTGTTGGGTCTGACGCTGGTCCTCATCGTCGGCTTCTCCCAGTATCTCGACAAGTACCACCGGACGTTTCGACTCTACCCGGTCCTGCTCGGCATGGCCACGGCGTGGGTCGTCGCGGCGATTCTGTCGGTGACGGGCGTCTACGGCCCGAACTCGGTCAGCTACGTTGACCTCGGTGCGGTCGCCAGCGCACCCGCGGTCCAACCCATCTACCCCTTCCAGTGGGGACTGCCCCGGTTCACGCCCGCGTTCGTCGTCGGCATGATAGCCGGGATGTTGGCCTCGGCCATCGAGAGTTTCGGCGACTACCACGCCGTCGCCCGGATGGCGGGCAAGGGCGCGCCGAGCAAGAAGCGCATCAACCACGGTATCGGCATGGAGGGCGTCGGCAACGTCCTCGCGGCCGTCATGGGCACCGGGAACGGTTCGACCTCCTACACCGAAAACGTCGGCGCAATCGGCATCACGGGCGTCGCCTCGCGCTACGTGGTCCAAATCGGCGCTGGCGTAATGATAGTCGCTGGGTACGTGGGCTACGTCGGCCAACTGTTCGCCACCATCCCCGCGCCCATCGTCGGGGGCCTCTACGTCGCCATGTTCGGCCAAATCGCGGCGGTGGGTCTCTCGCAACTCAAGTTCGTGGACTTGGACAGCAACCGGAACGTCTTCGTCGTCGGGTTCGCGCTGTTCGTCGGACTGGCGATTCCCTCCTACATGGGCAACGTCGCCGACGGCGCGGCAGGGTTCCAGCAGGGGATGGCGCAGGTGCCCGTGCTGGGCGCGATTCTGGGGACAGAGGTCGTCTCGACCACCATCTTCGTCATCGGTTCGACCGGGATGGCGGTCGGCGGCATCGTCGCGTTCTTCCTCGACAACACCATCGAGGGCACCGCCGACGAGCGCGGCATCACCGAACTCGAAGCGATGTCGGAAGACGAGAGCGATTTCCGGTCCTTTTTCGACCGGTACCGGTCGTCGGACTCCGAGGAGCGCGCTCCCGGTGCGGACTGACTGATTCTCGGTCGCTCGGGAATTTCGATTGAAGACGACGGCGGCCTCGAAACGCCGCGGGTGGTTCTCCGAACACCGCACCCTTTTCCACCCCGCACTTCCAACTCCCGAGCGATGACCGCCCTCTCCGACGCCGTCGGCGACGACGAAATCCGCGAGCGCCTGCCGCTCAGAACCGGCGGGACCGTCGTGGTGACCGACGACCGCCTGCTGGTCTCCGCGGACGACGAAATCACCAGCATCGCGCTCGACGACGTGGCCGAGGTCACAATCGAGGCCTTCGACTGGTTCCTCGCCGTCTTGAGCGTCCTGCTGGTGGGCTACGGTCTCTACTCGATTCCGAGGAGCGTCCTCCTCGGGGGCGCGTTCGCCGTCTTCGGCGCGGGAAGCCTCTACTGGACCTACCGCAAGCGCGGCAAGGCCCGCATCAAGGTGGCCGACCGCCCGAAGCCGATTTCGGTGTTCCCGGCCGACACGGCGGCGTTCGCGGACGCGCTGGAATCGCTTCGGGTCGAGGCGGATGGGGCCGACGAGGCGGGTGGGACGAACGAAGCAGGTAGGGCGGACGAGTAAATATAAATATTTCTTTTACAATTATTCCTGTTCCTTAGGGAAATGTGAATGTGTCTTGGACCGTACTACGACTTCGCCTCGTCTTCGGACTGCGACTCCGCAACTCGACTCTTGCGTAACTGCTTGACGAGGTTGAGGTGCATGAGGTGGAGGTGCATCCCGATGCCGAACAGCAACAGTCCCATCCCGACGAAAATCAACGGCAGGAGGACAGCATCGACGGCGCTCGCTACCGACCCGAGATTAGAGGGCAACCGTCCGACCACGGCGAGGACGAACGCCGAGACGATGACGCCGAGTCCCGCCTTGACGAACCGAGAGTAGCGACCAACCTGCTCTATCCGTCCCTCGATGTCCTCGGTCGTCGGGGAATCGCGGTCTGGGACCATGCAGGGACTAACGGGACCGACCGACATGGTTCTCGTGGCGGCCGCCCGGTCGAGACGACGACTCGCGGGCGCTATTCTCACTCCGGGCGGGGATGAATCGGCCCTTCGCCGTCAGTCAACCGACCGCCGTCGCGTTCGTTCGACACCGCCAGCACCTCGGCCACGACCGAGAGCGCGATTTGACTCGGTTCGCCCGCGCCGAGGTCCAACCCGACCGGGGTTGCGATTCGCTCGGCGTCTTCGTCGGCGAGTTCTCCGTCCACCTCGGCGAGTTCGTCGCGCATCGCCTCGAATCGCTTGCGCGGCCCCATCAGGCCGACGTAGGTCACGTCGGTCTCCAGCAGGGCCGCCAGCGCCTGCCTGTCGGCCATGAAGTCGTGACTCATCAGTACCGGGTAGGTGTCCGCCGGCCGGGAGACGACTTCGGCGACCTCAGCGGGCCGGACCGCGACGACCTCGTGCGCTGACGGGAACTCGTCGGGGTCGGCCCGCGCGCCGTCCTCAACGGCCACCGTCACGCGAAATCCGGCCTCGCGGGCCAGACGAACCACCGGGCGAACGTCCTCGCCGTGACCGAAGACCAGCAGTTCCGGAACCGGTTCGAGGCCGTCGGCGAAAACGTCGGCGGTCCCGCGCTCGGTTTCGATTTCGACGGTCGCCGAGCGCCCGGTGACAGCGAACTCACCGGCGCGCTCGCGGACTGCCCCGAGGAGGCCGTCGGGAATCGAGGGGCGGGCCTCGGTGGTTTCGACGCTTCCCTCCTCGCCGACCACGGCCCGAGCGCCGACCTCTGCGTCGGGGTGGTCGCCGCCGACTACCGTGAGGACGGCCACGCGCTCGCCCTCTGCGACTCGTTCCAGTGCGGGCCGAAAGCTCTGGTCGGCGGGTTCGACCAGCACGTCGATGACGCCGTTCTGTCCGAGGCCCCACTCGGTGTCGTCGGCAGTGCGGTCGAACGTCTCGCGGACCGGCCCGTCGGCCGCGCGCTCGGCGAGGGCCGCGAGCGGACCGCCCCGAGCGTCACCACCGACGAGTCGCTTCGCGCCGGGTCGTCGGTAGGCCGACTCCTCGACAGCTGTGACGGTTGCGACCGCTGTCCGCCAACCGGGTTCCGAACCGCCAGCGATGGCGTCCCGGAGGCCCTCGCGCACCGACAGCGCGCTCGCGCCCCAGTCCTCGTCGCTCATGCGTGGAGGTGGCGAATCTGCGTATTTAGGTGTTTGCGTCACCGGACGGTGCATCTCGAAACCGGAACGTGGTCCCAAATCCCACGCCTCGAACCCCGAACGTAAAGATATATCCGTCGCTCCGCCGCTATGTCGGGCATGGAACTCGCAGGCAAATCCGTCCTCGTCACCGGCGGGGCGGGCCTCATCGGAACCCACCTCAGCGAGTCGCTCGCCGAGGACAACGACGTACTCGTCGCCGACAACTGCTCGAAGGGCAACCGCGAGTGGGTGCCCGAATCGGTCGAGTTCGCCGAGTGCGACCTCACCGACGAAGCCGACGTGGCCGAAGTCGTCACCGACGATTTGGACGTTATCTTCCACCTCGGGGCGCTCTCGGACGTGAACCGGGGCGACCACCGCCGCGTCTTCGAGGCCAACAACACGATGGTCTACAACCTGCTCGAACGCATGGACGAGGTTGGCCTCTCGAAAATCGCGTTCGCCTCGTCGTCGGCGGTCTACGGCGAGGCCCCGCGCCCGACCCCCGAGGACTTCGCGCCGCTCGAACCCGTCAGCACCTACGGCGCGAGCAAGTTGGCCGGCGAGGGCCTGCTTTCGACCTACGCCCACTCACACGACTTCACGACGTGGATGTTCCGCTTCTCGAACGTCGTGGGTCCCCACCAGCGCAACAACGTCATCTCGGACTTCATCGAGAAACTGCTGGACGACCCCGAGAGCCTCGAAATCCTCGGCAACGGTCGCCAAGAGAAGTCCTACCTCCACGTCGAGGACTGCGTGGCCGGCATGCAACACGTCGTGGAGAACACCGACGAACCGACCAACATCTACAACCTCGGCACCCGGACGACCATCTCGGTCACGCGCATCGCCGAACTGGTCAGTGACGTGGTTGGCTGTGACCCCGAGTTCGAGTACACCGGCGGCGACAGAGGTTGGACCGGCGACGTGCCCAAGATGCGCCTCTCCATCGAGAAGGCCAGCGCAATCGGGTGGTCACCCGAGCGAGAGAGTAGCGAGGCGGTCCGGACCGCCGCCGAGCAGTTGCACGAGGAGCTACGCTAAGACTCACTCCGCTCCAAAAACGCCCTTCTCTGCTAACTCCTCGATTTCGGCCTCGGCGTAGCCGATTTCGCGGAACAACTCTCGGTTGTCCTCGCCCAACTCGGGCGGTGCCGACTCGAATCCGCTGTCGGCGTTGGCGTAGTTCAGGGGATGCTCGATGACCGGAACAGTCCGAGTCTCGCCGTCGGCGCACTCGCGCTCTACTTCCGTGACGACGCCGCGGGCCTCGGTCTGGTCGTTGTAGAGGGCGTCCTCGACGCTCTGGATTGGTCCGGCCGGAACGCCGGCCTCCTCGACCAGCATCTCCATCCACTCGTCGGTGGTCCGCTCGCGGAGTTCGGCCTCGATTTCGGCTTCGAGCGCGTCCATGTTCGCCACCCGGTCGGCGTTGGTCTCGAAGTCCGTGTCGGCGAACAGGTCCGGGCGGTCCAAGGCCTCGCAGAACTCCCGCCAGAGCTTCTGATTGAGGCAGGCGATATTGATGTGCCCGTCTTCGGTCTCGTAGGTCTGGTAGGGTGCTAAAACCGGGTCTTGGGTGCCCATTCTGGTGGGGTCCTCGCCCGCGAACACCCTCCCGGCGTGCTTGGTCAACCACGGCAGGGTCGCGTCGAGCATCCCGAGGTCGATGTACTCGCCGTCCCACTCGTCGGCCGGGGTCCGCTCGCGGTCGTAGAGCGCGTTCACGATGCCGAATCCGGCCCACATCCCGGTGATGAGGTCGGTCTGAGGCAGGCCGACTTTGACCGGGGGTCGGTCCGCTTCCCCCGTCACGCTCATGATACCTGACATGCCCTGCACGAGGAGGTCGTACCCTCTGCGCTCGCTCCACGGGCCGGTCTGGCCGAACGCCGAGATGGCGCAGTAGACGATGCCGGGATTTCGCTCGCGGATGGCGTCGTAGTCCACGTCGAGGCGCTCGGCGGTGCCCGGCCGGTAGTTCTGGACGAACACGTCGGCCTCCTCTGCGAGGTCGTAGAGCGCCTGCTTGCCGGCCTCGGATTTCAACTCCAGTTCGACGCTTCGCTTGCCGTAGTTGACCGTCCAGAAGTAGGGCGACTCGCCGTCGATGAAGGGCGGTCCGGCGCGGCGATTGTCGTCGCCCGCGTCGGGGCGCTCGACCTTGACGACCTCCGCGCCCTGATTGGCCAGCATCAGGGTGGCGAACCCGCCCGTGACGAACGTCGAGAGGTCGAGGACCCGAATGTCGTTGAGGATTTTGTCGGTCATGCCGAGAGGGGCGCGTGGAGTCGGTAAAAAGGTTCGGCCGAGTGGGAGGTCGGCCTCGCTTACTCGTGAAGCCCGCCGACTTCGGCGTAGAACGATGACTGGAGTTGGTCGGCCATGTCCTCGTCGCGGTCGATTCGGGCGTCTACGACCGTTGGCACGTCGTTTGCTTTGCCCTCGGCGAGCGCGTCGGCGAGTTCGTCCGGCGTCGTGGCGCGAATGCCCTCGGCACCGAAGCCCTCGGCGACTTTCACGAAGTCGGTGTCGTGGAACTCGACGCCGGCGATGTCGCCCTCCTCGTCCTGCATCTGGCGGACCATCCCGAGACTGGTGTCGTTCAGGACGACGAACGTGGGCGCGACGCCCTGCTCGACGGCGATTTCGACGCTGGTCATCGTCATCGTGAATCCGCCGTCTCCGGCGACGCCGATAACGTCCTTGTCGGTGGTGAGCGCCGCCGAAACTGCGGCGGGAGTCGCCCATCCCATGCCGCCGACGCCGCCCGACCCGAAGTAGGTCCGGATGCCGGGCGTCTGGAGGTAGTTCAGGAGCCAGAAGCGGTTGTTACCCGAATCGGCGGTGACGATGGTCTCGTCGTCAACGACCGCCTCGATTTCCTTCACGGCGCGCTGAGGTTTGATGGGCGCGTCGTCAGAGTCGCATTTGGGGTCCGAGAAGGATTCGCGGGCCTCCTCGGCCCGGTCGAGCGCCCAGTCGTTGCTTCCCTCGCCTGCATCGACCAAGGCTTGCAGGCTCTCTTTTGCGTCCCCGATGAGGCCCACGTCGGCGGGGTAAACCCATCCCGCGTTCCGGGTGTCGATGTCGGCATGAATGATGGTCTGCTCGTCGGGGCGGATGAAGGAGGGGGCCTGCCAGTTGGTGTCCATCGGGTTCATCCGGCACCCGGCGACCAGCAGGGCGTCGGCCTCGCTCACGACCTGATTCGCGCCCTCGTGGCCGAACGACCCGATGACGCCGCCGGCGAGGTCGTGGGTCTCCGGAATCGTGGACTTGCCGAGGTAGGAGGTCACGACCACCGCGTCGTAGGCCTCCGCCGCGGCCTGCAACTCGTCGTAGGCTTGGGCGGCGTGGATGCCGTTTCCGGCGACGATGACGGGTTTCTCTGCGTCGGCGAAGGCCTCGGCGGCCTGTGCTACGTCTCTCTCGGTCGGCGCGGAGTCCCAGTTTTTGACCTGCTCGTCGGCGTCCCACACCGGCGGGGTCGGGTCCTCGGGCACGTCCTCGGTGATGGCGTCGCCGTCGAAGATGACCGCGGTCGGGCCGGGTCGGCCCGCGGTGGCGTGCTTGAACGCCAACTGGACGCTCCGGAGGGTCTCGGTCGGCGAGCGCGGGAACCAGTATTCCTTGGTCACGGCGTCGAGGATTTTGGGGAGTTCGAGGCCGCCGTAGTCTCCTCTGGACTGCTGGTAGGGCGCGAGCGTCGAGTAGTCGCCGCGCTCGCTGGCCTCGGTCAGCGCGACCATCGGCGACGACGACAGGCGGGCCTCCATCTGGCCGATAGTTCCCAAACTGCCAATCCACGGCCCCTGTCCGGCGAGGACGCCCGGTTTCTGGGTCAGACGGCCGTGCATCTCGGCCATGACGCTCCCCTCCCGCTCGTCGCGGGGCCGAACCACGTCGATGTCGGATTCGGGCAGTTCGTCCAGCAGTTCGATGACGCGGCCGCCGGGGTAGCCGAAGACGTACTCGACGCCCAACTGTTCGAGGTGGGCGACGACCTCCTCGTTGGTCTCGGTCATTGGCCGAAGTGACTCGGGCGCATGACTTTGGTTTGTCGCTTCGCTGGGAACTCCGAAGGTAGTCTGGGGAAAGGGCCGGAGTGGGGACGCTGACCGAACAAGGACCCAAAATTATTTGTTAAAGATTGGCATAAATTGCTTAGAGCAATATTACACAGCTCACGACGAACGACCTCGAAAGTGTCTCCCGTCGGAGCTTTCCTGAGAGTTTAGCGGTACAAGCACGTAGGACGGTGGCATGAGTTCCGCCAACCCGCAGGGGCTACAGGCGTTTCCCGACGAACTACAGGACCGGGAGTCGTGGCTCGAACCGTTCGACTGGTACCGGGAGATGCGCGACGAGAACCCCGTCAGGTACGACCCCGAGCGCCAATCGTGGGACGTGTTCCGGTACGACGACGTGAAGACGATTCTGGACGACGACGAGACGTTCTCGGTGAATCCGCGCCTCGCAAACGACTTCGTGGAACCGGACAATCCGGGCGAAGGGCTAATCTTCGACACGATGCTGTTTCAGGACCCGCCCCGCCACGACGAACTCCGGAGCGTCGTGGACGACGAGTTCCAACCCCGGACCCTCCGCGAGCGCGAACCCCACTTCCGCGAACTCGCCACTGAGATGCTGGAGTCGGCCATCGCCGACGGCGACGAGATGGAACTCGTCGCGGACCTCGCGTACCCACTTCCGGTGACGGTCATCGCGGAACTGCTGGGCGTCCCGGCCGACGAGCGCGACCAGTTCAAGGAGTGGTCCGACACGCTCGTTTCGGCCGCGAGCGACGACGAGGCCAGCGAGGAGTTCGCAGAGCGCCAACAGCAGACCCAGATGGAGATGGCCCAGTACTTCATGGAGATGATAGCGGACCGCCGGGAGAACCCGCGGGACGACCTGATGTCCCAAATCGTCACCGCGGAGTTGAGCGACGGGCGCAATCTCTCCCAAGAGGAGGCCCTTGGCATGTGCATCTTGCTCCTCATCGCGGGCAACATCACGACCACGAACCTGATTACGAACGCGGTCCGGTGTTTCGCCGACGCGGACGCCGACCTGTTCGACCGCCTCCGGGGGGACGAGCGCAAACTCACGAACGCGCTGGAGGAGACCCTGCGCTACCGGTCGCCGGTGCAGGCGATGACTCGCATCGCCACCGAGGACGTGACGATGCGCGGGGAAACCATCGAGGAGGGCGACCGAATCGTCGTCTGGCTCGGGTCGGCCAACCGCGACGAACGCCGGTTCGAGGACGCCGACACCTTCAAACCCGACCGGTCGCCCAACCAGCACCTCGGGTTCGGCCACGGCACCCACTACTGTCTGGGCGCGCCGTTGGCCCGCCTCGAAGCCAAAATCGCGCTCTCGGAACTGCTGGACCGCGTGGAGGACGTTCGACTCGCCGAGACCGAACTCCAACCCACCCGGAGTTCGTTCATCTACGGCGTCGAGTCGCTCCCGATTCGGTACTCCCAGCGAAGCTAAGTCACTCCGATTCGGTCTCCGCGCCGACCCTCGCCGACTCTCGATTTTCGTCGCCCTGCCGCGAGAGGACGAACAGCGTCACCGCCACCGCCAGCGCCGAGATGCCCCCAATCGCGGCGAACGCGACTCGGAGGCCCGGTCCCTCGATGAGCGCGCCGAACAGGGGCGGTGCGAGCGCGCTCCCGGTCATGGTTCCGACCGTGATGATGGCGAAGTTCCGCCCGAGGTCCGACCGCGCCGAGAGACCGTCTGCCAACTTCGACCGAGCAGGCCCCGCGAGCGCCCGAGTTCCGCCGACCACGAGGAGGCACCCGACCGCGGCGAGCGCCGGAATCGAGAGCGTGGCGAGCAGACCAACCAGCACCACGACCGAAGCGTAGCTTCCGAGGATGAGCGGCCCGGCCGAGAACCGGTCCGAGAGGTCCCCGCCGACGAGGACCGCCACCGCGCCCACCACGAACATCGCCGAGAGGGTCAGATTCGCGGCGTCGAGCGCCAGTCCGTAGCCCTGCTGAAGGAGGACCACGGCGTAGGAGGTCAGGCCCCAACTCGCGGTGGAGGCCACCAGCGCGAGGAGCGCCAGCGCCAGCACCCCCGGCGAGGCCAGAATGGCCCGGCATTCCTGGTGGACCGACTCCCGGCGCGAGAGCGAGTCGGAATCGTCCTCGGACGCCTCGCTGGCCTCCGGCGCGGTCACGCCTTCGCCGACGTACCGCTGGAACGCGACGAGGGTGACGACGGCGTAGAGCGCGCCGAACGCCCCGATGAGCGCGACTGCTCCTCGCCACGAGAGTCCTCGGAAGCCCAGAATCACAGCGAAGAAGACCGGGGGAAAACCGAATCCGAGGCTCCCCAAGAATCCCCGGACGCTGAAGGCCCGAGCGCGGAGGTTTTCGGGCGTGGCGTCGGCGAGGAGCGGGAAGTGCGCGGGGTGGTGGCCCGCGATACCGATTCCCAGCAGGGCTTGGCCGACCAGTAGAATCTCGAAGGTGGGCGCGAAGGCGATTAGAAAGACGCTGGCGGTGCTGAGACCCAGCGAGAGGCCGAGCGTAAGCCTGCGGTCGTAGTTGTCCGCGAGGTAGCCGAAGGGGAGTTGAAACAGGGTGTTGGCCCCGCCCTGCACGCCCATCGCAATCCCGAGCATGGCGAGCGAGACGCCGAACTCCTCGGAGAGGATGCCCAGAATCGGCGGAAAGAGGACCAGATACGTGTGGTTGACGAACTCCGCGCCGCCGACCAGCGAGACGACGAGGAGGGATTCGCGCGAGAGGTCCGGGAGTCGGTCGGTGAGCGAGACGGGGCGCACGGTGTTTCGTTTCGGAATGGTAGGAGCGCGGGGAAGTATGCTGGGGTCGCGGAAAAGGGATGAGAGCATCCAGAGGAAAATATAGTTACCAAGTGAAGCAATCACCTCGTTTAGTTCCTTTTCAAATTTGGAAGAAAATATCTTACTTGGATGACGGAAACAAAAAGGCCTATATTATAGACAACATGATATACATGTAATGAGTCCTCTTCCCTCCGATGGGGATCCCTTTGATGGAGAGGAAGATCTGCGTACAGACGTTCATTTAGCGATTGATCTGGCATTAAAAGAGATCTTTGATAAACGAGATCGGGAGATAACCGAAATTGAGGAGGAAAAGTTAACATATTTTGCTATTAAGAACTTTGATTTAGATCTTACTTATAGTTGGTATCTTGCTGGCGCAAATACTAAGGTGAGTTATGGTACTTCTCTTACCGCGAAACCTGGTACAGAAAGATATTTTGGTAGTCTTCAATCCGAGACGCCATATACCGACCGGTTAAACAAACTTCGTGATTTCTTTGAAAATGAAGTGTTTTTTGGAGACTATTCTCTTCGCAAGATATGGTGGGAGGATAGGTTCTCATTCTTAAGAGATTTCTATCAAGAATTTGCGCCAGAAAAATACAGGGATTTGTATATAATTTCTACTAATATAAAAGAGAAGCTTTATAATATAGACAAGTTGATTGAAACAGAATCCAAAAACACAACCCTTAGCGATTTTGACGGAGGTGGATCTGATGCTTTACTTCCACCACCCAAAGAGAAAGAAATCCGATATTTGATTTCGGATTTGCATTTAGAACTATCATCAATCGAAGAGCTTTCAGATACCAAGGCAGTTGTTGCTTCTGGAACTGATTTAATAGAACAGATACTTTATAAATTATCTCAGAAAGAGACGACGACACAAGAGCAACGGCGCATTTTAGATGAGCTTCACGATTTCTTCTATTATTATGTTTGGAAATATCCGGCTTTACTAATCTCTGCTGACAAAGCGTGTGGTCCGAATGCGAAGGCTCTAAAATTTGAGAGCTTGCGTGAATTTAATGGATTCGAAAAGCAAGTAGAAGAAGAACGAGAAAAACTCGCTAATTGGTGTTACAAAGCAGATTTGCTACCTAATATTGAGGATTATACTTCACTAGATATAGATGAAGAAAGCGACATTATTTTACCTAATGAGCAAGCAAATCAGGATGAATGAGCACTAGTAAAGAAGTCAATTTTGACACATCAGTACTTCTGAACTATGTCTATGCGAAACTCCCTGGGGAAATAGAGGAAGACAAAGGTTCAGAGCGGCTAATTGAGAACTCGGACATATATAAAGTAATCGGCGGGAAAGTGAGCGGTGAATTTGAACGATGTTGCGAGCGAAGGAATAAAATTTATGATGATCTTTTGGATTGGTTAGAAGAAAATCCGGATTTAGACATCTACGATTATGATATTTCTCAACGAGATATTCAAAGCTCTCCAAATGACACCTCTCACATCAGATATGATGTACAATGTGGTTGGGGACATGAAGAACGCCGAAAACAACTTTCTGATTTTCGCCGTCTGTCACAGAATATCGAAACGTTACAAAGAGAAATAATAGAATCCTTAATTGACAAGTCGTATCCGGAATCCTCTAATAGTAAACTGAAAAAAGAATTGGGTGATTTAGACATAGATCACGACAAAGATGTCATTGTGGATGCAGTGGAAATCCATAAAAAAGATTCAATTGGTATTCTTGTCGCTATTGATAGTGACATCGTATACAATTCTGATAGGATTAACAATAGGATTCAGAGCATCGAAGGTAGTAAGTTAAAATTACAAATTATGAAAGCGGACGACGTTTAAATACACTAAGTAGAAGAATATATTAAGACTGGTGAACAATTGGTTCTCAGGAAATAGATACGTACTACAATCCAGAGCCCTTTACTGCACTTTTTTACGTTGCCGGACAGATTTGCAAGCGATGACCGAATCAGAGACCGTACTCGTCACGGGCGGCACCGGATTCATCGGCTCTTACGTCGCGCAGGACCTCGTAGAGGAGGGCCACGACGTGGTGGCCTACGACCTCTCGACCGACACGCGAATTCTGGAGAAACTCGACATCGCCGAGGACGTCGAAATCGTCCGCGGGGACATCACCGACCCGACCAGCGTCATCCGGGCGGTCCGCGAATCGGGCGCGACCCGAATCGTCCACCTCGCCGCACTCCTGACCAACCTCGCGCGGGACAACCCCCGAGGAGCGGCCGAGGTCAACATCATGGGCACGAACAACGTCTTCGAGGCCGCCCGGACCCTCGATGACCAAGTGGAGCGCGTGGCGTGGGCCTCCTCGGCCGCAGTCTACGCCCCGCCGGAGAACTACGAGGGCGACTGGGTTGACGAGGAGGATTTGGTCTACCCCGACACGCTCTACGGCGCGACCAAGGAGTACAACGAGCATCAGGCCAAGGTCTACTTCGAGGACCACGGCGTGAGTCACGTCGGCCTGCGCCCCACCGTCGCCTACGGTCCCTACCGCGAGACCGGCGGGTCGGCCTTCCTCGCCAACATCATCGAAAAGCCCGCGGTCGGCGACTCGTTCTCGGTCGAATACGGCGACCAAGTTATCGACTGGCAGTACGTCAAGGACATCGCCCAAGCCTTCCGGAAGGCCGCCTTCGCGCCCGAGGACGACCTGAGCCAGCGCATCTACAACGTCCGGGGCGAGGTGGCGACCATCCGCGAGGCCGCAGAGGCGGTTCGCTCCATCATGCCCGACGCCGACATCGAGGTCAGCGACGAGGGCGAACTCCCGTGGACCCAGCAACTCGACATGACCGACGCACAGGAGGACTTGGGCTACGACCCCGAGTACGACCTCGAAACCGGCTTCCGCGAGTACATCGACGCCCTCCGCGCCGAGGAGGGTCTGGACCCGCTGGAGTAGCGCGATAGCTCGATTTCGACACCGCTTTTTGCGCAATTGCCGGTCCAAAAGCGGAGCGACGACGGTTAAACAATTGTTCTATTGGCCGAGAGAATTGTAAATGTTTGTCTGGAGGAGTGCGGACCGCTCGCAGGGCCTCACTCTACCCGGATGTCCATGTCACACACCGGACAGGAGTGGCTTCCGCCGCTGGCGTCGAGGTCCGATTTTTGGCCGGTCCACCTGCAATCGGGGCAGAGGACGGTCTCGTCGCTCATGTCCGGGTGTCGTCAGGTCAGCCACAAAAGAGTGGGGGAGACGCGCCGACCGCCGCTCAGTTCCCGCCGTCGAGTTCGTCGCGGTAGTCCGGGTGGACCCACGAGTACTCGACTTCGTGAAGGCCCTCGCGCACGTCCTCGTTGCGGGCCAGCGTCTCGGCCTCGTCGCGTCGGACGCCCTCCTCGTCGAAGGGCATCGCCGAGACGAAGACGCCTTCGTAGTGGTAGACCACGCGCTCGCCGCCCGTTTCGAGTCCCACCAGCCCGTAGGCCCCGTTCGACCGGCGCACGACGTGAGCGGCCTTCATGTACACCGCGTGGCCGCCCTGCTGGCGGGCGATGGCCTCGCAGAGTTGGTCGAAGACCGCGGTATTCCCGTTCGGCGCGACTGAACTGGCCATGTCCGACGAGACGCGGGCGACTACTAAAGGGGTGAGCCAACCGGAGTGAAAGTGAAAGTGGTCCGCCATGCGCGTCGAAAGCCGATTTTCCGACATCTCCGGAACGGAGTTGCTCGAACCCCTAGATTGATATGTATCGAGTAGTAGGTAGGTACGCGGGGCTGACCCACCGTCAGTATCTGCGGGCTGGTACCCCGAAACCACTACCCCAAACTGGATTTCTCCTCCGAATCGGACCGCACCGAGGCCACGCCCGCAGGCGATTCTGTCGCAGGCCGAAGCACACATGCTTCCCGAGGACGTAGTTCGTTCGTGTTCCCCAGCGAAGTCGAGACCGAACGACTCCGCTTCGTCCGCCTCTGCCGGGAGACGGTCCCGACGATGCGCCTCTACCGGTACATGCGCGCCGGGGCACCCCACATGAGCGAGGTCAGCGAGTACGTCATGTGGGACCCCCACGAGACGCCCAAGGAGACCCACGACTACCTCGCCGACGTAGAGGAGCAATGGGACGACTGCGGGCAGGCCACCTACGCGATTCTCCCCCGAGAGGAGTCCGGCGAAGACGACGAAGACGCCGAACTCGCGGGCACGACCAACCTCCATCTCGACTGGGAGCGCCGGTCGGCCGAACTGGGAATCTGGCTCCGCAAGCCCTTCTGGGGCCGTGGCTACTCCGGCGAGCGCGCAGAGGCCATGCTCGAACTCGCCTTCGACCGCCTCGACCTCGAACTCGTCGGGGCCTCTCATCAGGTCGGCAACCAGCGTTCCCGGCGGGCCATCGA
Organism: Halorussus lipolyticus; assembly: GCF_029338375.1. Lineage (NCBI taxonomy): Archaea > Methanobacteriati > Methanobacteriota > Halobacteria > Halobacteriales > Haladaptataceae > Halorussus > Halorussus lipolyticus. Next base: position 223,373 of record NZ_CP119805.1, on the reverse strand, counting down.
GAAGTACGTCGAGCGATTCGGCGGGCAACACGACGGCGTTCTCCGCAATTTCGTCCCGAAAGGCGACGAGGTTCGGGACCTCCACCGCTACACCATCTCCCGCGAGCAGTACCGCGAGGCCACCGACGACGGATAGCCCGCCTGCTAGCGACCCCGACAGACTCTCCTGCGACCGAACCGCCCCAAGCCCCGTGGGTCGCCGGTGCGCTGATACTGGCTCAGTCCCCGCGCTCGGCCCGCGGCGCGGGGATGCTTGTCTCGCCACTCGCCTCGCTGTTCGCGTCAGCGTCCTCCTCGCATCTCACCTCACGGCTTCCCTCCCGGAACCGCTCGGGGAGGTGCGAGCGAATCCCGGCGGGGACGTGCGGAACGATGCGTTCCACCAGTCCAGCGAGGGGCTTGCGCAGGAGGGCGTACCCCGCCGACACCGCCAGCACGCCGGCGACGAAGGTCTGGGTCGGCCCGGTCCAGACCACGAACGCCGGGGCACCGAAGGCCGTGGCGACCAGCAGGTCCTCGGGCGCGCCGTCGTAGCGAACCCAGCGTTTCGGGGCGACCCACCGACCGCGGTAGTGGTCGTAGACCGCGCGGTCCGATTGGGCCTCCCACGGCCGGAGTTCGAGGCCCCCGCCGAACACGTCCATCAGCGAGTGGGCCGCCGCGCCGGCGAGGAACACCGCGAATCCGACTGTCTCGGCGAGTGGCACTGCGACCGCGAGGCCGACCGCCAAGACCGCCGCAACCGCGTAGTAAACTGGGTAGTGGAGCGTCCGGCGGTGGCCCGCGTAGAGGTCTAAGTCGGGGAACACGCTCCCGGCGACCCCCGCTACGAGCGCGACGGGGGCGAACTCCGGCGCGACCCCCATCGTCGCGGTAGCGAGGACAACACCGAACAGGGCGTGGGTTGTCGCCATCATGGAGTGGGGCGTAAGTCTCGGGGCGATAAATGCGTATCGTGTTGCTTCGTGTCACACAGAAAGCTCGGAAAGTTGACCGGCGGACGAAAGACCCTCGGCGGCCTGCCCCGAAGGCCGACCCATGCCAACCCGCGACCTCTCCCAATCGCTCGACGCCGACGCGACGGTGTATCCCGGCGACCCGGAAGTTGAGTTCTCCCCCTCGGCGACCCACGACGACGACGGCTATCGCGTGACCCGACTTCGACTCGGAACCCACGCCGGGACCCACATCGACGCGCCGAGTCACACCGAACCCGACGGGAAGAATCTGGACGAGTTCCGAATCGAGGAGTTCACCTTCGACACCCGAATCGTGGACTGCTCGGCGCTCGGGGCGCGAGAACCCATCGGCATCGGGGCGGTTCCGACCCGCGACGAGATTGGCGACGCGGAACTGCTGATTTTTCGAACCGACTGGGACGCCCACTGGGGCACCGACCGGTACTTCGACCACCCGTATCTGACCGCGGACGCCGCGAAGGAGTGCGCCGAGCGCGGACTGCACGTCGGCCTCGACGCGCTGAGTCCCGACCCGTCGCCGAGCGAGGCCGGGAGCGAGAACGAGAACAAAGAGAGCGAGACCGAAATGGAACAAGAGCCTGCTGGCGTGCCCGCCCACCGCGAACTCCTCGGCCGCGGGCGATTCGTCGTCGAAAACCTGACCGGACTGGCCGACCTGCCCGAGCGGTTCGAACTCCGAGCGTATCCACTCCCACTGGCCGGGGCCGATGGGTCGCCCGTCAGGGCAGTCGCGGTCTGGTAAGTCCCAGTCCGGTCGTCAGTGCGTCGATGGAAGCACGTCTTTCACCGGATAGAGGTCCTCGTGTATCCCCTCGGCGTCGCAGTCCTCGTTCGGACATCGATAGTACCACCCGTCGTCGGTGGCCTCGGAGGCCTGAAATCGCTCCCCGCATCGCCCACAGAACAGGAGCGAGTCGAAGTCGTCTGCGCCGCGCGAAAGGTCTACGTCGTTAGCGTCGGTCTCCCGACTCTCAAGCAGTTGTTCCATACAGTATTATTCCGTGGCATAATATAAAAGACCCACCGTTTTTCTACGTGTTCGGGAAAGGTCTCGGAAAATTTAGCCCGTGAGGGTTGGAATCGAAAGACGGCGCGGGGGAATCGACCGACGGAAGCGCGACAGGGGCAAAAAGGTACGGGAGGGAGACGACCGGGAACGGAGACAGAACAACGCGAGGACTCACCGATTGTGCAGGTACCTCACGACACCGAACCCGAGGAGAACCACCAGACCCCCGGCGAAGAACAGAACGCCCGGCGGTAGGCCACCGGCCAGTGCGTCCCCGGCCGCCGAACTGCCGGACTCGACTACGGTAGTGGTGGCCTCGGCGGCCCTGTCCCCGGCGCTCTGGGTCGTCTCGGCGAGCGTCCCGGCCGACTCCGTGACCGTGGTTCGGGCCTCCTCGGCGGTCGTGGCAGACTCGGTGGTCCGGGCGGCGTCGGCGGTCGTTTCGGCGCTCGCCGCGGTTTCGGTAGTCGTTTCTGCGGTGGGCGTCGAACCGCCCGCGCCGTTCGGGCCGGGCGCGCTGAGGTTTTGGTTCTGGGATTCGGTCGTCGCAACGTCCGCGCCGCTACCGCCGCCAGCGCCGCCACCGCTGTCAGCGCCGCTACCGCCGCCCTGAAACTCCACGTCGGTCGCCGGTCCGCCGACAGCGTTCGGACCGCCGAACAGGCGCTGGACGACGAGACTCGACAGGCCCAAGATGCCGAGCGCGCCCAGCAGTTTCGAGAGGGCAGATTCCAGACCCGGCGCGTCGTCGTCGCCGCCGGCAAACACGACCAGCGGTTTCGCCGAGGGGGCGTAGACTTTCATCTCGCGGCCCTTCTCGGAGTAGACCGTATCGGCGACTTCCACGAGGTCGGCGTCGGCGAGGCGTTCGAGGTGATACCGGACGTTCTGGATGGAGGTGTCGGCCTCCTCGGCGAGGACGGAGGGCGTCGCGGGGTCGTCGTAGAGTACTGCGAGCAGGTCGCGGGCGGTCTCGGACTGGAGGGCGGAGAGGAGGTCGTCGGCGTCGTCGCTATCGACGCCGATGACGCGGGGTTCGCCTCCGTCGCCCGCCGAGGGGTCGGGACTGGAGGGCAGGAGGTCGGCCATATCGGCTTGTTGCGGTCAACCGGGTTATAATTTTGTCCCTGTCGAGTCGGTCGGATTAGCGGGAGCGTCCGCGGAAAGCGACCGCCCCAAACTACAAGCCGAAAGTTGTGGTAAATCGTGGCATGGCAAAGTGTCCGCACTGCGAGTCCGACGTGACCGACTGGGCCGAGCGACTGGAGCAAGCAGACCGCGCGAGTACCCCGAAAGTCTGGACCTGCCCCGAGTGCGATTCGGTGCTGGGCATCTCCGACTGGGGGTCCCAGTAGCGTTTACGTTTCCGTTTTCGTTTGCGTTTACGTTTTGCTGGTGTCGGTCTCCTTACTCCTCTTTGATGTTCCATCCGCGCCACCGCGAGATGGCTCCCTGCCGGTCGATGGCGTACGCGCCGAAGGGGAGGCCGGGGTCGATGTCGTAGGTGATACTGGCGGTGTCGTAGTCGCCGCCGACTTGCGAGACGCCGTGGACCGAATCGCCCTGCGCTATCCACCAGACGATGCGGTCGAGTCGGCTGTCGGGGTCGGTCGCTGACACCTCGAACTCGACTCTCTCGGTGGTCTGGCGGGAGGTTCGGAGGATGTTGGCCCTCGGATTCCGGCGCTCGACTATCGGCGCGCGATTTCCGCCGGGGCCGACCTCGACGGTCCATTCGACCACGCCGAGCGGGTCGTCGCCCTCTCTGGACGACTCGTTCTCGCGGTAGACCTCCGAGCGGACCCGGTAGGTGCCCGTCGAGTCGAACCGGTGGGTGAACGTCGTGCGACTGGCCGAGTTGAGACCGCCGTAGAACAGGTCCGGGCCGGGTCGCCACTCGCCGTCCACGTACCACTCCGACCGGATGTACTCGCCGGGGTAGTCGCTGGTCTCGGTCTCGAACAGGACCGTGGTGTCCGGTTGGGCCGTGACGTTCGCCTTCGGACTCCCGCGCGAGACGGTCTGGGAGGGTCGGGACTGGGTGACTTGGCTCCCGTTCAGCGAGACGATTGCGGGGCCGGCGAGCGCGAACGCGGTGACGCTCCCCTCGAAGGCGAACTCGTCGGCTCCTCGGTCCGGGCCGACGTGGCCGACTGCCCGGTCGTTTCCCACCGTATCGCCGCTGTCGAGTTGCCGGAGGTTGCTCTCCACCGCGAATTCGTAGGCCGCGACACCGCCGCCCTCGCTCCGGATTGCGAGTCTGTTCGCGCCGGAGTTGGCGTCGAAGTCGCCGGCGGTGAGCGACCCTGCGGGGCGCGGGAAGGACGACGACGAGACTGTCGTTCCGTTCCGGTAGAGCGTCGCCGGACCCGCGAGGACGAGGCCGGTGATTTCCCCGGAGTAGTCGAACGTGTCGGTGCCGCGCTCCGGGCCGACGTTGCCAACGGCGTGCGGGCCGCTGACGGTATCGCCGCTATCTCGCTGTTTCAGGTCGCCGCTGACCGTGAACTCGTAGACGCCGAACCCGCCGCCGTCGCTCTCGATTCGGAGGGTGTTCGAGCGGTCGGTCTCTGCGGTGGCTGAGTGGCCGGCGAGCGGTGCGACGCCGCCGGCGACGCTCCATTGTAGGAACCGCCGTCGTGAGTTCTCTCGCTCCATGCCGTGGTCTACGGGAAGCGAAAGCAAAGTTATAGCCCGCGTATCGTCAGTATCTGGGGCTTAACGTCGGGTCGGACGGCGATTCGACGGTGGCCCGGTCTCGGGACGACTGCCTCGGGCCTCGAACCCGAAATATCCATCCCCGGTCGGGACCAACCCGAAGCCATGCGAACCAGCCTCAACGTTCCCGAGGAGGTCCTCTCGGCGTTCGACGAGACGTGGCAGGCCGAGGGCCTCGACTCTCGTTCGCGGGCCATCAGGGAGGCCATGCGCGAGTACGTCGAGTCCCACGCCGAACTCGAATCGGCCGAAGGCGAGGTGATGGCCGTGCTGGCCTACGACTACGAACACGACCCGGTGATTCGGGACCTCCACTCGGTCCAACACGAGTTCGGCGACGTGATTACCGCGACCAATCACGTCCACAAGGGCGAGTGGTGCATGGAAACCGCCTTCTGCGAGGGACCGGCCGAAGAGGTCCGGGGTCTGGTCTACCGCCTCCGGGACTTCGACGCGGTGGCGCGGGTGAAGGTGATGGTCCTCGGGGCGGACAGAGAATAACGGCGTCGCGGTCTCACTCCTTGCTCTCGGCGGTCAACCGAAAGCCGTAGTACATGACGAACAGCGCGGCCACCGCGGCGACTCCTCGGAGGAGGTACACCACCGACTGGGGGTAGGTGACGCCGAACTGGGGTTGAAGCGCCTTCACGACGCTTCCGGTGACCACGACGAGAATGGCGAGTGCCAACCGACGACCGACGTTCGTCATCTGGATACACCAGTATCGGAGGGTGTACGCCAACTTGAAACCCGCGACTCCGAGACCGCCGAAATCTTCAATTACCTCGCTTCGCGCGACGACGCCCAGTCGCTTGCCCGTCACGCCAATCCATCTAATTGTCTACCATCCCTCTCTAATCGGAAACAAAACGAGAATACGTCTCTACTCATCACGCTCGAACAGGACCGCGAAGCACAGCACCGCGACCAGCAGGAGCGCGACGGCGAGTCTCGCCCGCCACGCTGGGACCGAGAACTCGACCCGACCCATGACGAACGCCGTCGCGCCCGCCAGCGCGACCCCGCCAGCGCCGACCAGCAGACTCCCGACGGCGTGGGCAGACTCGCCGGTCCGGGTCTCGGCCTCGCGCCCGATTTGAACCCCGAGGCCCACCGCGTTGGTCCCGAGGTCGTGGACCACGAGCGCGCCCGCAACGCCCGCCAGCGCGGCGAGCGCGGACCCGCCGGCCTCGGCGACGACGAGCGAAGCCACGAACAGCGCCACGCCGGCGATAGCGAACCCGGTGGCCGACTCCGTGGCGACCCACGGCGCGACCACCGTGGCCAGCGCGCGCCGGACGGCGGCGACGGTGAACAGCGCTGTGGCCACCGCACCGGCGACCACACCGGCCAGTCCCACGTTGCCGACCGTGTTGGCGACTCCGGACCCCGCCGAGGACACCACGGTTTCGGACCCGGCCCAGACGCCGAGGACGAGGGCGACCCCGAGCGTCACGAGACCACCGGCCGAGAGCGCCACCGCCCGCGGCGGGTCGCTCCCGGCCCAACTCACGAACAGGGCTTGCAGGCCCCGAGCGAGCAGGACGCCGAGCAGTCCCAGAATGCCGACCGAAAGCGGGACGTGCAGGACGCCGGTGGTCAACAGGAGTTCGACCGTTCTCCCCAGCACCGACAGCAGGTCGAGGAACACGGCGAACCACCGCGGTCCCCACGAACTCAGCGCCAGCGCGACCTGCGCCGCGAACGCGGCCCAGTAGGCCCGCGGGGCGTCCTCGAATCGGAAGTCGAACCGGGCCAGCGTCGCCCCGCGAACGTCCCGATTTTCGGGGAGCCACCGGTCGAGTATCGGCACCGCGAGGCGCATCAACTCGGCGAGGACGAAGATTTCGACCTGCAGGACCACCAGCAGGGCGAGCGCACTGGCCGACAGCAGGCCCGAGACGCCGGCACCCGCCAGTCGCCCCATCGCGCCGACCATCCCGAGGTGGACGGCGACTGCGACGACCGCCCCGACCGTGAGGAGGGTCGCCGACCGCCAGACGGCTTCAACCGCCGGTTGCTCGACTCGCGCGTCGAACGAGACGATGGCGTTGATTCCTGCCCCCGCCGCTGAGATTCCGACCAACAGCGCGACCGCTTCGCCCCCGACCACCGCCACGCCGGCGAATATCGACGCGCCGACGACGACGCCGACGCTTCCGACCGCCCGCCGGGCGTTGGCCTCGGACTGCATTGCCCTGACGCCGAGCGCAGAAATCACCGCTCCCGCGAGTCCGCCGAGCGTGGGCCAGAGGGCACCCTCGGCGACCCCGAGCGCGATGCCGACCAGCGCGGTCACGACGAGCGCGACGGTTCCGCCGAAACTGGTCGCTCCTCGTTCGGGACCACCGGAGTCGCGTCCGTTCATCCCGACCACCTCGCGGTCGCCTTCGAGATGGCGACCCGTATCGGGTCGTCGGGCGACCAGTCGGCCACCCGAATCTCACCGGTCCGGACCTCGGCGAGTCGCCGGGCGCGCTCGATTCGCTCGACGCCGCCGCCGGGCGTGTCGGTCCCCGTCACGTCTGGACTCACGACCGTCACGGCGTGGCCGTAGGCCCGGAATCGCTTTGCGACCTCGACGGCGTAGTCGTCGGCCATCGGCGAGAGGAACACGACTTGGGCCGAGTCAGGCATCCGCTTGCGGAGGGTGTCGAAGCGGGATTCGTTCGCCCGATTTTGCCGACTGTCGTCGAAGATGCCCGCGGTCGGCGTTCGCTCGCGGGCGCTGGCGTCGAGTTCGGCCCGGAATCGGGCGACCTGCTCGTCGCCGCCGCCGGGCGCGAGGTAGGTCTCTGCCGGGCCGAAGACGGCCAGTCCCACCCTGTCGTTGCGCCGGACGAAGGCCTCGGCGAGTCGCTCGGCGGCGTACTCGCTCAACTCCACCGCGTCGGGTTCGCCCGCCCGCTGGGCGACTCTGGCGGGGGTTCGGGCGTCCACGACCACCATCACGGTCGCCGACCGGTTCTCGCGGAACTCCACGGTGGTCAACTCGCCGACCTTGGCGTATCGCTTCCAGTCGATTCGACTCATCGGGTCGGCCGACTGGTACTCGCGGGTGGCGTAGAACTCGACGCCCTCGCCGCCCGAGTCGGTCGTGATGTGGCCGGGGTGCGACGAGGTGTCTGCCGGGAGGGGCACGTCGTCGGCTCTGGTCTCGCAGGTGATTCGACCCTCGGCCTCGCGCTCGAACCGGCGTTCGGCGCTCCCGCTGACGTTCCGGGCCACCAGACTGGTCGGTCCGAACTCGTGGGTCCCGCGCTGTGCCCGGACCGAGTAGGAGAAGGCGGCCTCCTCGCCCGCCCGGAGACTGGTGCAATGGCGGGGTGAGCCTTCCACGACGCCGAGTCGCTCCGGCACGCCGTCAACGACTCTGAGGTCCGCGATTGGCTCCTCGCCGTCGTTTCGGACGATGACGGTCACTTCGACTTCCCTGCTCGGCAGGGGCGACCGCTCGGAAATCTCGCGCTCGACCGACACCGAGAACGCGGGCGGCCGGGTGCCGTACTGGTAGGCCGCGTAGGCGAATCCGACGACGCCCGCGAGGAATATCGTCGTGTTCTTGGTCAGGATGCCGCCAGCGCCCGCCAGCAGGGCGACGGTCGTGCCGGGGTTCCACCGCGGGCCGGTCCTGATTACGGCCGGTTCGTCGTCCGCGTTCGATTCCCCATCGTCGTCCGCGTCCGCCTCGTCGTCGTCCGAATCCGGGTCGTCGGATTCGGCTCTCTCGCCGTCACTCGACCCGGCCCTGCCGCGGTCCAGCATCTTCCGGACGGTACTCTGCCCGTCGCTTCGACTCCGAGTGTCTCTCCTCGCGCTGGTCACGCGGAAGGCCCCGAAGTAGACGACGCCGAGGACGCCGACCATCAGCGCGATGGCGACGACTCGCTCGTTCATCGCTGAGACACCTCTGGATTGCTTTTAGAATTAAAATTATATGTATCGGAACTGTCCACGTCTACCTCGCCCCGCTCGCGGATTTCCTCGCGTTCGGGAGGTTCGCCACGCTCGCGGGCCTCGATTGCGTCGAGCGCGTGGGTCGCCCACCGCTCGAACCGCTCGCCGCTGGCCCAGTCGCGGATGCGGGTCCGGAGCGGCGCGAGGTGTCGCCCGCCGAGGAGCGCCGCCGCCCGCGGGTCGTCGGTCCACGTCCCGTCCGAGATTCGCCGAGCGGCGGTCTCCTCGCTCACGTTCTCGTCGGCAGAGACGACCGCGATTGCGACCTCGCGGATTCGCTTGCGGGCTTTCCGTCGCCGGGCCGGGAGGTCGGCGGACTCGCCGGGGTCCAACTCGAACACCGAGTCGATTTCCTCGCCGGTCGTCCGGTACTCGTCGTAGTAGGCCTTCTCCGGGGGTCGGGCGGGCGTCCATCGGTCGGACGCCGACCGGCCTCGTCGGTCCTGCGCTCGTCCTCGCTCGCGCCGGTTCTTCTCGACCGCCGCGTCGGTCGCGGTCTGGCGCAGGGCCTGCGCGCCCAGCAGGCCCGCGACGACGCCGAACAGCACGATAGCAATCGGCGAGGCGACGATTCTCGAAATCGGCCGGAAGACGCCGGCCGGGAACAGCCACGGCAGGAGGGCCACGCCGAGCGCGAGCGCCAGTGACGCCCCGCCGATACCCCAGAGGCTCCGTGGCTGGCGAAGTTTGGCGGTGGCGCGGCCGGCGAGTCTCGCGGTCCGGCGAATCATTTCTCGTCCCTCCAGAAGTCCCGGAGTCGGTCGAGCGCCGACCGGGCCGAGTCGGTCCGGTCGTCACGGGGCAGGTCGCCGTATCTGACCTCCCGGAAGGCGTCGGTGAGTCGCCGGACGGCCTCGTCGGGGTAGCCCTTCTTGGCCGCCGTTCGGGCGACTTCGCCGGGCGTCCGGGCGTCCCGGTTCCTGACCGGCACCCGGTCGCGCATCGTCTCCCACGCCTCCTCGACAGAGGGCGGACCGGTCTCGTCGGGTTCGGCGGTGTCTCCGCTCGGGCCGCTTCGCCCGGAATCGTTCTCGTTTCCTCCTCGGCCGAGACTCGGCACGCTGACACTGCCGAGACTGGAGAGAATGCCTGCTCCGGCACCCAGTCCGGCCAGCGCGCGGGGAATCGCGGCGAACGTGACTGCCAACCCCTGCGCGCCGACCCGGAGGGCTTGGCCGGTTCCGCGGGCGAGGCCGACGACGAGCGTCCCGGCGCTTCGGCCGACCTCACCCGTCAGGGCGGCGGCGTCATCCAGCAGTCGGGGAATCGACGCCGAGAGACCGACGACGAAGGCCATCGTCCGGGTCGGAATCGCGCCGACGAGTTCGCCGATGGGGGTCCCGCCGACGACGAGCGTGAACGGGAGCGCCCCGGCTGTGGCGCTACTCACCGCGAGCGCGCCGGTCCCGAATCCGACGAGGACGACCAGACCAACGAGACCGAGCGCGGTGAGTACGATAGGGGCGAACAGTCCTCGGAGAACGTCACCGACGCTCGAGGCGGCCTCGGTCGTGGTCTCGCGCGCTGTCGTCGTCGTCGCCTCGTCCGTCGCGGTCGTTTCGGTCGGGGCGGAGTCTTCGTCACTCCCCGAAGCCGTCGCGCTCATCGAACTCTCGTTGGTCGAGGTCTGGGGGTTCTGTTTGGAGGTGCTACCGGAGTCGTCGGGGCCGGTGTCGCCACTCACGGGGGCGTCCGGGCCGTCGCCACTGACGCCGACGCCAGCGGGTTGGCTCCCGAAACCGCTGGCGGGCAGGAGGGTTGCGGCGAAGGCGACGGCGAAGACGCAGAGGGCGGCGAGGGCGGCGCGGCGGCGTTCGTGTGCCACGAACGAGACGAAAACTTTCAGTCAAATATATCTTCCCTCTCCTGCATAGCACTACCCACTTCGCCCTCCATGCCACCCACTCGCTCCTCGGACGACCGCCGGCCCGACGACTCGGAACTCACCCGCCGAATCGCCGCGGTCCTCGCGCTGGTCCTCGTTGCCGACGCGGCGTTCGTCGCGGTCCTCGCGTATCTGTTCAGACCGTGGGTCGTCGCACTGGTCGGCGGGGCCGGCGATTCGGCCGGCGTCGCGGGCGCAGTCGGGTGGTTGGCGCTCGTCGCGCTCTCCACGCTCGCGCTCGCGTGGGTACAACTTAAATATACGCGCCGAGAGCTTCTGGGGGCGGCGGACGCCCGGTCGGTCTCCGAGACCGAGTACCCGGACCTCCACCGTCGCCTGCGCAGACTCGCCCAGACCGCCGAGATGACGCCGCCGGACCTCGCCGTCGCCGAGACCGAGACGGCCAACTGCTTCACGGTCGGCGACCTGCGCAGGGGGACCGTGGTGGTCTCGACCGGCCTCCTCGACGCGCTCTCGGCGTCGGAACTCGACGCCGTGCTTGCCCACGAACTCGCGCACCTCCGGAACCGGGACGCCGTGGTCATGACGCTGGCGACCTTCCTCCCGGCGCTGGCGAACGACGACTACTCGCTGGTCCGGGACTCGTCCGGTCCTGCTCGGACGCTCGCGCTCGGTCTCGCGGCGGTCGTTGGCTACGCCGCCAGCACCGCGCTGGTTGCTGTGCCGGCGTTCAGCGCCGCGTCGTTCGTGGCCTTCGGCGGGTTCGCCGCGTTCACGGTCCTGTTCGGCGGGGTCGCACTCGGCCTGCTGGCGCTCCCGGTCGTGGTCCTGAGCGGGGTCCTCTCGCGCTCTCGGGAGTTCTCTGCGGACCGCGCCGGGGCACTGCTGGCCGGGGACCCGTCTGCGATGGCGAGCGCCTTGGAGAAACTGGACGCCGAGGCCGCCGGAAGACCGACCGAGGACGTGCGAGCGAGCGGGATTCGGGAACTCTGCTTCCTGCCCCACGGCCTCGTTCGCGCCGACGCCGAGGAGGACGCAGGCGACGACCCCCTCGCCGGTCTCCCCCTCGACGTGGCGACCCACCCGCCGACCGAGGAGCGAATCGCCCGACTGCGCGACTTGGCGGCCGAGGGGCGAGACGGGTATCGGTAGGCCGAAACCGCCGAAATCGGTCGATTTCAGGAGGTTGGTTCTAGTTGATTTGCCACCCCGGCGTGCGCTGGCAGACCCTCGTGGTCTGCCATATCGCGCGAGGGATGAGTAGCGCAGGCCGGAGTCCTTGTGAGCGAAGCGAACGAGGGCACGGAAGACGTGATTTGTCTTCCGGCGGCCGAGGCTTGCGAGACGCTCGCGTCTCGCTGATCTGCGAACGTCGTTCGCAGACAACGCAATCGGTTGGGGAGGCTGTGGCCCGCGGTAGCGGGGCGGTGCGGTGCTGTGTGGTTGCGTGAGACGGCTATGCTCAAGCCTGAAGCTAGCTTCTCGCCGCCTTCGAGTCCGTTCTGCACTGTCACTTAACTTCCAACGCAGAATCCCCCAGCATCCGACACAGCATCGCCACTCACCCTCCGACGGAGAAAATACCACCACGACCCAGACGCAGGAACCAACTCAACAATTCTTAGACAAACAATAACAATTCCTTCCCACAACTACTCAGTCTCAAAACGATAGAAAACGACCGAGAAAGACCCTACCCGTGCAAATCCAACCCGAACTTACCGACTCGGGCCGTCGGGGTCGCGCTTGAACAGCACCCACGCGAACGCGATGGGCGAGAGGAGACCCAGCAGGATGCTCCCGCCGATAGCGTACTCGCTGGCTCCGAGGTCGTACCCCGAGGAGCCGACCTCTGTGTCGCCGACCACGACTGCGCCCTTCATGCCCATCGCCTTGTGGGGCGAGCAGGCGTACTTGTGGACGCCCTTCTCCTCGAAGGTCTGGGAGAAGGTGTGGCCCTCGTCGCTGACCATCTCTGACTCGAAGTCGCCGCTCTCGCTCACGACGTTGTGACTGCCGCCCTTGCCGGTCCACTTCCAGACCACCTTCGTACCGGGGTCCACCCGGACCGCGGCCGGACCGAAGGCGAACGCGCCGTTGTTGCCCTGCGCGCCGACTTCGATTGTGACCTCGGACTCGCCGGTCTTGTCCGCTACGCCGTCGTAGTTCGAGACGCCCTCGAACCAACTGCTGAGGTCGCTCCCGCCCTCGGAGGCCGTCGCCGACCCGGACAGTCCGGCCACAGCGGCGGTCGCTGTCCCGCCAGCTTTCAGTACGTCGCGTCGGGTGGCCGCTCGGTCCGTCGTCTCTCGCCCCGTCGCCTCGCCGTGCGTGCGTCCCGTCGTCGTATCGTCGTTCGTCATATTAGCCTTCGTATCCAGCGTATTTCATCAGTTTCTTGAAGATGTCGGTATCCATCGCCTCCTCGTAGACGACGCCGCCGAGCATCCCGCCGGGATAGCTCCGGCCGTTCATGACGTGGTTGACCTTGTGGCAGTGCATCAGGTAGATGCCGGGGTCGGCGTCGGCCTCGAACTCGAGCGTGTGGCGCTCGGCGGGCGCGAGGTTGGTCACGTCCTCGTCGTGGCGGGCGGCCTCCGGGATGACCCCACCGTCCTTCTCGACCTTCTGGAAGCGGTGGTTGTGGATGTGCATCGGGTGGGACATGTAGCCCGCGTTGACCATGTGAAGCCGGACCGTCTCGCCCTGCTTGACGATGATGGGCGACCCGTCCTCGGGGTGGAGGGTCCGGGGCGCGGATTTGCCGTTGATGGTGAACACGTCGGCGTTGCGCTTTCGGGGGTTGTAGCTCGCGCTCTGGCCCGCCATCATCTTGGGGAGCGACGAGTCCCAGTCCTTCAGCGTCATGAAGTACTCGCGGTCGGCGGGTTCGTACCCCTTCGGGTCAACTCGGAAGATGCCGAACATGCCCATCTCCATGTGCCGGGGCGTCTGGTAGTGGCAGTGATAGATGTGGGTGCCGGGGACGTTGGCGGGAATCTGGTAGGTGTGCTTCTCACCGGGTTGGACCGTGATGCCCGTGGTCGTCGGCACGCCGTCGTTCTCCCACGTCTTGCTGACGCCGTGGAAGTGGAGCGTGTGGGGGTGCTTGCTGTCGGTGTTGTCCAGCGTGACCTCCATGTCCTCGCCCTCCGTCGTCCGGAGGATGGGACCGGGGACGCTCGGGTCGCGGTCGTCGGCTTGGAAGGCCCAGACCTGCGGGAGTTCGACGGGACCGCCCATCGTGTCGAGCGGGTGGACCTCGTGGCGAGCGGGCGTGGACTTGAGCGTGACTTTTCCACCCTGTTCGTTGACGTTCACGATTTCCGGCGGACTGGTCGTCGGGAGAGAGTTTTGGGACTGCATAGCTTGTTGCTGGGTTGCGCGTCGGTCGTTATTGCTCGGGGCAGTACAGCCAGCGGCGGCGGCCAGACCGCCGGCACCGGTCGCTTTCAGGAAGTCGCGTCGAGAGGGTCCATCTCCGGGGGCTCCAATCTGGCTCATTGTTACACTTCCAACTTAGCAGGGCTACTTAAAGAGCGCAGACGGTGATTCCCACTAGATGGGACGCCCTCGAACGTGTTCGGTGTGGTAGAGGTACCCAAACTCGGTGTCGGCAAGTCGAACGCCCGACCGACTTCGGGCACGCCCGACCCCGGAGTCGAACGAGTTATGTATCGCCTTTCGAAACGTCCGGTAGATGGTTCGAGACCCGGTGAGTGTCGAGGACGACCCCGACTTGCAGGTGCTTCTCGATGCGCTGGACGACCCCGACTGCCGGGCCATCGTCACGAACTTAGACGAACCCATGACCGCGAGCGAAATCTCGGACGCGACCGACATCCCGCTCTCGACGGTCTACCGGAAACTCGACGCGCTGACCGACGCCTCGCTCCTCTCGGAACTCACCGAGGTCCGGAGCGACGGCCACCACACCACGCGCTACGACCTCGATTTCGACGAGGTGTCGCTATCGCTGACCGACGAGCAGGAATTCGACGTGGCCGTCTCGCGGCCCGCTCGCTCGGCCGAGGAGCGCCTCGCGGACATGTGGTCGGAAGTGCGAAAGGAGACATAACGCTATGAACGCAGATTTGGCCACCATCACGTCGCTCGTCGTCGCGCTCAAAACAGTCACGCTCCTGCTGGGCGGCCTCATCACCTTCTTCGCCTACAAGGCCTACCGCCGGACCGAATCGCCCGCGCTGGGGTCGCTCGCGCTTGGCTTCGGCGTCGTCACTCTCGGGGCGTTTCTGGCTGGCATCGCCGACCAGATACTCGCTATCGACCGCACGACGGTCCTCGTCATCGAGAGCCTCCTCACGGTTACGGGGTTCGGCGTCATCACCTACTCGCTGTACGTGGAGTGACGAGCGCGCGGGGATTCCCCGTTCCGCCGAGTGAGTGCCGAAATCGCTGGAATCTGGTCTGACAGTTCGTTCGTCGGAGTCTCGGGATTCGGTTCGTCCTCGAAGCGATTTCCATTTTGATATATCTGGGAAAACTCGCGCCAGTGCGCTCGGTTTTTCCAACTTCATCTTCGTGCATTAATAATAATTAACTACATATGGCATAGCGTGGTCCTTCTATTTGCATGTCCGAGAAATCCAACATGTCTCGACGGTCGTTCCTCAAGGCGACCGGCGGGACGGCATCGGCTGTTGCGCTCACGGGTACTGCTGTCGGTCAGGAGACCACTACTCAGGAAGACGGAGGTGGCGGCGGCACGTTCAATCTCATCAACGCCACGATGAGTACGCTCGACCCCATCAAGGCGACCGACACCGCCTCGGGGACCGTGATTCAGCAGATGTTCGACGCGCTGATGAACTATCCGGACGGGGAAATCGAGGTCCAGACCCAACTCGCGCAAGGCTTCGAGACCTCCGACGACTTCACGACCTACACGTTCAATCTCAAGCAGGGCGCGCAGTACCACGGCGACTTTGGCGAAGTCACGGCCCAAGACTTCGTGTACGCTTGGGAACGGCTCGCCGCGTCGGACGAGTCTCGTCGTGCGTACTTCATCCTCTCGTCCATCGGCGTCCAGCACGAGACCGACAGCGAGGGCAACTATCAGCCCGGAACGCTCGCTGTCGAGGCCGTAGACGATTACACGCTGGAGATGACGCTCGAAGAACCCTTCCACGCCACGCTCCCGATGCTGGCGTACACGGCGTTCGCGGCGCTTCCGGAGGGCATCGTCGGTGACATCGAGGGGTACGAGGGCGAGATTCCCTACTCGCAGTTTGCGACCTCGAACCCCATCGGTGCCGGACCGTTCCAGTTCGAGACGTGGCAGTCCAACGACGTTGCCGAGGTTTCCCGGTTCGATAACTACCACGGACAGACCGCGCAGGTCGATAGGGTCAACTGGCGCATCATCGAGGACGACAACGCCCGGTACACCTACGCGATGAATCGGAACGCGGACTACTTCCCGATTCCGACACCATTCTACGACCCCAACAAGGTCAGCGTCGAGGAGACCGACGACCTCGGTCGGCAGTTCGGGACCTACGGGCCGGTCCGGAACGGCGCGACGCTGAACTACCTCGCGGTGGCGACCATCAACGCCTTCTACCTCGGGTTTAACACGAATCGGGTCGAGAAACCCGCCCGGCAGGCCGCCGCCTACGCGATGAACCAGAATCAGGTCATCGAGCAAATCTTCAAGGGTCGCGGACAGGCCGCCTATCACTTCACGCCGCCGAACATCTACCCCGACGGCCCGGACGCCTACGACCAGCACGCCGAGCAGAACTACCCTTACGGGTACAACCAGACCCAGATTCAGCAGGCCCGGCAGGTGATGGAGGAGGCCGGATACGACCAGAACAACCGGTACGAGTTCACCCTGACCATCTACTCGGGGTCGGACACGTGGCAACAGACCGCACAACTCCTGCGCGACCAGTTGGCGAGCGCCCACATCGACATGACCATTGAGTCCGCGCCGTTCTCGACTCTCCTCCAGCGCGGTCGGGAAGGGAACCTACAGGCGTACTCGCTCGGGTGGATTATGGACTGGCCCGCGCCGGACAACTTCCTGCAACTGCTCAACCCGCCACAGACCGACACCTCGCAGGACGCCCCCATCTCCTACGTCAACTGGCTCGACACCGAGGCGTCCCAGCAAGCCCAGAGCGCGTGGGAGCAGATTCAGGACAACCCGGCACCGACGGACGAGGCCGAGGCGGCACGTAACGAGTCGTACATCCAAATCGAGGAGGCCAACTGGGAGGACGTGGTGTTCCTGCCGGTCTACCACCGGACCGACGAGCGGTTCTGGTACCAGAACGTCGATGTCGAGCGCTTCGGCGGTGCAGGAACCAGTCGCCAGATGTACAACACGACCGACTTAGAGTAGCGTCGTCGCTCGCCGACGAGGAGGTCTCTGTCGGTCGATTTTTTGGTTGAGCGGGGACGGGGAAGGCAGAGCGAGCAAACGGGGAGGGTGTCTCCCCGTGGTAACGACAATGGATTATGGCCGGTGTCAGAGGCACACAGCGGCTGGTCCACGGAACCAGCACGGCGAATTTCACAGTCGGCTCCCTTTATCTCACCTACTGACTAACTCTTTCAACTGCTGAATAAAAATATAAAAAAGTTTCTCTTATTTATCATCGAAGATGTGTAGTTTCTTATGAAGACGGTGATTATGCAGGGGTATGCGCCCCGGTCCCGCCGACCTCCAAAAATGCCTCCGCAATCGAAGCCACTTCCTGAGACACTTGCAGACGCCCGGCCAGAAGTGCGAGTTGGTGCGCGAACTGGACGAATCGCGCTCGACCATCGACCGCGCGCTCCGCGAACTCGAACACGCCGGGTTCGTCGCGCGCGACGACGAGGGCTACCGGACGACCCTCGCGGGCAAACTTGCGCTGGCCGAACACGAACGCCACGCCGCCCGCCTCGACGGCCTCGCGTCTGTCGGGGGGCACCTCACCGCGCTGGCCGCCGACGAACCGCTCGACGCCGCGCTGTTCGAGGCCGCCGACGTGTCGCTCCCGACCCGGCAGTCGCCCCACGAACCGGTCGAATCGCTCGAAGCGGCGCTGGCCGACGCCGACCACGCCCGAGTGTTCGGGACCACCGTCATCCCCTCCTACGTCGATATGTACCACGAGAAAATCGCCGACGAGGGGATGACCGCCGACCTCGTTCTCTCCGAGCGAGTCGTCGAGTGGTTGCTCTCCCGGCGCGAGGACGCTCTCCAAGACGTGGCTTCGACCGAGGGCGTCACTGTCGCTCAGACCGACGTGACCCACTCGTTCAGCCTCGCCGTCCTCGAATCCGACGCCGAACCGTCGCCCGACCAGTCGGTCGCCGTGATGGTCTACGACGAGGGCACGCTCGCCGGGTTCGTCGGCAACGACACCCGCGAGGCCGTCGCGTGGGGCGAGGCGCTCCTCGACCGAATCGCGGCCGACGCGACGAGGTTGCACGTCGCATGAACCGACGCACGTATCTCTGTTCGGTCGTCGCGGGGGCCGGCGCGCTCGGCGGCACCATCGCTGTGGCCGACCGCCGGGAGGACCCCGCGCTCGCCTATCGGGAGAACGCGCGTGTCGTCACCGAGCGCGAAGACCTTCGACTCCGCCTCCGGCAGGACACCGTGCGCCTCGGCGATACGGTCGCCTTCGAGGTGACGAACACCGGCGACTCGACGGTCGTCCTCGGGTGCCGGAACCCGTGGGCGCTCCAGCGCCGCGCCGACGGGCAGTGGCGACACGTCGCGTGGACCGAAGACCGCTACTACCAACTGTGCGCGACGGAACTCCCGCCGGGCGAGTCCAGCGTGACAGCAGTCGAGTTGTCCGAGACCGGCCTCGAAACGCAGGCGGGCGAGGTTCGCGGTGACCTCCGACCCGGACGCTATCAGTTCCTGCTGGTCGGGACCTCGCCCTCGCTGGCGACCGAGTTCCGGGTCCTCGACGCCGGGTAGCGGCCGCTTTTCGACGCGAACGTCGAGGAGAGAAGCAGACCAATCCGCGGTCGGGGAACCGCGGAGGCGATTGGGATTCGACCGACTACAGCGGGGTCCACTCGGTCACGAGTTCCCGGTCGGGGACGTGCCACCGCTGTTGGGCGTCGTGGTCGTGTTCCACGGGGTCCACCGCCCGGAGTTCGATGACGGCGTCCACGTCCGGGAGGAAGGACTCGACGACTTCGCTGTCGTACTCCTCGGCGAGGACGTAGTGGGCCATCCCGTTGTAGTGGCGGACGTGCCCGCCGACTCTCCGGAGGCACCGACGCACGGCGTCCTCGCCGTAGTGGTCCACCAGCGGGCCGAGCGAATCCACGCCGACGCGAAGGTCGGCGGGTCGCAGGTCGCTGGCCTCGGTCGCTACGTCGCCGATGGCGTCCACGAGGCCCGCCTGAAGCCCCTGTAACTCGGGGTCGGCGATGCGGGTCTCCCGAATCCCGCCGAGGTCGCCGGATACGTCGGTGGCCTCGGCCGCCACCGACCGAGGAGCGCCCGCGTGGTTGAGAATCCGCGCGGTCTCGCTCAGCGGGCGGGGCGTCTCGTCGGGGTTGGGCAGGCGCTCGGCGATGCTGTCGGACGTGGCGTCGGTGGCGGCCACGACCCGGTGGCGAATCGACTCGGCGTCGCCCAACAGGTTACTGCTCGCGCGCGTGAACAGCTCGCGCGGCGCGTCCCCGACGACCAGCAGACTGCACCCGGTCGCCTTCAACTCGTTCAGGAGACTGAGGAAGGCTGTGAAGTCGTCTGGCGGTACGTCGTCGTCTGGTCCCCGAACGACGGATTGGTCTGTCGTCATAGCGTGTTCCTACCACACATGTTCCATCCTTTTGCTTATAAATTTTCCCTATCAGGCGGTTACTTTCAGATAATCTGATTATGAATTGTGGACTACTACTCCGGTTTCGTCGCCGTACCGCCGTTTGAGAAGGTGTCTAGCCGGTATTCCCAAGTAGAAAGCTCACTCGACACACGGTAAACAATCAAAAATAATTCCTAAACAAACGTAATTATTTACTTTCTCGAAACAATCGGTGGAACTATCTCTGTGGAGGTGATTCTCAAACTCGGATGCCCCTTTGCTATTCTGCGTTCCATACCCATGCCCGACAAGAATAAGTTTCTACAAATTATTACTCAAAATACATCTCAGTTCCTTTCTCGGACTTTCTCTCTGCTTTTTTCTCTAGGTAATATTTAGAAAATTAGATAGTAACTGATATATTATACATGTATGTGATGGCACACACGGAAAACGTCACGGAATGGCTTTCGGAACACCCGCGGATGATGGGCGCGCTCTGGATGGTAATGCTTCTGCTGGCAGAATCGGGGAGTGCAGTTGCCGGAACCGGCGGAATGAAGATGGGTCCCTAAATACTGGACCACGTATTTGTCCAAGCTAGTTCTCCATCAACAATTAGCGGTTCGGAAACGCTGTTAAAGTGGTTCTGAATATTTTCGACCGTCATTTTTGTCTTTGCACCTTTACCCACAGCTATGTGTTTTCCTTCAAGCTCTGGAACGTAGCTTTGAAAAATAGAACCGATACCGTATCCCCAAATTGGGTACACTACTGATTCTACACATATTTCATCGTTATCTAAATCCTCACTCTCTTGGGTTATATGGTACATACTCGGCAGTCCCGTCTCACACTGCGTGAGCGTCACGCCGGGGTCGCCGACCACGACGTACTCCCGGCCGAGCGAGGTGTGTTCCCGAACGATGGTCATCGCGTGGCCGATGGTGAACCCGTGGAAAAAGAGACGGGCCAGCGTCTCGCCGACTTCGACCGCTCCGGCGTTCCACAAATCCGCGAGACTCACGACTGCGGCCTTCGCCCCCGACTTCACCAGTTCGATGCCTTGGTCGTGGGACCGACACCCGTTGAGGAGAATCGTCTCCGCGCCGGTGGCCTCGATTTGCTCGGCGTCAACGATGCCGTCCGAACACTTGAATCCGTGGCCGTCGATGTGACCGATGAAGTGGAACATGTCGCTGTCCTCGGCCAGCAGGTCCCGGAGTTCGTCGGTCGAAACGTCGAACTCGCAGGTGACGCTGGCCCGCAGGTCCTCGCGGTCGGCGTAGATTTCGGCCGCCGCGTCCCACTCCTCGCGCATCTCCTCGTCGTTGCAGACCACCGTGATTTCGACCGCGCCGTCCTCCGACGCGGCGGTGTCGTGTTCGAAGGCCTCCTTCAGGAGCTTGGTCCCCTCGACCGGCGTGCGGTCGCCTATCCACGCCCGTTCCAGCGCGTCGGACTCCGGCAGGGGCATGTAGCCGCCTTCGCCGGGGACGCCGCGGGCCGACTCCGGGTCCGGACTCGCGGGGTCCTCGTCGCCGTCGCGTTCCGATGTGGGGTGACTGACTTCGCCGCTCCGGCGAGGCGAGCGCATTCCCGCCGACCGGAGAAAGTCACCCGACTCGCCGGTCGCGGGCGTCGCGTCGCTGGTCGCCTTCCCGTCGTCGGGCGAGCGTCCCGCCGGACTCCGAACGAACTCCGCCAGCGCCTCGCTGGTCTGCTGTTGGGCCTCGGTCGGCGACCACTCGTCGTCGCAGGCGGTCTTGACCCTGACCAGCGAGAGGTCGTTGACGACGTAGGGCAGGAGTTCGGCCGCGTCGGGACCCGGATTCGCCTCGACGTGGGTGACTCGGTGCCACGGCGACTCGATGGCTTCGACGGCCTCGTCTGGCACCGCGAGGTAGTCTGCGAGTCGGTCGGCGATGGACGAGTCGTACAGCGCCGCGAAATCGAGGTCGGTGCGGGCCTCCAGCACCTCGCGCTCGTGGAGGTCGTCGGGGTACAGCCCTTCGGTTCTGGTCACGCAGTCCAGCAGGAAGACGCGCTTGAGGACCTCCTCGACCGACTCGCCGACCTCGCTCACGTCGCTTCCCAGATACTCCGAGACGCCGGATTCGGCGGTCAAGGTGGCCGTCCCGCTCGGAACGACCTCGGCACCCAGATAGTACGCCAGCGGCGCGACGGTGTAGACGTACCCGTACTCCGGCGGGACGGCGATTCGAATCCCGGTGTCGGGCGTCTCCAACCCCTCGGGAATGTCCAACTCGTCGCCGTGGTCGATTCGCGGCGGATGGCCCCGGAGCGTGGGCCACGCCCGCTCCGGCGATGTCGTCTTCAGTGCCGAGGAGAACGCCGACACCGCCTGCATCACCTTCGCGGGGTCGTCGGGGACCGTAATCGTCGCCGCGGGGGAACTGTGGTACGACCGCGCGCCGACCGTGACCTCGGCCTCGCGGCCGAACTCGATTTCGGCGGTTTCGCCGGTCGCGTCGATGGACAACTCTCCCGAAACCGAGAGATAGACCTTGATGGGCGAGTGGAGTTCGAGCAGATACTCGCCTTCTCCGAACTCCCGAGTGGTCGGCGGGTCGATGGACGCTTGGTGGTCGCCCTCGGCGGTCCGCACGTCTATCGGAATCACGTGCGGTAGCACCACCCGGTCCGTCCGAATCCGACAGGCCGTGGCCACCGGAAAGGTGAACTCCTCGGGGTCGGCCGCGGTCGGACTCACCGACGAGTCCGTCGCCAGCGCGAAGTGCCGGGTCTCGATGGGGTCTACGATGTCGAGGCCCGACTCGTCGGACAACGGACGGAACTTCGGATGTGTGGACATAATTTGCCATCTCCCGGACGTGTACTGAAGGGACTCAGGCGGAACGTAAAAATCCTCGGCACGTTTCACGTCGCTCCGGGTCCGTTCGACCGGTTCACTCCTCGCGCTGGTCCGACCGCTCCAACTCCGCCGACCCCGCCGGGACCCGATACCGCCGCAGGAGTCGTTTGGGTGGGTCCTCGGCGTCGGTGGTCCGGTCCACGGCGTAGGCCGAGTAGACGACCTCCTCGCGGTTCATCTCGACGGTGGCGTAGCCCCAGTGACTGCTGTCGAACCACTCGACGTGCGGGTTCTCGGCCTGCAGAGCCGCAGAGACAGTCTCTCTCGCGGAGTCCGGGATTTCGTTCATCGTCATGAGGTTGTCGCTACTGACCGCGGGAGCCATGAACTCGACGCCCGCTCGGGTGTCGGACCGGTCGGTCGCTCGTCCCGACTCGCCGTCCTCGCCCGCGGTCAACTCGTACTCGGTCAGGAGGTAGCCCGCGAGATAACTGTGCATGTCACCGGTCAGCGCGACGAGGTTCTCGACGCCCGCCTCCGAGAGGTCTGACAGGACGCGCTGTCGCTCGGCCCGGTAGCCGTCCCACGCGTCGGAGTTGATTTGCATCTCTCCGCCCTCCACGAACCGGAAGGCGGCCGCCAGCACCTCGTTGCCCCAGAGCTTCCACCGGGCGTCGGAGTCCGTCATTCCGCCCACGAGCCATTCGCGCTGGGTCTCCCCGAGCATCGTCCGACCCGGATTCTCGGCGGCGAACTCGGCCGACACCGCGGTCCCGCTCTCGGTGCCTCGCGGCGGGGGCGACCGATAGAGGCGCTCGTCGGTCACGAACAGGTCTGCGAGGTCACCGAACGCGAACGACCGGTAGAGCCTGAAATTCTCCTGAATGGCGTCGGGCGCGAGACCCCGGTTCTCACTCGCTGGCTCGTACTTCGCCCGGACCGGGACGTACTCGGTGTAGGCCCGGATGCCATCGACGTACAACTGGCGCATGAATTCGGGGTCGCTCCCGCGAGGGTGGTACTCGGTTTCGGGGGCGTCGGTCTCGTAGTTCCACCACCTGTCGCTGACGATTTCGTGGTCGTCCCACGTGTGAATCAGGGTGTGGGTCCGGAGCGCGCGCCGGAGGTTCTCGTCCGAGCGATAGGTCCGGTAGAGGTGCCGAAAGTCGTCCAGTCCCCACGCTTTCTGCTTGCCGCTCGGCAGGTCGATGGACCGGTCCCCGATGCCGTCGCCGGCGTACTCGTAGATGAAATCGCCGAGGTGGAGGAGAAAGTCGGCCTCGTCGTCGGCGATATGGCCGAACGCGCCGAAGTAGCCGTGGAGGTAGTTGTTGCACGACGCCACCGCCAGACGGAGCGAGTCGGGACTCGCGCCGGGTTTCGGCAGGGTGCGACACCGCCCGAGGGCGCTTTTGCTCCCGTCGTAGCGAAACCGGTAGTAGTACCGACTATCGGGGTCGAGTTCGCCGTCCACGTCCACGGTCACGGTGAAGTCCCGGTCCGGGCCGAATGCTTCGGCGGGAACGGTGCCCTGAAACGCGACGTTCTCGAACTCCTCGTCCTTGGCCACTTCGACCCCCAGCGGCGTCTCGCCGTCGTAAGCGTCGGGGGCGACACGGGTCCAGAGGAGGACGCCCTCGGGAGTGGGACCCCCGCTAGCGACCGACTGGGGGAACGCCGACGCGGACTGTCCTCGGTCGGCTTCGAAGACGGCGGGGTCGCCGGGTGCGTCGGGCGCGAGTCGCTCGGCGGCGGCCTCCTCGGCGGAGAGCGCCGACAGCGCGCCGCCCAGCGTGGCCGCGCCGGTGGCCTCGATTACGTCGCGGCGAGTCGGATGTCGTTCTGGCACGAGTTCGGCCACGCTGTGAACGTCCATAAATCAGCGGGGCGAACGACGCCCGATGTCGCCCGGTTCAACACGCTCTCGTTCGCTCTCGAATACATATGTATTCTGTAAGCAATCGCCTACATTTCTTAGAAAAATATATTTGTTTCTTTGTAGCTCGGGGACTCGACGAGTCCGCGTGGCAGAATCGGACGTTCGGGCGGCGCGGCGGTTGCTAATACCTGATGAACAACCGGTTTATTTATCACCGTCACTCGTTATTAGCGAGACATGGAACGCGCACTTGCAGTCGTGGACGCCGAGGAGTCCACCAAGTCGCTCGTCCGCGAAGCGGGCGAACTCTCTGCGGCGGTCGACGCCGAATTGGTCCTCCTCCACGTCACGACTAACGACGAGTACGAGGACACCCGACAGACCATGGAGGACATCCCGAGCAGTGCGGTCGGGTACTCCGCTGAGAAGGCCCGCGAAGGTGCCGAGAACTTCTCTGCCGACATCGGGCGCGAGGTGCTGGAGGGCATCGACGTGAACTACGAGGCGGTCGGTGCGCTCGGCGACGAGCAGACCGAAATCTTGGACACCGCCGAGGAGTACGACTGTGACCACCTGTTCATCGCTGGCGAGAAGCGTTCGCCCACCGGCAAGGCGCTGTTCGGCGACCTCACGCAGTCGATTATTCTGAACTTCGACGGTCCCGTGACCGTCGTGACCGAGTAGACGGGCTTTTTGCGGTTTTTGGGTCGGCCTCGGTGTTCTCGGAGGTATTCTGCCAGCAGTTCTCGCGACTCGACGTGATTTTTGGTGAGGGGAGAACGCCAGCGACTCCTCGACCTGAACAGCGACAGACTCTACGACCTGAACGGCGACAGACTCTACGACCTGAACGGCGACAGCAACACTACTATTGCCGAAGCCCATGAGAACCGCCCCGCACCGCTACCGCGAACCTCGTCCCTCCCCAACCTCCTGCGGTCTCTGCGAACCACGTTCGCAGATCAGCGAGACGCGGCGCGTCTCGCCAGCCTCGGGGTTCGCGTTCGCTCACACCCTGCGGTCCTCGTCCTTCGCGCGCGTTGCTCGCGCGCGCCGGAAACCATTATAATATACGTCGCTACCACGATAATATACGTCGCTACCACGATGTGGTACTGCTCGCCGAAGACTCCCTGAAGATAGCGATTTCCCGAGGCCAACAACTTTCCCGCCAGCGGCCGTCTCTGCGCGCATGAGTCTCTACCAGCGAGTTGCGGAGTTGTCGCTGACCGTCGAATCCGTCGCGTTCGAGCGCCGAGAGCGCGAGACGAGCAAATTCACCCGCGCGACCACCGTGGTCTCGCTGTCCGGCGCGGGCGAAACCGGGCGGGGCGAGGACGTGACCTACGACGCCGAACACCACCCCATCCCCGACGAGTTCGACCTCTCGGGCGAGTACACCCTCGACGCCTTCGCCGACGAACTCGCGGGCCTCGACCTGTTCCCGGACGCGGAGGCGGCCGACGACGTAGACCCCCACTTTCGCCACTATCGCCGGTGGGCGTTCGAGAGCGCCGCGCTGGACCTCGCGCTCCGGCAGGCCGACACTCACCTCGGCGCAGAACTCGGCCGGGAGTACGACCCCGTGCGATTCGTCGCCAGTCCCGTCCTCGGCGACCCGCCGAGCGCCGACCCCATCCGGGAGTGGCACGACCGGAATCCCGACCTCGAATTCAAACTCGACGCCGACGAGGACTGGTCTTCTGACCTCCTCGCGGACCTCGCCGATTCGGGCGTGCGAGTGGTCGATTTCAAGGCCCACTACGAGGACGCCGAAGTCGCCGGGAGCGCCGACCCGGACCTCTACCGCGAAGTGGCCGAGGCCTTCCCGGAGGCAATCTTGGAGGACCCGGCGTGGACCGACGACACCGCCGACGCGCTCGATTCCGCCCGGAGTCGCGTCTCGTGGGACTACCCGATAACCGGCGTCGAGAGCGTGCGAGACCTGCCTTTCGAACCGGACTGGCTGAACATCAAGCCCTCCCGATTCGGGTCACTCGAAGCCCTGCTCGACACCATCGACTACTGCGAGGAGAACCGAATTTCGATGTATGGCGGCGGCCAGTTCGAACTCGACGTGGGGCGCAGGCACCTCCATCTGGTCGCCTCGCTGTTCTACCCCGACTCGCCCAACGACGTGGCTCCCAGCGACTACAACGACCCCGAACCGCCCGAAAATCTCCCGACCAGTCCGCTCGAAATCGGCGACGTTCGGGGCTTCAGATAGTCACGTCGTGGAAATCTCGAAGCGCGCGCCGCCCGACTCGCTCTCGGTCGCCGTCACCGTCCACCCGTGGGCGTCCACGATGCTACTCACGATGGAGAGGCCGAGTCCCGACCCGTCGTCGGCAGTCGTGTGGCCGTGTTCGAAAATCTTGTCGCGCTCGTCTTCGGGGATGCCCGGCCCGTCGTCCTCGACGTAGAACCCGTCCCGGTTGGCCCGGTGGGAGGCCGGCGCGTCGTCGTCGGCGTCACCGAGGGTGCCGACTCGGACCGTCACGCCCTCGCCGGCGTGTTCCACCGCGTTGCGGAATAGATTCTCGAACAGTTCCTGCAGTCGGCCGTCGTCGGCCTTGACTTCGCCGAGGTCGTCGCCGACTTCGAGGCCGGCGTTCCCCGTCGAAACGGTGGACCACGCTCGCTTGACGACCGCCTGAAGGTCCACGAGTTCGGTGTCGCTCACGTCTTGGCCCTGCCGGGCGAGTTTGAGCAGGTCGTCGATGAGCGACTCCATTCGGTCGAGCGCCCCGCCAGTCTTCTCGAAGTGGCGCTGTTCGCCGGTCTCGCGGGCGAGTTCGAGGTGGCCCTGCGCGACGTTGAGGGGGTTGCGCAGGTCGTGGCTGACCACGCTGGCGAACTCCTTGAGGCGCTCGTTCTGGCGCTCTACCTTCTGCTTTCGCTTGCGGCGCTCGGTCACGTCGCGGGCCGACCCGAGGTGGGCGCGCTCGCCGTTGTACGAAATCACTTGGACGCTGAGTTCGACGTACCGGACCTCGCCGTCGCGGGTCCGGATGCGGAGTTCGTAGTGCGGAGCGTCGTCGGCGTCGTCGTCTTCTGCGATTTGCTCGACGTGTTCGCGGTCGTCCTCGTGAACCACGCCCCAGACCGACATGCCCAGCAGTTCGTCCCGACTGTACCCCGTGAGTTCGGCCACCCGGTCGTTGACGAACTGAAACGTCTCGTCGCTGTGGATGAAGATGGCGTCGTGGCTCCCCTCCACCAAGGTCCGATACTTCTCCTCGCTCTCGCGGAGCGCCGACTGGGAGTCGATGCGGGAGATGACCTCGGTGACGTGGCTCATCAGCAGTTCCGCGAGTTCGAGGTCGTCCTCGTCGAAGGCCTCGGGTTCGCGCGACCCGGCCTGAAAGACGCCGTAGTCGCTCAGGGGCACGCTCAGAATCGAGCGATACTCCATGTTCACCGGTTCGGCCTCGCTCATCGTCCGCACGTCCGGGATGACGAACGACTCGCCCTTCTGGAAGGTCCGGCCAGCGAGGCCCTTGTCGGCTTCGAGGGCGTCGTAGCCGTCGTTGGGCATCTCGGTCGAGGTGGCCTTGGGGACGAGATAGCCGTTCTCCTCCACGTCGATACCGCAGATGTCGAACTCCAGAATGCCTTCCGCGGCGTCCACGCCGAGACGGTACACTTCGTCTTTGGTGTGGCAGGCCTCCATCTCGGAGGCGATTTCGTGTAGCTCTTCTATCTTCCGCTTTTCTTCGCGTAACTGTTCACTCATGCTCGTGTTCAGTGCTGTCTCCGACGTTCTGGCCTGCTGTGGATGCCCCGCCGGGCATCCCGAGGGTCCCGGCGCGCTTCGGTCCGCGTTCGTCTGATTGGTGGTCGATTCCGGTAGAAATATTTTCCCAATTGCCGCGGGCGAAACCTCGCCCGCGATACCGGAACGTATCGGTCTCTCCGCCCCGGCGCGGCCGCTCGCGCGGGCCGTCGTCTCGGCGTGACTCCTCACGCAGGGCGTCCTCCGGAAGAACGCCCGTTCTGTGGGGCAAATTCTGACGGCGAGACCGGTTAATCCAATCCATGCGACTGTCTCTCAGTCGTGGTATCGTACTCCGTGGTTAAAAAGCGACGGTATTCGGTACCATTCGCGTTACCTTTCGTAGACGCCCGCCGGGGTTCGGGCGTACAGGTACTCATGCGCCGGTCACGTCGTCTGCGACCGCCCGAATCGTCTCGTACTCGGCGTCGGCGACGAACCGAACGTCCGACAGCGATTCCGGGTCGAAGTCAGCTATCTCGTCGCAGATGCGTCGTGCGCCCTCCCGGAGGCCGACCCCGGTGACGCCCCACCGAGCGCGGGAATCACGAGCGAGGACGCGCCCCGACGCTGGGACTCCGCTACCGACGGCGCAGGCGGTGCCAGACCACCGCGAGGAGCGACTCGTCGCCGTCTCCTCGGCCCATCCGCACGTCGTCGGTGTACCGGGTGTCGGGAGTCAGGTCCTCGGGCGAGCGGTCGTATGGCGGCGTCTCGCAGAAGCTTTCGATGCGCTCCTTGTCGTCGTCGGTTATTCCGGAACTCATCGCGTCGATACGAGGACGTAGACGGTCTTAGACGCGCCTGATTCTTGCCCGCAGTCGGACCCAATTAACCGGGATTTAGCTCCGTAACGGGACGTGGGAAACGGTTGGTCGGCCGACCATCCACCGGGAGAGACCGCGAGTGAGGATTACTTATACGGCGTCGGACACGTCGCTCGTGGGTTCCGAACCGCTCGCGCCGCGGATTTTACCGCGGTAATCGCTCGATTCGTTTCGGGTTCCGAAGACGCCGAGCGCGCCCGAACTACCGGGTCGGGCGCGCGACGCCCCGTCGAACCCGCTCGGCGCGGAACTTTCGGGTTCCCAACTGGAGCGGACTACTTGTCGGGCCTCGTCGGAATCGGGGCCGCGGACGAAGGAATCTTATATATTTCTATAAGATATAGAAAGATTTCTTTAGAAACGAATAGTATGGCTCTAGCTCCCGCGACCGAACGAGTCGCGTCTTGGCCACCCGGTCGGCGTCGAATGCTGTGACCGTCTCCCACGGTTATGGTCCTCGGCGTCGAACCACCGACATGGAACTGGTCGCCAGCGAAATCGACATCGGGACCCACCTGCCGACGGTCCTGCTCAACGGCGCGGACGCCGACGAGTTGGGCGTCCATCCGCTCGACCGGGTGCAGATTACGACCGACGGGACGACGGTCATCGGCATCGTGGAAGTGACCGACGAGTTGGTCGCGCCCAGTAACCTCGGGGTGACGCGTCGACTCGGCCACGTCGAGGGGCCGGTGGAGGTCACGGCCGCGCCCAAACCCCGGTCGGTCCGGTACGTCCGGAAGAAACTCGACGACCGCGAACTGGCGGCCGACGAGATTCGGGCCATCGTCCGGGACGTCGAGGCCGACCGACTCAACGACGTGGAACTGTCGGCCTACGTCTCCGGCGTCTACTCGAACGGCATGTCGGACGCCGAGACGACGCATCTGACCGAAGCGATGGCCGAGGTCGGCCAGCGCCTCTCGTGGTCCGACGCGGTGGTCGCCGACAAACATTCTATCGGCGGCGTGGCGGGCAACCGCGTCTCGCCGATTCTGGTGCCCGTCGTCGCCGCGGCGGGTGTCAAAATCCCTAAGACCTCCTCGCGGGCCGTGACCTCGCCCGCCGGAACCGCCGACACGATGGAAGTGTTCTGCGACGTGGAGTTCTCCATCTCCGAACTCCGCGACGTGGTGGCCGAGACCAACGGGTGTCTGGTCTGGGGCGGCGCGGTGGACCTCTCGCCCGTGGACGACAAAATCATCCGCGCGGAGAATCCCCTCTCGCTCGACCCGCCCGGCCAACTCATCGCGTCGGTCCTCTCGAAGAAGTACAGCGCGGGTTCGACCCACGTCATCATCGACGTGCCCTACGGCGACGGCGCGAAGGTGGACGGTCACAACGAGGCCCGCGAACTCGGCGACGACTTCGAGCGCGTCGGCGACCACCTCGGGATGGCAGTCGCGCCCGCCGTCTCGCCCGGCCACGAACCCATCGGTCGGGGCATCGGCCCGGTCTTGGAGGCCCGCGACGTGCTGGCGGTCCTCGGCGGCGGCGGTCCCGACGACCTGCGACTCAAGAGCGAGCGCCTCGCTCGCCTCCTGCTGGACGCCTGCGGCGTGGACGCCGACGCCGGAGCAATCATCGATTCTGGCCGGGCCGAAGCGAAATTCCGCGACATCGTGTCCGCGCAGGGCGGCGACCCGGACGTGACGCCCGCGGACCTCGAACCGGGCGAGGAGCGCGCCACCGTCACTGCCGGCCGGGCGGGCGTCGTGACTCACATCGACAACCGGGTGGTGAGCGAACTCGGTCGCAGAGCGGGCGCACCGAAAGACTCCCGCGCTGGCCTCACGCTCGCCTGCCACGTCGGCGACGAAATCGCCGCGGGAGACGAACTGTTCACCGTCTACGCCGAGACGCCGGGCAAACTGGACGACGCGCTCGCACTCGCCGACCGCGCAGAGCCTGTCCGCGTCAGAAGCCGCGAGGAGGCCATGGTCGAACGAGTCTAGCTACCAGAGCATCTGGCCGTCGTCGGTGATGTTGCCGACGTACAGCAAGTGGGCGAACGGGACGAACGCGATGAACTCGTCGTTCTCGTCGTAGAGTTCCACGCCGCTGTCGCCGACCTCGTAGTCCTCGCACTCTATCTGCTCGCCGTCGGAGATTTGGGCTTTGTACATCCGTGAACTATTCCCAACGCCGACGGGCAAATGATTGTCGGCGCACGCGCTCCGATTCCGGACCAAAGACTCGTCTCGGTCCACGGCGTAACTCCTCGCATGAGTACCGACTGGCGAGAGACCGTCCGACGACAGCGCGCCGAGAAGGACGACTACTTCGGCGACCACCCCCGGTCGCCCATCCCCGACGACGAGCGCGACGAGTTCGAGGGCCTGAACTACTACCCCATCGACGAGGACTACCGGTTCGCCCTGTCGCTCCGCGAACACGAGGACAAAGAGAGGGTCACCGTCTCGACCAGCACCGAGGGCGAACAGGAGTACGTCCGGTGGGGCGAGTTCCGCTTCGAGGCCGATGGCGAGGACGTAACCCTCCAAGCCTACAAGTCCGACCCCGACGAGGACCGCCTCTGGGTTCCCTTCCGGGACGAGACCAGTGGCGACGAAACCTACGGCGCGGGTCGGTATCTGGACCTCGAACCCGCGGACCACCGCATCGCCCCCGACGAATCGGACGATGGCGAGAGAGACGACGAGGGGGAGGACGACGCCGAGTGGATTCTCGACTTCAATCAGGCCTACAACCCGACCTGCGCCTACTCCGACCGGTACGAATGCCCGCTTCCGCCGATGGAGAATTGGCTGGACGTGGCCATCGAGGCAGGCGAGAAGACGTATCACTGACCGCGAACTTTTTGGGAACTGCTACCGTCTGGCACGCTATGGGTGGGAGCTACGATTTCGAAGGCACCGAACCCGCGGTCCACGACGAGGCCCGCGTCAGCAGAGAGGCCACGCTGGTCGGCGATGTAACCGTCGCGGCCGACGCCAGCGTCTGGCCCGGCGCGGTCCTCCGGGGCGACGTGGCACCGGTCCGAATCGGCGAACAGTCCCACGTCGGCGACAACGCGGTCCTCCACGGCGCGACGGTCGGCGACCGGGTGATGGTGGGCCATGGCGCAATCTTGAACGATGCCGCGGTTGGCCACGGCGCGCTCGTCGGGTTCAACGCGACGGTGAATACCGACGTGACGGTCGGCGAGGACTCCATCGTGGCGGCGGGGACCGTGATTCCCGACGAGTACGAGATTCCGCCCGAGTCGTTCGCTCGCGGGGTTCCGGCCCGCGTGACGCCGCTCTCGGACACCGAGGTGGACGCTCGGGAGACGTTCGAGGAGTTCTCGTCGGGCGCGTATACCGACCTCGCGGGCCGACACGGCGAGTTGTTCGAGTAGGGTCAATTTTCGGCCGGCCGTCTCCGGAAACTCGGGATGAAATTTTCAACGCTCGGCGTCTGTGTTTCCCCCATGCCGGACGGGAAGGAAGCCAGCGACGAACCGCGCGAAGTGGGCCGCAAGATACGGCATCGCAAAGTGACGCCGGAAGTCGAGGAGGCCAAACGGA
Source organism: Halorussus lipolyticus (assembly GCF_029338375.1). Lineage (NCBI taxonomy): Archaea > Methanobacteriati > Methanobacteriota > Halobacteria > Halobacteriales > Haladaptataceae > Halorussus > Halorussus lipolyticus. The sequence goes on along the minus strand of NZ_CP119805.1, from coordinate 191,227 downwards.
ACCTGCTACGACTCATTGCGAACTTAGAGAACTGCGAGGTGACCGAACTGCCGCCGCTGTACGACCACGTGGACCATCTCATCGAACACCTGTTCTCCAGTCCGCCGCCGGCCGAGGCGCAGGTCGAAATCCAGTTCTCGTATCACGGCTACCGCATCGAGTTGGACCAGAGCGGCAACGTCTCGTTCATGAAACTCGCCGGGTCGCCCGTAGACTCTCTCGGCGAGTAGTCCGGGCGACTCGTCTCGCCGCCAAACCGTTTTGCCTCGCGGGGGCGAACTGCCGGGCATGACCAGCGACGAGGACGCCGAAACCGAACGCGAGCAGGCCAGAGCGCGTGCCGCCGAGATGCTGTCCGACGCCGGCGTGGTCCTCACGGCGGCCGAGCGCGACGGAATCGAAGTCGTGGACTACGGTCTCGGCAATCTCGAAGCGGTCGGGACCGAAATCGTGGTCTACGTCAACGACGACCGCTACTGCGCGAAGGAACTGGTGCTGTTCGGCGACCAGACCTGCCCGGAGCATCGCCACCCGCCCTTCGAGGACCACGCTGGCGTCGAGTCGTACCCCGGCAAGCGCGAGACCTTCCGGTGTCGCGCGGGCGAGGTGTATCTGTACGTCGAGGCCGACGATTCGGAGGAGACGCCCCGCGAGGAGTGGGCGGTCCAACCCCCGATGCGCGACGAGTACTACACCGCCGGGAAGGAAATCCACCTCGAACCCGGCGAGCAGTACACCATCCCGCCCGACACCCGCCACTGGTTCAAAGCGGGCGAGGCGGGCGCGGTCATCTCGGAGTTCTCGTCACCGAGTTACGACGAGAAGGACGTGTTCACCGACCCGAAAATCGATCGGATTGCCGGGAGCTATTGAGGAATTCGCTCGGCTTTTATCCCCGTCGCGCCCACAGTCGGGTGTATGACCGACGAATCCGATTCCAGCGAGTCAGGTTTCAGCGCGTCCGGTTCCGGGGCATCCGGTTCTGTGGAATGCGAGGTCCTCGTCGTCGGCGGCGGCATCGCCGGTCTCTCGGCGGCGGTGTTCACCGCGCGAGCGGGCCTCGACACGCTCGTCGCCGACAGCGGCGACTCCATCGTGCGCCGGAACGCCCATCTGGAGAACTACCCCGGATTCCCCGCGGGGGTCAACGCTCGACTGCTCCTCGATTTGATGGGCGAGCAGGCCGACCGCGCGGGGTGCGAGCGCAGAGACGCCGAAATCGAGCGCGTCGAAGTGGCCGAAGGCGGGTTCACCGCCGAGACGGCCGACGGCGACCGCCTCTACTCGGACTACGTTATCGCCGCGACCAAGAACACGGTGGACTACTTGGACGCCATCGACGGCGTGGGCGTCATCGACCGCGGCAAGTCGTTCGTGGACACCGACGAGCGCGGCCGGACCGGCGTGGACGGTCTCTACGCCGCGGGCCGACTCGCCGAGAAACCGTATCAGGCCGTCATCAACGCGGGCCACGGGGCAGAGGTCGCCGTGACGCTCCTCGAAGACGACGACCGGCCCTTCTACCACGACTGGGTTGTGCCGGAAGGCTACTTCACCGACCGGGGGCGCGAGGTCCCGCCGGGGTGCGAGGAGATAGCCGACGACGAGCGCCAGCGCCGCGAGGACGAGTCGCTCGAAATCATGCAGGAGTTCTTCGCCGAGCGCCACCCCGACGAGCAGGTGACGCATCCGAGCGTTCGAGACGAGTGAGGGCGTGGCCTCGGAGTTGGGTGTCAGGCCGCGGTGACGCGACGCACGCACATATCGACCACCCACAACACCCCGAACACGCAAGCGGTAATCACGAAGTGGTTGCCGACCACGCCGAGGACGAACCCGATGGAGTACGCCGTGTTTCCGAGTTCGAGCGTCTGAAAGACGCCCTCGGGCCACTGCATCGCGTGCCACCCGGCGAGTCCGACGAGGCCCAGATGCGGTGCGTGTCGAACCCCGCCTGCGGCAATCCCCGGCCCCTCGAACTCGGTGAAGATGTCGGCCCGGAAGATGAACGGGACGTAGACGAACACCAGCGCGTAGACGAAACTCGACCCGAGGACGCTCTCGGCCCCCGTGGCGTACTCGCCGACGATGACCAGTACCACCGAGACGACCAGCGTGACGAACGAGTACATGAAGACGGCGTAGCCGAACACCAGCAGGTACTCGCCGTGCTTTCGGGCGCGTTCGGTGCATCGGTAGGAGTTGCGGACCGCCACCGACGACGTGAGCAGAAACAGGAGCAAAATCGCCCCCACTGCGCCCGTGCCGGCCTCGCCCGACGACCGCTGGAACTTCATCAGGTAGACCGACAGCGCGCCGAAGATGCCGATGACGGTGAACAACTGGTGGTTCGATTCGAGGAACTCCTCTATCGACGGCGGGCGCTCGTTGTCGCCGTCGTGCAACTGCCCCGCGAGTTTCCCCCAACGACCCATGGGTAGTGGCGTCCGAGCGGGTTTTGATAAAGCCAGCGCAACGGGGACCCGACAGGTCGCGTGGCGGACGTATCGACTCGGCAATTTTTATCTATGTTTGAAGTATAAATATGTGGTCTAAAAACAGTATATCGTTTCTTTACGCCCCTTGCCTTCGGGGATACGCTCAAGTCGCGCGGCGTCGTGTCTGCGTACCGGCGATGGCGCTCCTCGTGGACATCGCGTGTCCGGACTGCGGTCGGAAGCGGTCGGTCCGCAAACAGGGTCTCGGCCGGTACTACTGCGAGAACTGCGGCCGGGAGTTCACGCAGGCCGACGTGATGCCCGAGTAGCGAGCGCGTGGCTGGCGGTCGGACACTCGGTTCCTGCGCCCGAAGGCCTAACCCGACGCGCTCCGAAAGAGTATCCATGTGGCCTTGGGGGCATCTCGCGGTCGGCTACCTGCTCTACTCGGCGTTCGTCCACCTACGGGACCGCCGCGCGCCGGACGGGTTCACAGCCATCGCGCTGGCGTTCGGCACCCAGTTCCCGGATTTGGTGGACAAACCGCTGGCGTGGTCGCTCGGGGTCCTCCCGAACGGCCGGTCACTGACGCACTCGCTTCTCACCGCCGTCCTCGTCGTCGCCGTCGTCGGACTGGTCGCGCGCCGCCGAGGAGACGGCCCGATTGGGACCGCGTTCGCCATCGGCTACCTTTCGCATCTCGGTGGCGACGCGCTGTATCCCGCGCTCTCGGGGGACCTTTATGCGCTGAGCTTTCTGGCGTACCCGCTGGCCCCGCCGATAGAGTACGAGACAGCGCCGAGTTTCTCCGCGCACCTCCAACACCTGTCGCTGAACTCGCTGTTGACCTTCGAGTTCGCGCTCGGTCTCGGCGTCTTCGCGCTCTGGGTGGTTGACGGCGCACCGGGCCTCGGCGTCGTCAGCGCGATTCCCAAGTGGTTCGACCGAAAGTTCTCGGCCTGAACCGGTCGAACCCGGCCACAGCGAGGCCTCGCCCGGTCCCGCCCCGCCCCGAAACGGTCTCGGAACTCCCCTGCAAGGCTGAGACCCTCGGTATCGGCCGCCAGCGGATTTATACCAATCGTAGTGGATTGTTCGATGGGGGAGAGAAAGTAAATGAGTCGAAAAAGCGCACTTTTAGTGGCTATACTACTCGTCACGACGACGTTCGGGGGAGCGGCCTCCTCGCTCGCGGCGACTGAGACCGACGCCGAACCGGTCCAGTCACCGCCCGCAGAGGTGGTCCGACAGACACAGACGAACAACACCACGGTCACGTTCGAGAACCAGACGACGGACGGAACCACGGTCACGATTTCGCAGGTGAACCTGACCGACGGCGGATTCGTCGTCATCCACGACCAAGAACTGCTGAACGGGTCGGTCCTCGACAGCGTGGTCGGGGTCTCGGAGTACCTCGAACCGGGCGTCAGCGAGGACGTCACGGTGACCCTCGAGGAGCCGATTAGCGAGTCCCAGCGGCTCCTCGCGCTCGCCTACCGCGACACGAACGACAACCAGACGTTCGACTTCGTGGACTCCCAAGGCCAAGACGACGGTCCCTACACCAGCGACAATCAGGTCGTCGCGGCTGACGCCTTCGTGACCGTCGAGGAGGGAGCAGAGACGACGACCACGGAAGCGACGACCACCGAAACGACGACAGAGACGACAACGACGACGCCAATCGAGACGACGACCGAAACCACGGCGATAGAGACGACGACGGAAGCACCGACCGAAACGACGACAGAGACGACCACAACCGAAACGACGACGGAGACCACCACGACGGAAACTACCACAACCGAAACGACCACGACCGAACTTCCGACCACGACTGAGACCACGACCGAGGAGATTCCGACGACTACGGCGACACCGACCGAGACGACGACCACGGCGGAACCGACTGAAACCACGACCACCGAAACGACCACGACCGAGACGCCAACCGAGACCACGACAGCGACGACTACGACAACGGAGACACCGACTGAGACGACGACGACCACCGAGACGACTACGACGGTGGAAACGACGACCACGACACCGGAGACGACCACGACGGAAGCGCCGACTGAGACCACGACGACCCGAGAGCCTGTCGCACAAGAGACGCTCACCTTCCGCATCGACAACGTTCACGTCAACCAACTCTCGTTCGTCGTCGGCGACTCGGCCGACCCCGACCGGACAGTTACCGTCGAGAACGTCTCCATCAGCGACCGTACCGTTCGTATCGACCTCACCGAACTCCTGAGCGGCGAGTCGCTGTCGGCGAGTCTGGGCGAGGCCAACGCGAGCCAGTCGGTCTCCTCGGACCTCCAGACGGTCCAATTCGTCCTCCGTGACGTGTCCATCCAGAACGTCACGTTCGTCGTGACCGCACCCGAGGGAATCCAGTCGCAGTTAGCTGACGTGCCGGACCTGCCGGCAGAGACGACGACCACGGAAGAACCGACCGACACGACGACCACGGCGGAACCGACCGACACGACGACCACGGCGGAACCGACCGACACGACGACCACGGCGGAACCGACCGACACGACGACCACGGCGGAACCGACTGAGACCACGACGGAAACGACGACTGAGACGACTACGACGACGGCCGCACCGACCGAAACGACGACTACCGAAACGGCGACTAAAACCACGACCGCGGCACCGACCGAGACCACCACGGAGGCACCTGCGGAGACGACTACGACCACGGCACCGTCGCTTCAGGTCTCGTCGCTGAACGCGCCCGGTACGATAGTGCTGAACGAGGGCACGCTTGTCGTGAACTCGCAGGTTCGCAACCCGAGCGAACAGGTCGTGACCGATACGGTCCAACTCCGACTCAACGGGACCGTCGTCGCCACTCAGCGCGTGAAGGTTGACCCCAGTGAGACCGCACAGGTCCAGTTCCGCGTGGACCGAACCGACCTCGGACTCGAACCGGGCGAGGCCTTCCTCGGCGTGCTGACCAGCGACTTCGGCAAGACCATCACGGTCACGGTCAGAGAGGCACCGCCCGAGGACGGCCAAGAGGACGACACCACGACCGCGGAAGGGTAGTCCTCCTCGGGTCTCTCGGCTCACGAGCCGATATTGTTCAAATTTTCCTCTATTTTAAATATAGACCGAAAGCTTCATACTCAGTGGTCGAAGGATTCTGAGTACGCATGGCACGCGAGCAGACGCAAGCAGACCGGCAAGAGGCATCACTACTCGACCGGCGGTCCTACCTGAAGATGGCGGGCAGTGCCGCCGCGGCGGTCGCTGTCGGGTCCGGAACTGGTACGGCGGCAGACCCCGCCAGCGGGTTCGGCGAAGGTGGCTACGGACAGGTAGCTTACGGTGGTAGAACCGCGGGGTCAGCGCCGACCGTCGAGCGGTTCTCCGTCTCCAAGAGCGAGCAACTGGGCGATAGCCGAATGTTCTCCGTCCGGTGGGCCGTCGCCGACGCCGACGGGGACCTCGACGTGGTAGAGGTCGTCGTTAGCGACGGGTCCGCCGACGTGAACTTCTCGGTCGAGGACGTGACCGGCGCGTCGGCCTCCGGGTGGGAACTTTTCCAGTTCCCGGTCGGGACGCTCCTCGACGTGACCCTCCGCGCCACGGACGCGGACGACAGGGTGGTCAAGCGGTCCGAGACGATTACGCTCTGAGCGGAGGTCCGCAGTAGCGAGACGCAGTGGTCGCTCTCCGGGTCGAGAGTAGCGCTCACCCACGTCAGGAGTAGACGCGCCCCGGTGACGACTGCGCTACGTCGAACTTCCTATAAAGACATCTCCTTGTTTGGTAAGACTGTATTGAGGCACATTAAACATATCTAAATATTGCTATCTCGCTCGCTTCACTCTCGCAGAGGCAACGGGAAAGTTGCATCACTGAGAAAATTGGCACCGGAGAATGAGTCTCACCAGAAGGAGAAGTGTCACCGAGAGAGCGCGTCGATGCCGACCGTCCGGAGGGTCCGCCACCCGGCGACTGCGGCCGCCAGCGTCCCGATGACCAGCGCGATTGCGCCGCCGAGGACGAGGACCGACCCCGGTGCCTGCACCAGTCCCTCGAAGCCGACGATTTCGGCGGCGACCCAGTTCAGGCCGACCACGAACGGCGGCGTGACCGCGACGCCGAGGAGTCCTCCGACTGCGCCCAACAAGACCCCCTGCGCGGCCACCATCCCGACGAGCGTCTTCGACGAGACCCCGAGCGCGGTCAGCGCCGCGAGTTCCTCCTTCTGCTGGAAGACGACGATGGAGAGGACGTTGAGCGTGAGCGCGAACCCCGCGACCACCGCGAGGACCACCAGCGCGCCGCCGACCGCGATGACGACCGCGTTGTGCTGGAGAATCGAGCGCATCTGCTCCTGATTCGTCCGGACGTTGTAGTCGGGGTAGGCCCGCTGTAGTTCCTGCTCCATCGCGGACTTGTCCACGCCGTCGTTCAGCGACACCGTGATGAACGTGGCCTTGTCGGTCCCGGTGGTGCCCGTGACCTCCTGTAGTTCGCTCAGGTGGGTCGTCACGGTCGGTGCGCCCAGAAAGCTGGAGAACGTCGGGGAGATGCCGACGACCGTGAACTCGTGTTCTCTGGCGCTCTCGACCGACCCGCCGACGTGGAGCGTGTCGCCGACGCCCACGTCGTACATCTCGGCAGTCCGGGAGTCGATGATGACCGTGTTGGTCATCGGCCCCTCGTAGGTGCCGTTGGCGTAGTGAACGTCGGGTTGCTCGAAGCCGGGACCCTCCGTGATGCTGACGAACGGGCCGCCGCCGGGGACGCCGACTCCGACCAGCGTCTGCATCCCGCCGGAGCCATTTCCGACGTAGACGGCCCTGAACGCGAGTGGCACCGCGGCTTTGACCTCCTCGCGCGATTCGATGTCGGCCGAGACGTTGTGCGCGCCGAGGATAGAGGTGCCGAACCCGCCGGGACCCTGCGAGAGCGACCCGCCCGTGACCCAGAGGTCCCGGCCCGAGGCGTCGAACTTCTGCTGGCCGGTCTCGAAAACCCCGTAGCCGAGACTGGCCAGCAGGGTGGTCGAGAGGACCGCCACCGCGATGCCGACCACCGCGAGGACGGTCCGGGCGCGGTCGTGGCGGAGTTGCGCGCCCGCCACGGACAGCGCGACCCGAAGTCGGCTCATCGGTTCACCTCCTCGGCGGCCCGGTTCCGGGCCGCCGCGATGAGGCGACTTCGGAGAAGTCTGCTCATCGAATCACCTCCGCGACGCCCTCGGTACGGCGCTCCATCGCCAGCAGGTAGGGCACGACCAGTAGCCCGATGAACGCCGAGACGCCCAACCCGTAGACCACCAGCAGGGGGTGGAAGTTGGCGATGGGAACCGGCGCGATGGCCCGCGTGGCGGCGTAGTTCGTGACAATCGTCGTGCCGTAGGCCAGCACGATGCCGAGCGCGCCGCCGACGAGAGTGAGCGCGAGGGCTTGGACGACGAGGAGAACTGCTCTCGCTCGCCGGGAGAATCCGATTGCGGTCAGGGTGGCCAACTGCTCGCTGTCGGCTTCGACCTGCAACCCCTGCGTGGTGGCGACGAACAGCGCGCCGACCACGATGGCGATGAGGAGGGCCGCCAGTCCCATCGCCAGCGGGAGGTCCGAGTCCACCGAGTTCTGGGCCGTGAACCCGGAGCGAGTCACCGCGCTCGCCCCGGTGAATTTGTTTTCGAGTTCGGACTCCAGACCGCCGGCGTTCGACTGGACCAGAATCTGGTCGGCTTGGTCGGCCGACTGCGCCCCCGAGATGGCTTGCAGTTCGCTCAGGTGGACCACCATCACGGGCATCCCCGAGAGGCCGGACTCGACGCTGGCGGGTTCGACCGCGGTGACTCGCAGGTCGCCCTTCCCCGACCCCGAAAGCGCGCCCTTCATCGTGAGCGTGGCGTTGGGTCCGACGCCCAGACTCTCGGCCGCGCCCTCCGAGAGGACGGCCTCGCCGGTCCACGTCCCGTCGTAGCTACCGTTAGCGAAATAGGGGTCGCCCGCGGTCAGCGGCGCTGTCGGAAGCCCGGCCACCCTGTCGAGTCGCGGGTCCGGGACGACGCCGACGCCGAGGAGGTACTCGCTTTTCTGGCCGGTGCCGACTTTCAGGACCTCGATTTGGACCGGGCTGGCGTACTCGATGCGCCGGTCGGCGGTCAGGTTCGCGCTTTTGGCGTGAACGTCGCCGAGTTGGGCCGACCCGGTGGAGACGACCATGGTGGACGCGCCACCCGACTGGGGGACGACCCAGTAGTCCACGGCGTCTCCTCGGACGGTTGTGCCCTGCACGAGGCCGAGTCCGGTCGCGGTCACGACCAGCATCAGCGCGACGGCGACGGCCACTCCGAGGACGCTCACCGCGGTCTGGCGCGGCGCGGTCCGGGTCGCCTTGGTCGCAGTTCGCCGGAGTGCGACCCCGACGAGACCGAGCCATCGGGTCAGGTTCGACACCGCGTTCCCTCCTTGGCGGGGACCCGACTCTCCTCGTTCACGAGGACCCGACTCACATTCACGACGACTTCACCTGCCCGTCTCGCAGGCGAATAACCCGGTCGGTCCGGTCGAGCGCCTGCTCGTCGTGGGACGCCAGCACCACCGCGCGGTCCTCGGCGAGGTCCCCGAGGAGGTCCAGAATCGTCGCGCCCGTGTCGGTGTCGAGTTCGCCGGTCGGTTCGTCGGCGAACACCACGAGGGGGTCGCCCGCCAAGGCCCGAGCGACCGCCACGCGCTGTTGCTCGCCGCCGGACATCTCGCCCGGTCGGTGAGTCTGTCGGTCGCCGAGTCCGACTCGTTCGAGGAGGTCCCCTGCCTCCTCCCTGCGCTCTTGCTTGCCCATGCCGCGCTCGACCAGCGGCAGGGCGACGTTGGCCCGCGCCGAGAGCGACGGCAGGAGGTGGAACCGCTGGAAGACGATGCCGACCTGCTCCAACCGCAGGCGGGTGAGTGCCTGCTTGGAGAGGCCAGAGACCTCCTCGCCCGCGAGCGTGACCGTCCCGTCGGTCGGCGTGTCGAGGCCCGCGAGCAGGTGAATGAGTGTGGACTTGCCGCTTCCGCTCGGGCCGGACAGGCCGACGAACTCGCCGCGCTCGATGGTCAGCGACACCTCGTCGAGCGCCGTGACGGTCGGCAGGTCGTCTCTGCCGTCGTCGCCGAACGACAGCCATCCGCCGTCACCGCCGCGTTCGTAGGTCCGCGTGACTCTCGAACACTCTACGACTGCCTCTCTCCGTCCCGATTCCTCCGTCGCTGTTCGTGTACTCGCGTCCATCAAGTCCCCCACCAGAACGGACGTGTAGAAGACGCGAACGCACTTATCGTTTCAGGCCGTACAGCAGACAGCGTGGTTAAATCAACCGGACGCTGAATTTCGCGTTGATTGTCGCTCGCCGTGAGACACACTCGCGTTCGTCTACAGGGATGCTCGTCGCAAAACGGCCAGAGTGTTTGAGACGTATACTGTTGGCTTAAAAATTGATTATTCATTCCTAAAAGTACAAAAATAATTGTGGGGTCGTCCTATTCTCTGCCAGCATTGTTCCGGTCGCTTACAACATCCCGAATAGCAATGTACGTTCATTACATATTTTTGCTGGGGCATCACCATGGACGTGATAACCGCCTTAGAGGCCGCGTCCGGCGACGGGGGATACTACCACCTGTTGAACGAGGATGCGACCGCGAGCGTCTGCGGTACCGTTCAGAAAGATACGCTGTTCGCGGGCCAAGCCCACGAAATACTGCCGAAGGCCGAGGCCGAGCAACAGGGTCTCGAACCCTGCGCGCGCTGTATCGACTACGCCGAGGAAACCGACACGTAGCGTCTCCCGACTGCGCCGTTCCGATTCTCCACTCTCCTGCCGTCGTCGCCCGGCGGGCCTCTCGACGCCGCGGTTCCGACGCCGAAGTCGCTCACCGCACCGACTCCCGAATGACGATGCGTCCGTGGCTCTTGACCGTGACCTCGTGGTCGTGATAGTCGAAGGTCACACAGCACTCCTCGGCTTTCTCCGTCATCGGTCGGAACAACTCGTCCAGCGCGTCCGGGTCGATGCTCGCGGCCTCGTACAGCGGGTCGAGGTCGGTCACGACGCCGCCGATGACCTCCACGAGCGCGAGCGGCACGGCCACGCTCGGTGGTTCCGACGGGTAGCCGTAGGTCGCACGGTACGTTCCGGTCACCGGGTCGGCCTCGACGATTTCGCGCTTCGGCTCGAAACTCATATCCGGGCTTTCGATAGACGGGTTCTTTAAAAAGGTAGACCGTCCTGAACGTCCCACCATCTCACGGAACGATTGCGATGTTCTTCGGAAGTCTTTCTCACTTCCCGGTAAAATTATCTCCTCGATAATCGCCATTCGATACTAGTAGCGGAGAATTTCATTGCGTCCGGTTGTCAGCCCCCGATAGCGTTCTCTCTCTGTCTCGTGTGGCTGATTTCACGTCTGCCGACTTGAACTCGCGTTCGACCGGCAACGTCCCTTCACTGGACCGTTTCGCCGTGTCAGTTTTCCCGCTACGTACCCACGAGTGACCAGAGGGGTGTGAAATGGGAACGAAAGACCGCTGGTACGAAAACGCGACGTTTTACGCCATCGACGTAGAGGCCTTCGCCGACGCGAACGGCGACGGCGTGGGCGATTTCGAGGGGTTGAGTGGACGACTCGACTACCTCGAAAGTTTAGGTATCGACTGCATCTGGCTCCTCCCGTTCTACCCGTCGCCTAACCGGGACAACGGCTACGACGTGACCGATTATTACGGGGTTGACGACCGCCACGGAACGCTGGGCGACTTCGTGGAGTTCGTCCGCGAGGCCGACCGGCGCGGTATTCGGGTCATTATCGACCTCGTGGCAAACCACACCTCCGACCAGCATCCGTGGTTTCAGTCCGCCAGAAGCGACCCGGAATCGCCCTACCGCGACTACTACGTCTGGCGCGAGGACCTGCCCGAGGAGCCAGACCCGTCCCGCGGCCCGGTGTTCCCCGGCGAGGAGGACACGGTGTGGAGTTACGACGAGAAAGCCGAGGCGTTCTACTACCACCGGTTTTACCACTACCAACCCGACCTGAATCTGGCCAACCCGGCGGTCCGCGAGGAGATTCGCAAAATCATGGGCTTCTGGCTCGAACTCGGCGTCTCGGGCTTCCGGGTGGACGCCGCGACCCTGATGATAGATCACAAGGGCGGACTAGAGTCCACGAAACTCGACGACCCTCACGGCGTCCTCCGGGACATGCGCCACTTCGTCGAGCGCCGGGGAGACGACGCCATCCTGTTCGCCGAGGCCGACGACGCGCCCGAACGCCTCGGCGACTACTTCGGGGGAAGCGTCGGCGGAAGGGATGCCGACGGGACGGAGGTATCCGCCCGCGAGGGCGACGAGATGAACGTCCTCTTGAACTTCCTGCTGGACGCCTACCTCGTGTTGGGCCTCGCCGAGGAGGACGCCGACCCCATCCGGGAGGTGCTGGACATCCTGCCCGAGATTCCCGAGGGCGGCCAGTGGGCCAACTTCCTCCGGAACTACGACGAACTCAACGTGGGCCGACTCCCGCAAGACGACCAGCAGAACGTCTTCGAGCGGTTCGCGCCAGACGAGACCATGCGAATCTACGGCCGGGGCATCCGCCGCCGACTCCCACCGATGCTGGGAGGCGACTCCGACCGCATCCGGATGGCTTACAGCCTGCTGTTTTCGCTCCCCGGCACGCCCCTGTTCGTCTACGGCGACGAAATCGGGATGGGCGACGACCTCGAGTTACCCGGCAGAGAGGCGGTCCGGACGCCGATGCAGTGGTCCGACGAGAAGAACGGCGGGTTCTCGACGGCCGACCCCGAGGACTTGGTGCGCCCGATGGTCTCCGGTGGCGAGTACGGTTACGAGTCGGTCAACGTCGCCGACCAGCGCGGCGACCCCGACTCGCTCCTCCAGTGGTTCTCGCGGTTGAACCGCCTCCGGGGCGAGTGTCCCGAAATCGGCCACGGCGACTGCGAGGTCCTCGATGTTGACGACCATGCGGTCTTCGCCCACCGGATGGCGAGCGACCACGGGACTGTCGTCGCGGTCCACAACCTCGGCGACGACCCCGCCGAGGCCACCCTCGAACTGGACGACCCGGTGCGACTGTTCGGGGACGCGACGTTCGAGGAGACCGACGACGATAGCTGGCGGTTCGAGTTAGGGCGGTACGGCTACTGCTGGGTGCGCGAGGAGAACGGGGCGTAGCGACCCCCGCGGTTATCGCGTCACCGTGAACGATTTCGTCCGGGTGTCGGTCCGACCGCCGTCGCTGTGAACCCGGAGCGTGACCGACTTCTCGCCGGGCGTCTCGTAGGCCGCCGTCGCGCCCATTCCTGTCGCGTCGGTGGTGCCGTCGCCGGTCAGGTCCCACTCGTACTCGCCGACGGGGCCGACCGACCGCTCCGCGAAGAACCCGATTTCTCTGCCGACCCGGAAGGTGTGGGGCGGACCGTCGTCGCGCCGGTCCATCCGGCGCATCCGGAATCCGGCGGTCACCCCTCCCCGACTGCTCTGGCCGCCCCGACTGCTCTGACCGTCTCGACTGTTCTGACCGTCTCGACTGTTCTGACCGCCATCGCCCAGAGCGTAGAGTCGCCCCTCGACCCAGAGGTAGAGCGTTCCGTCCGCGACGACGCAGTTTCTGGGGCGTCCTCGCTGGCCGAAGTTGTACTGACAGCGGTGGGTTCCCGTCTCCGGGTCGAGGACGTGGACGGCCCTATCCCCGGCGGTGAAGTAGACCGCCTCGTCGGTCACGGCGGGCGAACTGGCCGACTGTCGAGCGAACCCCGGATACCGGTAGTTCGGACGCCGGTGGGACCACTCGTCGGCCCCCGTCTCGGCGTCGAAGGCGCGTATCCCGCCTTCGACCGGCGCGTACAGCGTCCCGTCGGCGACCGCGAGTCTGCCATCGACCTCGTGGTCGAAGACCCTCTGCCACCGTCCTCGCCCGGTCTCGGCGTCGATAGCCCCGACGAGCCATCGCTTCGGGTCCGCAGTTATCGCTCCGAAGTGTACCCGCCCGTCGGTGACCGTCGGCGACCCGGTTGTCACTGCGAGGCGGCGGTCCGCCGGAGTGTACGACCAGCGACGACGCCCGTCGCTCGCGTCGAACGCGACCACGCCGGCCGAGGACTCGTCGTCTGCCGTGGACTCCTCGGCGTCCACTCGATAGCCGCCGGCGTAGACCACGCCGTCGGCGACGGCGCAGGACGACACGATGGGGGCGAACTCGCGCCACCACCGCTCGGTTCCGGTTTGGGCATCGACCGCGAAAATCCCCTCTCCGTCGCGGGAGGTGTGGGTGCCGTAGACGACGCCATCGACCAGCGCGACCGGGTGGAACCCCCGCTTTCCCGGACCGTAGCGCCACTCGATTCGCCCCGTGGCCGCATCGACGCCGTACAACTTGCCGTAGTGGTTCCCGACGACGACGATGCCGTCCTCCACGGCCGGTTGCCAGAGGCGGTACTCCGGAATCGCCGTCTCCCACCGACGTTCGTTCGCGGACACGTCGATTGCTCGCAGGGCTTGGCCGTTCTGGTCGCCCGGCGAGTTCGTGCCGCTCGCGTAGACGACGCCGCCCGCCATCGACACCCCCGCGCTGAAATCGTCGTCCTCGGACCGCCAGTCGATTCGGAGGCGGTCGCTCGGTCCGGCAGACCCGGCCTGATAGTTGGTGTTCCGGGCGTCGAGGCCCGGTAGCGGCCAGTCTGCCGACGAGGAGTCGGTTCCAGCGGTCGAGTCGTCGTCCGCGGCGGCCGACCCGAGTGGCGATTCGCGGAGGGAAGACCAGAGGCCCGAGGCGACTGCGGCCGTCCCGACGCGGAGCAGTCTTCGCCGCCGGGCGCTGACGGAGAAGTCTACCTTCGAAGCGGGGAAATCCATAGCTGACGGCTCCTCGAATCGGTGCGTTCGAGTTTTGTTATTGGTAGAATAACAGGCTTAGGCGGCGGAAAACTCGCGCCGCTGGACGGCGGTCGGAGTCACGGTCACGGTCGAGCGTCGGTGCCAGCGTTCGGTGTCGGCTACGTGCGGTTCTATAGAAACATTCTATTGTTTTAGGGACATAAAATTATTTCTTAGAAAAATGAATATCTATGTTTGGGGTACTTAGCGCACCGCTTCGGTCCCTATACCGAGTCGCTGAACTCGTCTTCCAGCAGGGCGACGTTGCGCTCGTTGGCCTTCCAAACCGCGTCGATGAGGGTCCCGAGGACCGGAATCGAACCGATAACCGTGTCCACGCCGATGTTGAACAGCATCTTCAGCACGGTGTCCCGAGAGGCCCCCATCCGTGCCCCCTCGGCGACGATGTAGAGCGAGATGGCCGCCGAAACGGCGTCACCGCCCACGGGCAGAATACCGAGGATTGGGTCCAGCCCGATTTTGTAGTTGATGCCCGGAATCTCTATCGCCTCGTCGAGGAGGTCGGCGACGACTCGCACGCGCTCCATCCCCGGCGGTTCGTCCTCGACCGATACCTCGATGGGTTGTCCTTCTTCGTCGGGTCCGAGTTCCATGGGGCCAGATTGGTCGCGCGAGGGGAAAGCGTTGGTGGCCTCGTCGGTCGAACTATCCGACTCCGGTTCCGGCGCTTCCGAGCGCCCGGAGACCGCTGGTGTTCGTCCCTGAATGCACCACGTCGATGTCCTTGGCTGGTCCCCAGTAGAAGGAGGGTTTCAGCGGTTGATTCGGACTCGTCAGTTTGACGATGTTCTCGTTCGGCGGTTCTTGGCCGAGGTACGGTCCCATCATCTTTCTGCCCGGTCTGTGGCCGTTCCAGACGTCGTAGGCGACTTCGTAGACGTACTCCGGCGTGTTGAACGAGGTTTCGGTATCGACTTGCCGGACCTGTCCAATCGAGACCGGCATCTCCCCTTCGAGTCGCATGAGGGCCGGCGGCGTGGCGACCAGTCTGGTCGGTTCCCAGTTGCAGGTGTTGATGATGGGTTTGCCGTCGCGCTCCTGCCGGAGAATCTGCCCGCTTGACCCGCCGAGGTTCAGGTTCTCGAACACCTGCGTCCCGCCCCGCGTTCGGATAACCGTCGAGTTTCGGCCGCTGGTACTCGCCTTGGGATAGGCCGCGATGGTTGCGAAGTACTGGGCCGGACCGTAATAGGAGTTGAACTCGAACAGCGCACCGTGGTTCCCGGCGTCGCTTCCGTAGACGGTGAGCATCTGGTGGAAGGTTTCGAACGGCCCGACGTTGCGCTCGACGCGGTACACCGAGTTGTTCCACCCCCAGAGGACGAGGTGGCCGACGGTGAGTCGCTCGGTATCGCCGTTCACGTGGTGGATTGCGACGCCGGTACTCTTCTTGCCGGCGGGACCGTTGAGTGCGAATCCGTCCATCTCGAACTGCCGAACGTGGTCACTGCCGTTCCGCTCGGCGTCGAAGACCACGCCGTCGGTTTCGGTGTTCGTGATTCTGATTTTGGACGTTTCCGCACCCAGTCCGATGATTCCGCACCCTGACTTCGCGTAAATCGGTCCCTTCTCGCGTATTTTGGTCGGCGGGAGCATGACGCGGCCACCGCCCTGCTCGTGTACCATGTTCATCGCCTGCTGGACCGGACGCTTCGATTTGGTCGGGTCGATGGCGTCCGACGGGGAGAGGCCAGACGCGACGGGTACGACGAGGTTGTCGCTCTGGGCCGTGTACGGCGCGTGGAGGGCCGAATTCACGACGTCGCTCTCGGTGAGTGATTTCACGTCGCCGTCGCTGACGCCGGTCCACTCGCCGTTCGCACCTAGCAAGATACCGTCGCGGTCGGTCAGACCGACGTCGAAGTCGCCCGGCCGAGGATGCTTCTCCCGGAGTCGCTGTGCGTCCGGTTCGGCGTATATCTCGCCGATACTCCCGGTCGAATCGCTCCGCGAGTCGGCCTCGCTGTCGAGCGGGTGCGGACTCCCTTGTACGAGTGCCAGTACTCCAGCGAGATACTCGCGCTTGCTCAGTTTCGGCGTCATCGGCGGCCTCCGCTCGTTCGGCGTCGTTTGAGCATCGAACCGAGTCGGTTACGCCAGAAAATAACTGGCGGGCCTTTCCCTTCGAAATACGGGGTTATCGGCGGTCTTTTGACGGATGTCTCCATCGGGGACAGTTCGGCGTTTCATCGCTTCAACCTGTCGGCTATTCTCACCGACCGGCCGATACCCGAGAAAAACCGATAGCCGCGCTGGTCCGCGAACGAGCCCCAGCTACAATCGACTGGCGAATTGTTCTCTCGAAACACGAACTCGCCCGTAGCTTTATTGACGTTGCAATCGACCAACTGCTGGATAGGAATCCGGACTCGGCGGGGAGTCCTCCGGCGTCCGATTCGTATCGGAGAAGGGTATGAACGTACTGCATCTGCTACCACACACGCCACGAGTCGCCGGATACGAGTCAGAAGCGACCTTCTTCGAGACGGCGGAGTACTACGACCGGTACTGCACATCTCTCGCGGAGCGAGGCCACGAGGTGGAGTTAGCCTACTTCTCCCGACTGGAGGACCCGCCGACGGGGGACGGCTACCGAATCACGCCGCTCGTCGTGGACGGCGGGAACGAGTTCGGCAAGGAAATCTCGGTCGAGTCGGTTCGATACCTCCGCAATCACGACGCCGACGTGCTTCACATCCACGGCTACCATCAACTCAACGTACTGACCCTGTTGCCCTCGTTGGTCACGGACAAAAAGGTCGTGTTCCACAACCACTCCATCGGCTACGACACGTCGGAACTCCGGACGCGACTCTGGTATCGATTCCTGTCCCGGTCGGTCCTCCGAATCGCCGACCACGTTATCTCGGTCAACAGCGACGAGCTAGAGAAGTTGACTCGATACGGGATGTCGGACGAGAAAGTCTCCTACGTCCCGAACGGCGTGGACAGCAGACTATTCACGCCGATGGAACAGAGCGTGGCCCGGCGGGCGCTTGGTCTCCCGCAGGACGAAAAGATGGTGCTGTTCGTCGGCCGTCTGGAACGTGTGAAGGGCGTTCGGACCCTGCTAAAGAGTTTCGCGGCGGTACGTGACGCCCATCCCAACGCGCGACTCTCTCTCGTCTACGGCGGCAAAGACTCCGACGAGTACGAACGATTGACTGCCATCGCCGCGGACCACGGCATCGAGGACGCCATCGAGTGGGTCGGCCGGGTCGAGCGCGAGCGACTCCCGCTGTACTACAACGCGGCCGACGTCTGTGCCTTTCCGTCCTACGAGGAGGGGTGTTCGATGGTCACGCTGGAGGCCATGAGTTGCGGCCGGGCCATCATCGGGACGACGGGCCATCAGAGCGGCCAGCCGCTCGTCCACGGCGAGAACGCGCTCGTAGCGTCTCCGGGTTCGGTCGCGGACTTCGAGTCGTACATCGACAGGCTCCTCATTCGGGACGACCTCCGGCGGGAAATCGCCCGGAACGCCCGCGACGAGGTTCTGCACGGTTTCATGTGGGACGCGGTGGCCGAGGAAATCGACGTGATATATCGAGAGTGAGACCGTTTCGAAAAAGAAAACGACTGTTCGGTGGAGTTCGGGAGTCGAACTATCCCATCGGAGTACCGGCGTCGCCCAGCGCCCGCAGTCCGCCCGTGGAACGCTTGGAGTGGTTCACGTCTACGTTGTCCGGTGACCCGTAGTAGAATGATGGTCGGGACGAGTCGGCGGGTGCGGTCAGGTTGAGAACGTTGGCCCGAATCTCACCGCGGTTGTCGGCGATGCCGATGCGCTTGCGGCACGGCGGGGTGCCCTGCATGCTCTCGTAGCCGACCTCGTAGACGTACTCGGTCGCGGCGTTCTTGACGCGAACCTTGTCCACGATACAGGCTTGGTCGCCTTCGGCGAGGACGATGTGGCTGGGGGCCGAAACCTGTTCGATGGCCTCGTAGTTGATGTAGTCGCAGTTGACCTGCGCGTCCCACGTCTGGCGGAGGACGCGGCCGGCCGACCCGCCGATGTTGAAGTGGTCAATGTGGTGGGTGCCGCCCTTGAAGCAGGCGATGTTGGAGTTCGACCCGCTGAATCGAGACGTCGGGTAGACGGCCATCGTGCCCCACGTGTTGGCGGGACCGTACCACGCCTGCCAGTCGATGAGTGCCTCCGAGGAGTCGCTTCCGAGGTGGCCCGCGTCGCACATGTAGACGATGAAGTTGTCGTGGCGACACTCGAAGGGGCCGGTGCTGTTGTTCCGGTCGACCTTATAGATGGAGTTGGCCCACCCGGTGAACGCGATGCGGTCCATGTGGACTTGATGGGTGTCGCCCTGCACGTGGTGGATTGCGATGCCCGTCCTCGACGAGAGACCCGGACCGGAGAGACGGAACCCGCCGAGGTTCATGTGTTCGACCTTGTTGCCGCCGTTGGCGTTAGCGTCGAAGACGATACCGTCGGCGCTGTTGTCGCCGATGTGGATGGCCGACGAGAAGATGCTGGTCCCTCGAAGGTTGACGCTCGACTTCATCCGGATGTTGCCGGGCGACTGGACCGTGGTCGGTGGGAGCAGGACTGTGCCGCCCCCGGCGCTATCGACCAGATTGATAGCGTCCTGAATCGGCGTATCGGTGCTACCGGGGTCGATGGCGTCGCCGGGGGTCAGGCCGGACGCCATCGGGACGACCCTGCCCGCCAGTCGCTCGGCGCTGGCGGACCCACTGGAACTGCCACCGCTGTCCGACCCGATAGTGCCGAGCAGATTCCACTTCGACCCGTTTCCGAGGTAGACGCGACCGGTGTCGGTCGCAAGGAACTTCGCCCCGTCCCGCGGTTGGTAGTTCCCTCGGTTCGAATCGCTGTCCCGAATCTCCACGTCGGTATCTAGCTTCTGGAAATTCTCGTTGATAGGAACGTGCCAGTCCTGCACACCCTTCTTGGGCGTCGTGAAATCGTGATTCTTCGTCATTTTAACACTCTCCTCCGGCTTCGAATACTTGGTAGTTAGGAACTGATTCCGCGAAATACGTCGAGAACTGCGAGCTCGCTCGTCCGGTAACCGGCCTAATATACTGCCCGTCTTCGAGGCGTCGTCCTCCTTTCGGGCGTCCATCGCGTACCATGCGATTTCAATGCTACTCTTGCATATTAAGAACCTTTCGATGGCGGCCGGCTGACTTTGATTCTATTTCGATAAAAGCTATTTCGAGATGGTATCCTCGGATTACACTCGACATAAAACAATTATCTCTCGCTGAAGTCCAGATTTAGTTACGATGGCTAAGGTCTTTTGGAGGGTCCTCGGTAGCGCGAACGGGCGGGTAGTTTTAAGATTCGTAGCACCGTTTGACCTCCAGATGGGACTAACCGTGGGGATAATCGGTGGGGGAGCGGTCGCAACGGGGTATCACATCCCGGCGTTCGAGGCACATCCGGAGACGCGAATCGCGGCAGTCGCCGACTTGGACGAGGAGCGCCGCGAACACGTCGCGGACGAACACGGGATACCGGCGACGTATTCGGACGCCGAGACGTTGTTGGCGAACGAGTCGCCGGACTTGGTGAGCATCTGCACGCCGCCCAACGCCCATCGCGGTCCCTTCCTCCACGCGGTCCGGAACGACTGTCACGTCTTCTGTGAGAAGCCGCTAGCGACGAGTCCCGAAGCGGCACGGGAGATGGCTCGGGCGGCCGACGAAGCGGGGGTGAAGACGCAGGTCGGCTATCTCCACCGGTACTACGCGAACTACCAACGCGCCGCCAAAATGGTGGACTCGGGTCTCCTCGGCCGACTCGTGGAGGCCAACACGACCCACCACGCGCCCCCACCGAACAAGCAGTGGTACTTCCGGCCGGACGCCGGGGGTGTCGTCCGTGATTTGCTCCCACACGTAATCGACTTCGGGACGGCGGTTTTCGGCGAGCGACCCGAACTCCGAAACTGTCGGATGCGCTATCTCTCCCAAGACGACGTAGCGGACGCCGCGACGGTCCAACTCGACTTCGACGGCGCAACGATGACCGCTTCGGTCGGATGGACCCAATCGAACGCCGGATTTCTCTCGCGGACGGTACTGGTCGGCACGCAGGGGTGGCTCTCGGTTGACCCCGACGAACTTACGGGCCAGATTAACGGTCGGCGCGTCAAGTTCCACCGCGGCCGACCGCCGCTCCTCGACCTTCGCCTCGTCGAAATCTTTCCCGCCGTGGAAGACGATGCCCATGAGACTCGCATCCACGATTTCGTGGACCGAGTTCGGGACGGCCGACCACCGAGGACACCGGTTGAGCAGGGTGTCGCCATCACAGAGATAATAGAAGCGTGTCACGAGATGGCAGACGGCGAGGCCAAACACGCGCCGGAACTGGCCCACGCTACAGGCGAGGAGCGATAGCATGAGTGTCCTCGTCACAGGCGCGACCGGTTTCGTCGGACTGAATCTGTGCGCCGCGCTTGCCGACGACGGCGAGGAGGTCACGGGTCTCGTCCGCCAGTCGTCACCAGTCGAGCGACTGCCCTCCGACATCGCTGTCGCCCGCGGCGACATCACGAACCCGGCGTCGCTGGACGACCCGATGGCCGAGGCCGATTCGGTGGTCCACCTCGCTGGCGCGGTGTACGACTCGTCCGACATGGACGCGGTGAACGTCGAGGGGACCGAGAACGTGATACGGAAGGCCGGCGAACACGGCGTCGGGCGTGTCGTCTTCACGAGTACCCTGACGGTACATCCGGATCTGTCCGGAGACCTCGACTCGGCCTACGAGCGGACGAAGGCCGAAGCGACGACCCGAATCGAGGACGCCGATTTCGCGTCCACCGTCCTCTACCCGACGTACATCTGGGGGCCGATGGACTTTCGACTCACTCGGTACGAACACGTCCGGCCGGTCGTCTCGAACGCGGTTCTGGCCCCGCCGCTCTACACCCACGACGAGTACAACATCGTCCACGTCGGCGACGTCGTTGATTCGATACGGAGCGCACTCGACGGGTCGGCGAAGCAACACCAGTTGGTCGCCGGCGCGAACGTCGAGGCCCCGGAACTCCTCCGGACGATTGCCGCGGCGACCGATAGCGACTGTCGGGTCGTAGACGTTCCCCGAACGCTGACGAAGTACAGCATCGGTCCCGTCCTCGACTTGCTCCACGAGAAGAACGTCATCCCCGTGGACAGTCGTCCGCTTCTAGAACGTGCAGATTACGGTACCGTTCCCGACGAGATGGCGTACACCGCCCCGGTCGAACAGCGGTCGTGGAAGCGAGCAGTCGCAGATACCTGTCGCTGGTATCGAACCGCTGGCCTGATATGAACCTGACCGGAACGAGTGTAAAGTTGTTCGTGGCGAGGACCAGCAACGCCCTGCTGGGGTTTCTCGCCATCATCTACTTCGCTCGGGAACTCTCCCCGGCCGTGATGGGGACGTTCTTCCTGTTCGAGGCCACGAACGCGACGTTGGCCATCGTCGCCGACTTCGGCCTCTCCGGTGCAGTCGAGAAACGCATCAGCGAAGGCGACGACCCCGGACAGATGGTCGGGGCGGCGCTCGCCCTCAAAGCGTCGTTCTTCGTCGTTATCGCGTCGCTACTTGCGGTTTTCTCCGGACCCATCAACGATTATCTCGGGGCCGAACTGGTGGTCCTGCTCGTGATTGCGATTCTGGCCCAAGACCTCGCGTCCCTGTCGGTCCACACCCTCCGGGGCGAACTCCGAGTCGGCCAGACCGCAATCCTCAACTTCGGCCAAGGGATGGCCTACGCTGTCGTCGGGGTCGCGCTGGTTCGGAGCGGATTCGGCATCTACGGTCTCGTCTACGGTCTCATCGCTGGCTACGCGGTGAAGTTACTCGGCGGGGTCGTGCGATGTTCGACGACGATAGCGATTCCCCAGAAACGCCACTTCCGGTCGCTCCTCGACTACGGCAAGTACAACGTCGTCTGGGCTATCGGCGGTCACACCTATCACTGGTTCGACGTACTCATCCTCGGGTTGTTCGTGAGTCACCGATTCGTCGGCGCGTACGAAATCGCGTGGCGGATTACGGTGTTCACGCTCATGTTCAGCAAGGCGATTGCGACCACGGTGTTCCCGCAGGTCAGTGAATGGGTGAGTACCGGCGAACGCGAGAACGTGAAAGCACTGGTCTCGCGGGCGCTGACCTACTCGCTTCTCCCCGTGGTTCCGGCCTTCTTCGGCGGAGTCCTGCTCGCAAAGCCAATCATGGGACTGACGTTCGGGAAGAACTACGAGTTCGCGTGGCTGGTTCTGGTCGTGCTGTTGGCCGGAAAGCTGTTCCGGGCCGTAGACGTGGTGTTCGACCGCCTCCTGCTCGGGTTCGACCGCCCGGACCTCGGCGCTCGCGTCGTTCTCGTCACCGTCACGGTGAACATCGTGTCGAACGTCGTCCTCATCCAAGCGATTGGCTTCGTCGGGGCCGCCATCGCTACTGCCGGGTCGGCCGCGATTAACGCCGTCCTCCTCGGTCGCTACCTCGTCCAACTGACCGAGGTAGACGTTCCCTACCCGGCCATCGGTCGGTACGTCCTCGCGTCGCTGGGCATGACTGGCGTCCTGTGGTCGCTCCGGACGCAGTTCAAAATCGACACCTTCCCGAAACTGGCCGGGACCGTCGCGCTCGGGGCAGTGCTGTACGCCGGACTCCTCCTGACGTTCGACCCCTTTCGGCGGGAGTTCTTCACGCGAGTTCGGGAGATACTGGCTTGACGGCACGCCGTTTCGCCCCGACCGTCAGGGCGGTGTCAGGGTGGTGTCAGGCGGTAGACTGTCCCGGTCCCCTCGCCGAACAGCGTCGTGAGGACGTAGAGGTCACCCGAGGAGTCCCGGCCGTAGGACAGCAGGGCCTCGCCGAGTTCGCCGTCGGGGGTCCCGGCAATCGAGAGGCGTTTTACCGGGCGCAGGCCGTCGCCGGAGTCGGCGGTCGTCGTGGCGAATAGCTGTCCGGTCCCTTGCGCGAAGAAATCGCCAAAGAGGTACTGGCCTTGGAGTTCCGGGATGTCCGGATTCTGGCAGACGTAGCCACCGATGACCGAGGTTCCGAACTGGTCGCCGTTTCGCTCCTGCGGGTACGAGACGATTGGGTCCACAAGCGGGTTGCCCCGCACGGACCCCTCCGGGCAGATGGGAAGCGGGCCGGGAAACAGCAACTCGACGAACGAAACCGGTTCGGGCATCTTGTCGGGCACGACGCGGCTGTAACAGCTCGTTCCCTCCTTGACGTTCCACCCGTAGTTACCGCCCTTCCGGACGAGGCTCACCTCCTCGAAGTTCTCTTGGCCCACGTCGCCGACGTAGAGGTCACCCTCGCTGAACCCGAACCGGAAGGGGTTGCGAAAGCCCCACGCCCACTGCTCGTCGCGGCCGTCTGTCCCCACCAGCGGGTTGTCGTCGGGCACCGCGTAGGGCTTGTCCTCGGCTTGGTCGTCCACGTCGATGCGCAGGATGCTCCCCAGCAAGTTCTGCTCGATGTCCTGTCCGTTCCCGCCCCGGTTCACGGGATACCAGTCGTCCGCGTGACCCGCATCGCTGTCACCGACGCCGCCGCCGTCGCCGACACCGACGTAGAGATAGCCGTCCGGCCCGAAGGTGATTTCGCCAGAATTGTGGGCGTTCTGCGGCTCTGGAATCTCCAGCAGGCGACGCTCGGCGTCGGGGTTGGCGGTTCCGCCTTCGGCCCGAAACTCCGAGAGGACGAACGTGTGGCTGTAGTTCGGCGGCACCTCGTCGGTCGGCGGCGCGCTGTACCGGACGAAAAACCGGCCGTTGGTCCGAAAGTCGGGGTGGAGTTCGAGACCCAGCAGGCCCATCTCCCACCCGGTGAGTTCGGCCATCCGGTCGCGCAGGTCCAGAAACGATTCTGGCTTCGGGTCGTCGGCGCTCCGGTCGTACCGGAACACGGTGCCGAACTTGTCGGCGACGAACCCCCAGTCGGGCGTCGCCGCGAACGCGACCGGTTCGCGGAACCCCGAAACGACCTCCTCCAGTCCGACGCTCGGTCCCTCCCGAATCGGACTCGTCTCTGCTTCCAAATCTATCTGCGAGGCGTCAGCGCGACCTGAATCGCCCCCGTCCCGATTCCCGGACAGTGCGGTGACTCCTCCGGAGAGAGCGGCGACTCCTCCTAACAAAAACGCCCGGCGGTCCATGGGGTGTCCGAAGGAACGGGATATGAAAAGTACGGGCGATAGTTCAGCCTTCAAGCACCGCATAGCTATAAGACTGGACGCCAGAGATTGCCTCGATGGCAGTCACGAGTGCGCGGGACGTGGCGAGATACGGAATGGGTGTGGCGGTCTACGTCGCCGCGGTGTTTCTGGCTGGCGGCGGACTGTTCCTCGGTGGCTACTTCCTGAGCCAGTCGCTTTTCGAATCGACATCTCCGAGCGCCACGATAAGCGTCTGGGCCGCTTTCATCGCCAGCGTCGCCGTCGTCCTCGTCGGTCTGTTCGCGGTCCTCTACAAAGTCATCGCCGACGGGATGGCGGTGCAAGCCGACTGAGTGGCCGTCACGAGCGTCAATCGAGGTCGGCGAGCAACGCCGGCAGGTCGGCGAGTCGCCCGACAGTCTCGTCCGGCGTCGTCCGGTCTGTCGGTTCGGCGTCGGCATGCGGGCCGCGCTCGACGCGAATCGTCGTCATCCCGAAGTCGTTGGGGTGCGCGAAGTCGATTTCGGGCCGGTCGCCGACGAACGCCGCTTCGGACGGGTCGGCGTCGAGGAGGTCGAGGAGTCGCTCGAACGGGTCGGCCTCGCGCTTGGTCAGGTCGAGTTCGGGTGCGACCAGCACGGCGTCGAAGTAGTCAGTCAGGCCCAGTCGGTCGAGTTTGTCCCGGCCGTTGGTCCCGCCGGTCAGCAGGCCGAGTCGGTACTCGTCGCCCAGCGTTGCCAGCGTCTCGCGGGCGTCGGGATAGGGGTAGAGCGGGGTGTCGGTGTCGTGGTAGGCCTCGACCAGTCGGGGGACCAGCGCCGTCGGCAAGTCGCGCTCGGCCAATACGTGGTCGAACGTTCGTTCGGTCACTCCTCGGCCGAAGTACGCCTCGCGGAGGTCCGCTTCGAGGGTTTCCGGGTCGGTGATTCCCTCCTCGGGGTCGCCGAATTCGATGGGGGCGCGGTCCTCCTCGGAGTGGACTTCCGAGACGGGTTCGGCCTCGGCGAGGGCCTCGGCGGCGGACGCGAGGCCCGCGGCCACGTATTGGCGGTCGTCGAACAGCGTCCCGTCCAAATCGAATCCCACTGCGCGAAGCATACCTCCGTGGTTCGACCGGCAAGAGTACAGGTGTTTCGCCGATTCGGGACTCGCTGATACCGTCGGAAAGCGGGGTCTCGTCGGAAAGCGACGAGTACAGTCGTGTGGCGACCGTTCTGTCGTTCGGCCGGACATTTGCGGTGGTTCGCCCGATTCTAGAATTATACCTCACTCTATGAGCATTAATATTAATTGGTAAATAAATACGTGAGTTGCTTTCACCGCGAGGACACCCCATCCCCGTCGTGTCAGCGAAGCCAAGTCGGTCCTCGCTCGTCGCCGCCGACCGCCCACCGTTCCGGCAGTTGATTTCACCCGACCACGGCCAGAATCAGGAGCTAAGCTATAACAACCGAACTGGCGTACAACTGCTGTCAAATGGCGACGGTACTCGTAACGGGGGTCGGTGGCGTCGGGGGAACAGCGACGGTCCAGTCGCTACAGCGACACAGCGACCACGAGGTGGTCGGCGTCGATATGGACCCCGACGCCGACGGCCGGTATCTGGTGGACCGCTGGACGACCGTTCCGGCCGCCGAGGACGCCGACTGGCCCGACGCGATGGCCGAAGCCGTCGCTGGATTCGACGCCGACGCGGTTATCGTACTCGTGGACGAGGAGCTAGCCGAACTCGCCCGACTCCGCCAGAAACTCGACGGCGTGCCGGTCGTCGCTCCCGACCAGCGGACTATCGACCGGTCGCTTGACAAGTACGTCCTCGCGGAGTGGCTGGCCGACCAAGGGCTGGCGACCCCCGAGACGGAACTCGTTTCGGAACTCGATGGCCTCTCGTCCGCGCCGTTTCCTGCCGTGGTCAAACCCCGCCGAGGGCGCGGGAGTCGCGGCGTCGAGCGCGTCGATTCCGCGAGCGAGTTGGACGACTACCTCACGGCCAGCGACCGCCTGACCGACGAACTCGTGGTCCAGCACCGCCTCGACGGCACCGAGTACACCACCAGCGTCGTGGCAACCCGCGACGACCGACTCCTGAGCGTCGTTCCCAAGGAAGCCATCGAGAAGGATGGATGTACCGTCCGCGGAGTAAGCCGGTTCGAACCACGGGTCATCTCGTCGTGCCGGCGCGTCCACGATGCCCTCTCGCCCGGCGGCCCCGTCAACGTCCAGCAGATTCTCGACGCCGAGGGTCGGCCTCGGACCATCGAAATCAATCCCCGGTTCTCCTCGACGGCCTGCCTGACCGTCGCGGCGGGCGTGAACGAACTCGACTTACTCGTCCGCGACGCACTCGGCGAATCGGTCGCCACGCCCGGCGAGTTCGAGGACGGCGTGATGCTCGCACGCTACACCGACCACGTGTTCGTCTCGGAGGACGACGCCGAGCAATCGAAATCTCTGCGGAGGCAACGGCGGTGAACTTCGACCGACTCGCCGAGTGGCTCCCGGCGGTCGGTTTCTTTTCGGCCGTCGCCGTCTTGCTCACGCTCTCGGCGTTCGTTCCGCCCTCGACTGTCGTGCGCGCCGGGTACGGCGTGGTCGGGGCGATGCTCGCGTGGGTCGTCACGAGCGTCACGGAGCGACGACTCGTCAGCGACGAGTCGTCTCGCGTCTCGGGCGTCACCTACGCGAAGGTCCTCACGATACTCGCGTCACTGGCGATTGGCACCGTCGCGCTGACCGGCGAGCGCGTCGTCGCGCTTCTGGTCTTCCTGCCGGTGGGGTACCTGCTGGTGGCCGTCCAACTCTGCCGGCGTCCGCCGGTCACGACCACGTGCTATCAACTCGCCATGCTTTTCGCCGTCCCACTGCTGGCCAAGTACCTCTCGACCGGGATGTACTTCGGCGCGTCGGACGTTTTCTTCCACCTTCGGGCGGTCCGGGCGCTCGTCTCCGGCGGGTCGTTCGCCGACATCCCCATCTACTACTCGATTCATCCGAACTACCACCTCGTCGTCGCTACCGTCCGGGCCGCGACCGGACTGCCGACCTACGAGGCGCTCGTCTTCACGGGTATCTCGCTGTTCACCGCGCTGGTAGCGGCCGCTTTCCTCGTCGGCGAGCGCGTGGCGAGGAGCAATCTCGTCGGATTCGGCACGGCGATGGCGTTCACCGCGGTTGACCTTCCCTCCTACTCCGCGTTCTACTTCACGCCGCGGGCGTTCGGATTCGCGCTTCTCCTCGTCGGCCTGTCTCTCACCGTCCGACTGCTGGATACCACGGACCGCACGCTCTCCCGACGACTCTCGGTCGTCGTCGTGGCCGTGGTCGCCGTGATACCGCTCACCCACCACCTGATGTTCTTCCTCGCGTTGATTCCCTTCGGGACGGTCCTCGCCTTCGGCGTGGCGAAGGCGGCGCTCGAACGACCGGCGAAGGGACCAGTTTCGAAGCGAGTCCGCTACTCGTGGGCCTTCCCGGTGGTGCTGTGGCTAGTCGCGCTCTTTTCGTACTGGATGTACTCGGCGAGTACCTTCCTCAGAACCGTCACCTACGCCATCGTCGCGGTCCTCCTCTACGCTTCCGAGGGTGGCACCAGCACCTACGCCTACGGCATCACGCTCCCGGTAGACGACGTTGGACAGGCGATAGCGTGGTTCCAGACGCCGGGCGCGATTTACTTCACCGCCTTCACCGCACTGTTGCTCGTCGGTGGCTACGCCACGATTCGGAACCCCGGCCGCGAGACGCCGCTCGTCCTCGCCGGAACGTCGCTCGGCGTGTTGCTCCTGCCGCTTCCGGTCGGGTTTCTCGGACTGTATCGCCTCGAATTCACCGTCACGCTCGTCGTCATCTTCGCTATCGGTCTCGGCATCGCCCGGACCGTCTCGGTCACTCGGACCGCCGGGTCCGGAACGTCGGGATTCGGGGGCGGTGGTCGCCTCGCACTCGCGCTGTTGGTGCTTGTCGCGGCCATCGGCACGGCAGGCGCGTTCACCGCGGCGACGGGCGACGACGTGCCCGAACTCAACGCCGTCAACAACCCGACCGCCAAGACTTCCTTCGAGGAGTCGGAGTTTCGGATGCTCAAGCAAACCGCTGAGTTCCTTCGGGCGCATCGGTCCGGCGCGGTTTCGACGGACAAGACGACTCGTCTGGCGCTCCAGTTGCAGGGTCTCTCGGGACTGAGCGGTCTCGAACCGACGGCGACCCGACTCCGGGCCTCGCCGGGCCTCGTCGTGACCCGGTCGGGATGGCGACACAATCAGGTGCCCACGGGCGAGGGATTCACGCAGGGGAGTTTCGGCTACTTCCTCGTCTCTGAAAGGCGCTACGCCGAGTCGACCGCCCGATACGACAAGGTGTACGCGACGGGCGGGTTCGAGATACTGAACAGCCAGCGACCCTACCGCCTGTTCGAGGGAGCGAACCGAACCGCGTTTCAACCGAACGCCAGCGAGTAGACGAAACTCCGCACGAGGAGGACGAACGCCGAGGGGTGTGGCTGTATCCGGAGTGCCCTGTCGAAGTACGTGACCGCTCGGTCGTAGTTGCGCTCCTCGTGTTCTCTGACGCCGAGGTCCGTGAATAGCTGGTTGTAGAACGAGGGCACGTATGGCCGGGCCTCGGGGACGCGCTCGTCGGCCAGCGCGGCGTATCGCTTGCCTTGCTCGCGGAGTTCGTCGGTCGGCAGGCCGATTGCGGTGAGACTTGTCGAGTGGTCGCGTTTCTCGAACAGGTTGGGACAGGTACAGACGCCGGCCACAGAGGCGGCTTCGAGTACGAACAGCAGGTCCTCCCACGACCGAAGCGTCTCCTCGAACCGGGTATCGACCAGTCGCGTATCGACGACCACCGACGACGTGACCTCGTTGAGGTCCCCGACCAGTATCTCGAAGACGAAATCGTCCACGGACGACACCTGCCCCTCGACGCAGAGGCCCGTCCCGGTGACTTCGAGTCGCCTCAGTTGGCGCTCCAGTTTGTTGGGATACCACCGGTCGTCGGCGTCGAGGAAGGCGACAAATCGGGTCTCGGCACGTTCGATGCCGACGTTTCGCGCTCCGGCGGGACCGCGCTCGCTGTCCTCGACCACGATTGTCTCGGTGGGGACGGATTGGGCGTCCACCGACCGTTTTGCCGCCGCCAGCATCTCGTCGGGCGTGTGGTTCGGGTCGTAGGGTATAACCACTGAAACCGGCTCGTCGGTCTCCATAGCCGCTGTAATTCGGTCTGCTACTTCATGGTTTGCCCCGCCCACTATCTTCAAGTGTTCGATAACGTCGGTAAGGGTAGCAGTCCAATGGACATCGCTATCGTCACCTACGACAATCAGGGGGGAATGCTCCACTACGCCTCGCAGATGGCGAACGCGCTGGCGAGCGACGAGACCGACGTGACCCAAATCGTCGGTGCCGGCGCGGACACGTCGCTGTTCGACGAGTCGGTGGCCGTCGAGGAGATAGCCTTTCCCGCTTCGCCGTCGGACCTCGGACCGGGAGCGGTGCGCTCGCTCGCACGACTCTATCGGTCGCTCGCCGACGAGTTCGACGTGATTCATCTCACGACGGCCTACAGCTACACCTACGCCCTCCTGCCGTTTCTGGCTCGGAAACCGTTCGTCTACACGCTCCACGACGTGTACGCCCACTCCGGGGAGTACAACCCGAACTGGGAACTCCTCAAGCGCCTGACCGTCTCGGCGGCCGACCGGGTGGTGGTCCACGGCGAACATAACGCCGCATCGTTCGCCGAGAAGTACGGACAGGCCCACAAATGCGTCACCATCCCACACGGAGACTACTCGTTCTTCCGGCGGTACGCGGACGGGCCTGTCAGCTACGACCCGGAACTGCTCTACTTCGGCCGTCTCAAACCCTACAAAGGCCTCGACACCCTCCTCGACGCCGAACGACTGTTAGACGGCACCAACGAGTACGAACTGACCATCGCTGGCGGCGGCGAGTTCGACCCCGAGCGCGTCGCCGACCGCCCGAACGTCACGCTCCGACACGGCTACGTGCCAAACGAGGACGTCGCGGAGTTGTTCCGGCGATGCCGTGCGGTAGTCCTTCCCTACCGGGACGCCACCCAGTCCGGCGTCGTGCCCATCGCCTACTCGTTCGAGAAACCGGTCGTCGTCACCGACGTCGGTGGGCTTCCGGAAGTCGTCAGCGACGGTGAGACGGGCTATCTTGTCCCGCCCGAATCACCAGAACCGCTCGCCGACCGGTGTCGGGACCTCCTCGCGGACCGTGGCCTCGCCGAACGACTCGGCAGACAGGGGCAGGCGTTCGCCCGCCGGGAGATGAACTGGGACGACATCGCCGACGACTTGCTCGAAACGTATCGGGAACTCGTCGGTTCCGAGACCACCCGAGCGAAATCCACATGAGCGCCCACAATTCTATTTATGTCTTATAAAAATACTTTTATTTCTTTTACACCTATAAATATTTTCTTTAGTTATATCTCGACTTCCTCCCGTGGCCGACCGCTCGCAATCAGGTCGCACGCTCCCGACCGTTACTCGTGATGGTCGAGTGCTTCGCTGTGGATGGACGTGACACGCTCGGCGTGGCGCTCCCACGTCCACCCCTGTTCGACGAGGCGTTCGTAGCCTCGCCGACCCATCTCCCGGAGGCGTTCGTGGTCGGCCAGCAAGTCGGCGAGCGCGTCTCTGAGCGCCGCGGGGTCGCCCGGCGGCACGAGGACCCCCGTCTCGCCGTCCACCACTTGCTCGGGGATGCCGCCGGCGTCCCCACCCAGCACCGCCGTCTCGCTCGCCATCGCCTCGTAGATGACGGTCGGCCGCCCCTCGGCGTGGCTTGGGAGGACGAGGAGGTCGGCGGCCGCGAACCACTTTCGAAGCTCGTCGTCGGGGACTCCTCGGCGAAGCTTCCACGGGAGGTCCGATTCGCGGAGCGCGTCCGCCAGCGTCGATTGGTGGTCGCCCGAGTGGCCGACGCCGACGAACCGGGCGTCGGCGTCGTCGAGTCCGCGGATGGCCTCGGCGAGTTCCGGCACGCCCTTCCGCTCGTCGAAGGTCCCGCAGAACAGGACGACCGGTTCGTCTGGCGCGACGCCGAATGCGGCGCGAATCTCGTCCCGGCGCTCGACCGGGAATCGGTCGGGGTTCGCACCGATAGGGACGACCGACACCTTCTCGGGGTCGGTGAGTCGCTCGGCACGCTCGGCGAAGTCCTCGCTTACGCAGAGGACGCCCTCACAGGCGTCAAGCGTCTCGTGGACCTTCCGCCGGACGCGCCCCGACAACTGGTCGGCGTAGAGCAACACGTCGCCGTGGGCCACGACGAACAGCGGCACGTCGTGGCGCTGGGCGTAGGGCACGAGGCCGTACCCGTCGAGGTAGATGGAACACGCCTGTAGCACGTCCGGCACGTCGAAGTTCCGTTCGAGGTACGCAGTCGTGCGCTTGGCCAGCGAGTTGCCCGAGACGTGGTAGAAGTACCGCTTCGGGAGCGCGTAGAGGAACCGCGGACTGTGGACGCGATACGACCCTATCCGCTCGACTTTCGGGATGTCGCTGTACTCCGAGTAGGGTCCGACGGGCGGCGCGAACGGCGTCGGCGAAACCACGTCGATGTCCACGCCCAACTGACTGAGCGCCTCGTGGGACCGGTGATTGAAGACTGCCTGATAGGGAAAGACCCTAGAGGGGTGCTGGGCCGCACACGAGACGAGTCGATAGTCGGCCTCGCCGGTCGCTATCTCCCGCTGGAGTCGCCGGCGACTCATCTACCCTCCGCGACTGCAATCGGTTCGACCTCCTCGGTCTCGTCGGTCGCAACCCGGCGTATCGTGTCGCTCAGGTGCTTGCCGATTGCAGTCCAGTCGTACCGGTCCTTGACGAATGCCCGTCCTCGCTGTCCGAATCGCCGACGTTTGCGTCGGTCGTCCAAGAGTGCGTCGAGGGCGTCGGCGACGGCATCGGGGTCGTTCTCGACGGCCACGCCACCGCTGCTCTCGTCCATGAACTCGGTCACGGCACCGATGTCGGTGGCGACGACCGGGAGGCCGCAGGACATGTACTCGTAGACCTTGATGGGGACCGAATATTCGAGGCTCTCGTCCATCCGTATCGGCGCAATGCCGACGGTGGAGTCGGCGACCAGTTCCGGCACTCGGTCGCCGTCTACGGTCCCGTGGAACGTCACGTTCTGTTCGATGCCGAGGTCCTCTGCGCGCCGTTTGACCGCGGGGAGTCGGTCGCCGCCCCCGACGACCCTGAGGCGAACGTCGTTTTCCATCCGAGTCATCGCTTCGAGATAGACCGGAATCGCTCGCGGGTGGCCGACGTGCCCGCAGAAGACCAGCGTGTCGTCCGGCGGGTCGTCTGCGGGCGTGAACTCGGTGGTATCGACGCCGTTCGGAACTGGCACCGTCTCGTCGGGTCCGACGTGGCGGTAGCGCCGTCTGAGTCGTCGGTCCATCTCGTCGGTCGTGACGAAGATTCGCTCGGCGACCGCGAATATCGCGGACTGATAGAGTCTGCTGAGTCGCGCGAGGAGACCGTCTTTCTCGATGAACCCCAACCCCGCGGCCGCTTCTATCCAGAGGTCCTGCTGGTCCACGAATAGCGGTTTTCGCTTCAACACCGCGGCCGGGAGCGCCGACAGCGCCGTAAAAATCGGCGGCGCGGTCGTCACGATTGCGTCGTACTCGTCGGCGTGAACCGTCACCCACGCCATGGCGTGAAACGCGAAGACGAGATAGTAGGCGAGTCGCACGAGTATCCCCGGATCGGGACGCACCGGTTGCCACGTCCACAGGCGATGGACCGCCATGTCCTCCCATCGCTCCGTCTCGTGTCTCGACCACGACCGCTCGTACTCACCGGGTGGGTAGGATTTGGCGGGCGCAACGGCAGTCACCTCCCAGCCGTCGTCTTCGAGTCGGCGTGCAATCTCTCCGGTTCTGGATGCGTTGCCACCCATCTCCGTCGGAAACATCTGCGAGACGACGAGAATCCGCCGGTCACTCATGTATCGCCCCGTCGTTCCGACGTTTGGCTCTGCTCTCGATTCCCCGATACCGAACCCGTCGTTAGTGAACTCATTGGAAACCCCCGAGTGCAAGACCGTACAACAAGCTCTTATATTAACGCTATGCCCTCTGAGAGGGTCTTTCTGCTCGTCGCGGGGCCGATTAGCTCTGCACCGTTTCGGTGAGCGCGTGGAGGACGATGGCGGTGAAACACGCGAAGATACCCGCCAATCCTAAGAACACCGATAGGATAGCGTATCCGATGGGGAACACCTGCGTCTGGACGTAGATGTGAAGCGTCCAGAAACCGAGGCCGATGCCGGAAATTGACCCGAGGAACCCCGGAACACCGAGAATGGCGACCGGATGCCCTCGCTCCACCGTCCGGAGGATGTTCGCCACGAGGTGGAGACCGTGCGCGACCGGATGGTGACTGTTACCGTTTTCCACGTCGTACTGGATGGTCGTGGAGACCTCCTCGATGTCGTAGCCCTCCCTGCTCGCGTGATAGAGGATGTCTGTACTCGCGCTCATCCCTTCCCCGATTTCGGGGTCCTCTGCCAGCGACTCGACTGCTCGACGTCCATAGGCCCGGAACCCGCTCTGGGTGTCGCTTATCGGCGACTGGACCAGACCGAGACTGGCGTTGGTGAGGAGGTTGATGGCGGAGAGTCCGAACCTGCGGTAGACCGGCAACGAGGTTTCGTTACCGGGGAGAAACCGACTTCCTATCACGAGGTCGGCGTCGCGCTCGCGGCGCGCTTCGACAAGTTTCGGCACGTCTGCGGGGTCGTGCTGGCCGTCGGCGTCGAGGACAACCATGTCTTCGATACCCCAGCGGTCGGCACACCGAAAGGCGGTGCGAAGTGCGCCCCCGTAACCCTGATTCCGGTCGTGTTCGACGACTATCGCCCCCGCGTCCCGAGCGACTTCTGCGGTGTCGTCGCTACTGCCGTCGTCCACCACCAGCACGTCGTCCACGTACTCGCTCGTCTCGCGTACGACGTCGCCGATGGTGGCGCTCTCCTCGAACGCGGGGATGGCCGCGACCATCGAAAGCAGGTCCGAGTCCGGTCCCGGACGAGTCGATGGCTCGACCACGTAGGCGTCGTCGTCCTCGAAGTTCTCGCGTCTG
The DNA here is from genome assembly GCF_029338375.1 of Halorussus lipolyticus. Classification (NCBI taxonomy): domain Archaea; kingdom Methanobacteriati; phylum Methanobacteriota; class Halobacteria; order Halobacteriales; family Haladaptataceae; genus Halorussus; species Halorussus lipolyticus. The sequence goes on along the minus strand of NZ_CP119805.1, from coordinate 156,550 downwards.
CTTCGGTCGTAATCGACGTACTCGCCGGCGGTGTCGTGAAACAGAAGTCCGGGGAATCCGAGGTGCTGACTCGCCATCCGAAGCACGTCCTCCTCGCTGGCGGTCGTCTCCTTTTCGGGAGTCAGCACGGAGACGTTTCGCTCGCGGACGAAATCGGGGAGTTGGACGCCGGGTCTGCAGTAAACGAGGACGTAGTGGCCGTGCTGATGGGCCCGCATGACGACTCGTGCGACTACATCAACGTTCCCCCGTCCCGCAATGACGCCGACGGCGGCCCGGTTGCGAGTGTCTTGCGGTATTTCGTCTCCAGTTTCGGTCCGTGACATTCTATCACTCCGGTGCCGGACAGGTTCTCGTTGAGTTCAGCCGTTTAGTGAGCTAAATGCGGTTCTTTGCCAGACTGAACTCTTGTCCCGCCGGATTTCGAAAGTGAGACTCTACAGGAACGGTGATAACCATCGCTTACCGTTCAGACAGTTCTCGGCCCAGAAGACGGATTACTTCTCACATAACGATGCAATATTCCGGCGTTTCAATCCGCAACCTGGGGTTTCACGGCCGAAAATCGACTGCCGGGCATCCGGGAGCCACTCGTCCGCTAGCCGGTCTGGTTTCCCGGCGGTGGATTCGGAAGCCAGAGGTGGACCTCTCGATAGGCGTTCGCCACCGACGAGTTGGCCGGAGGGTCGCCTCGGTAGACGAGATAGCTCACCCGGATGCGCTCTCGGTCGGGAGGACGGAGTACGTCGTTCACCCGCCAGTTCCCGCCGGCGTCCACCTGTTGTGAGAATCGGGAGACGATTCGACCCTCGTCGAGACTGGCCTCTCCCCGTCGGCCCGCGCCGGTTTCGGACACCTGCTGTCGGCGGACGACCACGGTGTACCGGACGCGGCGCTTCTCGTGGTTCTCCAGTCCGAAAACCACTCGCGTCCGGGCTTGGCTCTGGACGCGGCTCTGAGCGCCGAACTCCCCGGTCGCCGCGACGAGTTCGTCCGACTCGTTGGGTGTCAACAGGTAGGCCTCGGTGAAGCCGTCCCCGCGCTCGCCGTAGCTAGTGTAAGCGACGGTTCCCGCCGCGAGCAGGACCGCGGCGACGACTGCCGCGTCGAGGAGCGTCCGATTTCGGAAGCGTTCGCGGACACCAGAGCGGTCGTTTCGCCCGGACTCCTCGGCGTCCGGTCGCCGGACTGTCGCGGCAACGACCCCGAGTAGCGTTGCGGCGCTCAGTCCAAGAAGGAGATTTCGCGTCGAGATGGGCCACGGGGAAACGTTCAGCAGGACGCCGACTGCCGTGACGGCCAGAAGGCTGGCGACGACTGTGAGCAGGGTGCGCTCGACCGTCTCGATGGCGCGCTTCTCGGGAAAGAGCGCGACGACCAGTGCGTATCCGGAGGCGAAGAAGACGAACGGGAAGCCCACGACCAGACGGAGCGCCGCCCCGAGGCGGCCCGGTACGAGCGTCACGATACCGAGGACGAACGGGCTGACGGCTACGGCCGCGAGGTCCGGCGAAAGCCGGTCGGCAACGAACTGGTCCCCGGCCACGGTAGCAATGGCCTACGGCGAGGGTTCATAAAAATCGACCGGGCCGACCAGCACCGGTCACGGGATTACGGGAAAGTAATAGTCTCTTGAGTTGTTGGACGAAGGCGACATCTTTTACCGGCAAACATCGAACCCGGACTGGAGAATCATGAAGGTGCTATGTGTGGCGACGCACCCGGACGACGAAATCATCGGCGTCGGTGGGGCACTAGCGAGACACGAACAGGAAGGCGACGACGTTCACGTTTCTATCCTCTCGGAGGCCGAACCCGCCCGATACGACGAAATCACTCCGGAAGTCGAGACGAAGATGAGAGAGCGGCGCGACTGTACTCGAAGAGCGTGTTCGGTCCTCGGTATCGACTCGGTGAGCTTTCACGGCTTTCCGGACAACTCCTTCGACGCGATTCCGCTGTTGGACCTCGTGAAGGCGGTCGAGGACGAGATTCGCACTCACGAACCCGACGTGATATATACCCATCACTACGGCGACCTGAACATCAGTCACGAACTGACCTGCCGGGCGGTGATTACGGCGGCGCGACCGCTTCCAGACTCGACGGTCGAATCCGTCTTCGCCTACGAGACGCTCTCTACGTCCGAGTGGTCGGCTCCATCGGTGCAGAACGCCTTTCAGCCGACCTCGTTCGTGGACATCTCCGAGCAACTGGAGACGAAACTCGAAGCCCTCCGCGAGCATCGGACCGAGTTACAGACACACCCCCATCCCCGGAACACCGAGGACGTGCGTCGGAACGCGAAGCTCTGGGGAGCGAAGTCGGGGCTAGAGGCGGCCGAACCGTTCGAATTGCTCCGGCAAGTCCGGGGGAACGGCGAACGAATACGGTAGTGCGCTGGACGGGAACCAGTGGGCCGAGTCGTCCCGAGGAGGGTCGGGGACCGACACGGAGTCGCTATCGGCGTATCGGTGGGTTTCGTAACCGGGGGCTATCGGGCGGCGTCAGACCAGTCCCGAGGGGAGTATGCCGACCACGTATCCGACCACGAGAAGTCCGAATCCGACCAGCGCGAGCGTCACCAGCCATCCGAGTCGCTGTCGCCACCGCGGCGTCACGTTGATGGGGGCCGTAAACTGGACGAGAACCAGCAGTCCGAGAAGCGAGACGGCGATGAAACGCGGGACAGACAGCGCGTCCAGCGCGAGCAAGGCGAACACCCCGGCGAGCATCCACGCGGTCTGCCACCGCACGAACCGTTCTCGCTGTCGGGAACTCATCTCCCTCACATACCGCGTCGCGTCCGGAAAAGCTATCGGCGGTTCCGGGACCCGACTGGCAAGGACCACCGACTCCTCGTCGGAGTCCTCCCGACGCCGAGATTCCGTCTTCGGCCGCGGAAAGATACACGCTCGGTCGGGGTGTGACTATGGGAACGATTCTATACGGCCGACGGTGTATCCCGTCTGGAATGGACGCGTCCGACTGGTCGTCGCCGTCGGTACCGCAGGTTGTTCTCGCTGGCTTAGTCGTCGCTATCGCAGGACTGGTCGTCTTCAGCGCGGGTACGTCCGGGGCGACGTTCAGCACGTTCAACACCGAGTGGGACGGCGCGAGTTCGCTCCGGTCGGTCGCCGACGACGCGGGACTCGACGTGACGGTGACCGGTGACACGGCGGCCTACTCGTCGGCGACCCCGCCCGGAACGGTCGCGTTCGTGCTGTCGCCGGACTCGGCATATCGCTCGGGCGAGGCCGGACGGGTGGCCGAGTTCGTCAGAACCGGGGGCACGCTCGTCGTCGCGGGCGACTTCGGCCCCCACGCCGACGACCTCCTCGGGTCGGTCGGCGCGTCGGCGCGCCTCGACACCGGGCGATTGCGCGACGGATACTCGAACTACCGGAGTCCTGTGATGCCGGTTGCGACCGGCGTAGCGAACCACTCGCTGGTTGCGGGCGTCGAATCGGTCACGCTGAACCACGCCACCGCGGTCACCCCCAACGGCGCGACCACGCTGGTCAATACGTCCGACTACGCTTATCTCGACACCAACGGCAACGCCACGCTTGACCGGAGCGAGTCGGTCCGGTCGTACCCCGTGGCGACGGTCGAATCGGTCGGCGCGGGCCGTGTCGTCGTTGTGAGCGACCCGAGCGTGTTCATCAACGCGATGCTCGACCGGCCGGGTAACCGCCAGTTCGCGCGTTCCCTGCTAGCGGACCACCGAACGCTCTTGCTCGACTACTCGCACGTCGAGTCGGCGCTCCCGCCCGCGGTTCTCGGGGTCCTCCTCGTCCGACAGTCGGCCGTCCTCCAACTCGGTCTGGGTGCGCTGGTTGTCGGCGCGCTGGCGGTCTGGTCTCGTCGGCCCGCAGTCGGGGCGGAGTCCGTGTTAGCCATTACCTCGGGGAGGCCCGTCGCGCGCGTCGGGCGTCGAATCCGGCAGACGCTCCCCGAGCGGTGGCGCTCGGCGTTCGCCCGGTCTGACGACGAGGACCGTCCTCGGGCCTCGCCCGCCGAGTTGGTCGCGCACCTCGAACGGCGCTATCCCGATTGGGACCGAGAGCGCGTCGAGCGCGTGGTTTCCGCGCTCGAACGCCGAGACGAGTAGGGAAACAATATTCGTTATTATAGTCTTCTTACTATATTTTAAGCATGTATAAAAATGCTTCTAACACGCTCTTTTGATTCTTTCTCCCGCGGATGCACGCGGCTACTCGTCCATCGGCAAGTGGTCGTTCGAGCAACGACCAGTGACCGCTCGTCCGACCGCACCGTCCGCCGGGGCATCGACAACCATCGCGGTCCAACTCGTTCCGCCGAGTCTACCGGTTCGGTGGGACCGTCGGAAGCACAGAGTCCTCGTCGGTGTCGAGTCGCTACCGATGCAAATCATGGCCTAAACCGCCGACGAGGACCGCGTTTGTCCGACGCGCTCGAAACGAACCCGACGAGTTATCCGCCTTGAAGTGGTCACGGTCCACGATGACCGAACCCGCCGGGGTCTACGACGCGCTCCGTGACGAGATACAGACCGTCTTGGTCGGCAACGACGAGGTGGTCGAAATTCTCACCATCTCGCTGTTGACCCGGAGTCACGTCCTCATGGAGGGGGTTCCGGGCGTCGCTAAGACCACCATCGCTCGGTTGTTCGCTCGGGCGACCGGTCTCGACACCAACCGAATCCAGATGACGCCCGACATCCTGCCGGCCGACATCACCGGCACCCACGTCTACCGCGAGGAGACCGGCGAGTTCCAACTCCAGCGCGGCCCGGTGTTCGCCAACCTCGTCGTGGCCGACGAAATCAACCGCGCGACCCCCAAAACCCAGTCGGCCCTGTTGGAAGCGATGCAGGAACAGACCGTCACAATCGAGGGCGAGACGCTCTCGCTTCCGAACCCCTTCCTCGTCGTGGCGACTCAGAACCCCGTCGAGATGGAGGGGACCTACGAGTTGCCTATCGCCCAGCGCGACCGCTTCCAGTTCAAGTTCACCGTCGAACCGCCCGACCGGTCCGACGAGATGGTCCTCCTCGACCGGTTCGACGACCGGCCGGAACTCGGTTCGGAGAACGTCTCACAGGTCGTCACCGCCGACGAGATTCTGTCGGCGCGCGAGACGGTGGATTCGGTTCACGTCGATAGCGCGGTCAAGCGGTATCTCCTCGACTTGGTGGTGGCGACCCGCGAGAGTCCCGAACTCGACCACGGCGCGTCCCCCAGAGCGGGCCTCTCGTACCTCAACGCGGCGAAGGCCCGCGCGGCGATTCGAGGTCGCGACTACGTGATTCCCGACGACGTGAAGGCGCTGGCGATGCCGGTGCTGACCCACAGACTGGTCCCGAGCGCGGAGGCCAACCTGAGCGACGTCACTGTCGAGGAGATAGTCGAGACCATCTCGGACGGCGTGGAACCACCGGACGGCATCGAGGCCACCCCGAGCGTAGACGCGGAAGACGACCGCGGACACGGCGAGTCGTAGACTACGCTCGCTCCGGCGTTTCGGCCTCGAACACGGCAGGGTCCCACTCGAAGGCGACCAGCGCGTCGGCACCCTCGCTTTCGCCTGCTCCGGCCGACGCACCCGTCTCACTGGCCTCGGTCGGGTTGTCCTCGTCGCCCGCTTCGGCCCTAACAGTCGCTGTCACGGGCGTACCGAGTTCGGCTGACAGACCGACCGCGAGGAAGGAGACCGCCGGATGGTCGAAGCGGTCGGCCGCGCCGTAGACGAGGCCCGAGAGTTCAACCACGAGTCTGCCCTCGTCGGGGTTTGCGTCGGCGGTAGCGCTGTCCGCGAGTTCGAAGCCCTCCACGAGCGCGTCGGCCAACTGGTCGCCGAGCGGACTGGGCCGGTCGGCGACTCGTGCAGTCATGGCCGACGAGAACTCCCGGTAGAGTGCCCCGCCGGACGGCGGCAGGGCGACCCCCCGCTCGAACTCGTTGTCGGCTACGACGAACACCGAATCCAACTTTTCGGGCGGGGGAACCGCGTAGTCGCCTCGCTGGGGGACAAAGAGTCGCACCCCGGCGAACTCGTCGTCGTCGGTCTCGGCGGGTGCGTACACCCGGTCGTCTTGCAGGCCGAGTTCGGCCACGAGTCGCGCCCCAGTCGTGGCGAACGCGGCGTAGACGCGCTCACCAGTCTCGGCCGCGACGAACTGCTCGGGCGTCAGGTAGTACGTCAGCACGCCTGCGAACAGCCCGGTGCCACCGAGCGCGAACAGGACGCTTCGGGCGTCGGGGAAGACGACGGCCCCGACGACTGCCAGCGCGCCGACCGCGAACATGCCGAGCGCGGTCCGACGATGCGTGGTCCGGCGTGCCCGGACGTACTCTCCGCGGAGCCGTCGGTTCTCCTCGGCCAGCAGGTCGAGTTGGGCCGCGAGGTCGGCCTCGGTCCCGTCGGAACTGGACTCGTCGCGGCGTTCGTCGGCCTGCTCGGGGTCGCGTTCGCTGGCGTCACTCATCGGTGTCGTCCTCCTCCGTCGTTCCGGATTTCGACTCGGTGTCGGTATCGCGCTCTCGGCCGGTCCGCTCGCCGGGGTCGGGTTGCCCGGACGTTCGACCGCGCTGAGACCTGTCGAGCCAGTAGGTCGCCACCGAAAACGCGCCAACAAGTAGCACGGCGGCGACCGGAGTCGTGACCACCGACTCTCCGCCTGTACTTGCCCAACTCAGTGCTCCTCCGACCCCGGCCGCGGCCACCGTGACCGCGACCGGGAAGGCGGGGTTTTCGACCGTCACTGCGGGCGCGAGGAGAACGGCGAACAGTCCGACTTCGAGTAGGGCGAGTGCGACCAGCGACGCAGGGCGGACTGCGGCGAGTGCGACGTGACCGAGTACGAAGGCGTAGGTCGGCCCGAGGACCCATGCAGACCCGAGGAGCGCGGCCGCGGCGAGACCGGGCAGTCCGGCGACCGCGACGAACCCGAGTCCGGTCAGGAGCGCGGCGACCATGCCGAATCTGGTCTGTCCGACCGTTCGCAAGTCGTCGCCGGCGGACTCGTCCTCAGCGACAGTCATCCGGTCGTTCCCGCCCGTCGCCGGGCCTCACCGGCAGTCAACAGCGTTTCTAGTCGGTCTCCCGGTCCCACTTCGAACGCCGAAACGCGGTCAAGCGCCGCGATGTCCCGACGGAATCGCTCGAAGTCGGCGTAGCGCTCGTAGGCGGTTTCGGGGTCGGTGTCAGTGGCGTCGAACAGCGCGCTCGGCGTCAGAAAGACCAGTGTGTGGCCCTCGCGTCGGCGTGCGAGTTTGACTGCCTCTCTGGTCTCGGCGCGATTCGAATCGTCAGTCACGACGACGGTCGTAATCGCCTGCCGGGATTGGTCGAGGTTCCTCCGGGCCACGCCGTAGAGCGGGTCGTCGGTGATTCGCTCGACGTAGGGGTCGGCGTCCGCGAAGAACGGCCGCAGTCGGACGGCGAACGCCGAGTCGTCACCCCGCATCCGGCGCGCGAACCGTCTGGCGTCCGCGGGAGCGAATTCGACGGTTCCGGTTCCGTCGCTCCGGGTGCGACGACTCCGGGCGTCGAGCGACCTGAGTTCGCGCTCGATTCGGTCGTACTCCTCGGCGGTTGCGGCGTTGGAGTGGGTCAAGAGCAGGCCCTCGTTGCCGACGGGATAGAAGCGAAGCGACTCGTTTCGGTCGCGGGCGTACTGCACCACGGCGAGTGCGACCTGCCGAGCGTAGTCGAACTTCGTTCCGTCTTCGGAACCGGTCGCCATCGTGGGCCGGCAGTCTACCACGAGTGCAGTCCGGCGCTCGGTCTCTCTCTCGAACTCCCTCACGTGGGGTTTGGCGAGTCGCGCGGTGGCCTTCCAGTCGATTCGGCGTAGCGCGTCGCCCGGAACGTAGGCCCGGAGTTCGGCCACGTCGATACCGGGGCCGCGCTCGTCGCTTCGGTGTTCGCCGTAGGGCGCGTTGACTGCCTCACCGCCGACGCCGATGTGCAGGTTCTCCGGTTCGCGCGGATTCACGACGACGCTGGGCGTGGACCCGGAGCGAAACCTCGTTCGGAAACGTCCGGTTTCGTCGGTCACGGTTACGGTTGCGGGGTCGAATTCGAAGGTTCCGGCGAGTGGGCATCGGACCTCGAACGTTCCGGTCGCGGTCCGGTCGCCGACCGATAGCGAAAGTCGTCTGGAGGAGTCAGCGTCTTCGGTTTCGCCACCGCCGTCGGTCGTCTCGATACCGACTGGTGGGTTTGGCATCACCGTGAGCGACACGGGCGTCTCGTCGAGTAGGTCGGCGGTCACCACGACTCGCTCCTCGTCGCCGACGGTGACGGGATTCTGGTCGAGCGTCTGGGTAACCGAGAGTTCGTCGGCGACCGCCGAGGCGGTCCGGCCGAAGGCGTACTGTCCCGCAAGCAACCACCCGGCGATGCCCGCGGCCCCCACGAGCAACAGCGGTCGAGCGAACAGGACAGACAGTCCGGCCAGCACGACGACGAGTCCGGCCTCTCCCCAGTACCGGCGCGTCACCCCCATGCAGTCGTAGACGGTCCTCGCGTAATTCAAGGTTCGGGCAGGAACTACCACGCGACCCCGTATTCCGAGCAGAGGACAATTCGATTCGGTGATTCTCACGAGAGCGTTCTCCAGAAGTGGCCGGTCGGAACGCCGACCGACGGCGGAGTCCGGCGCGGTACGAGACGTATTTTCGAATTGTAAAGCACCAGTAGAATTGTTTTCAAAATAAATACAATTCGAGCCGAGGACACCGATTGGTGCGGGGACGCCGAAGTCTCCACCAAAGGTATAACCCCGGCCGGAGTACGCAACCCTGTGATAGTGGGGGACGGGGTGTGAGCCGACGGCAAATCGTCGCCATCGCGCTCCTGACAGCGGCGGCGTTCGCGCCCGTCACGGGGGCGAGTGCCTCGCTCGTCGCCGACGAGTCTGCCGCTGAAGTAACAGTGCTAACGGACGATACCCCGAGCAAGAGCGAAGTCGCAGGCGTCGTCCCAGACACCCGCACGTCTTGGTCGGCGAGCAGTCAGCAGGTCTCGTCGGAGCGAAACAACTCCACGGCTCCCCGGCGCAACGACTCCGCGGTCCCGCATCGAAATCCGCGTGCGGTCAGCGAGGAGAGTGACCTCGGCGAGGTACAGACGTGGTTAGTCCGTGAGATGTCGGGCGAACTCTCGCGGAGCGCGAACGAAAGCGAGGAGAACCGCGAGCGTGCCCGACGGCTTGTCGACAACGACTCGGAGTACGCCCGCCTCGCCGACCAGTACGCCGAACTCACTAACGGGACGCCCGGCGAGAACGCCGAGGACAGTCGCTTCTCGACGGTGGGACTCCTCCAGCGAGAGTTCTTCGCCGAACTGGAGTCGTACCGCGAGACGTACCGGACCTACCGGCAGGCCCGCGACCTAAACGCCACCCGTACTAACTCGACGGTCCGGACCCGAAGGCTTGCCCACAGACTCGAACGACGGGCGGAGTCGGTCAATCGAACCGCAATTCGACTCAACCGAAGCTACGCGAACCTCTCGTCGGCCCGGCAGGGCAGGTTCCGTCACGTCACCCGGACAATCGGTCGGCTACGTGCCAACGTCACCGACGCCCAGATGACCGTCCGAAACCAGACGCTCGTCCGGACCGACCTGTCGATTCGGACTGAGGAGTCGACCGTCTCGTTCGCCAATCCCGCGACCTTGGTTGGTCGTCTCCGGACTGCGAATGGGACGCCCGTCGCCGACCGAAACGTGACCCTTCGAATCGGGAACCGGACGCTCGATGCGACTACCGACGCGAGCGGCCGGTTCAGCCTCGCGTATCGGCCGACACTGGCCTCGGTGGGCGAGCGCCGCCGGTCGGTCGCCTTTCGGCCCGACAACGAGTCGATGTACGTCGGCGCGAACGCCAGCGTCCGGTTGGCAGTCCAACGAGTCACGCCGACCGTCGGGCTATCGACTTCGCCCGGCCGAGTTAGCTACGACGAGGCCCTGACTGTCGAGGGGCGCGTCGGGACGGACGGCGTGGGCGCACCCGCGGTGCCCCTCGTCGTGACCGTCGGCGGGGTCCGGGTCGCGCTCCTCCAGACTGGCCCGGACGGTTCGTTCGAGGCCTCCCGGCGTCTCCCGGCGAACGTTTCGACTGGGGACCGACAGGTCCGGGTCCGACTCGGGCCTGACGCCGTAAGCCGAGACGGCGGTGGTCGTGGTAGCCTCGCCCCGGCGAACGCCACGGTACCGATTCGGGTCGAATCGACGCCGACCTCCCTGTCGATAACCGAGGCCCGGACCCTCGACGAGTCAGCATTCGTCGCCGGGCGACTCGTCGCCGGGAGCGACCGACCGGTCCCGAACCGAACCGTCAGCGTGGTCGTCGGCGGGACGACGATCACCACCGCGAGGACCAACGCGACGGGGGCATTTGCCGCGACGGTCGAACTTCCGGAGCGCGCCCGGTCGGGGGGCGCAGGTCGAGTCGTGGTCCGGTACTCCGAAATCGGGAACCTCGAATCCGCGCGAGCGAACGACACCCTCTCGTCGGTCGGTTCCGGCCCGGTCCTCTCGGACGACCTGCCCCTCGGCGTTGCGGGACTCGTCTTTCTGACCGTCTTCGGCGTCGTGGTCTGGCGACTCAGGTCCGAGGACCCACACGGGTTCGCCGAGGAGACCCGCGAGTCGGACGGGGACGCCGAAATCGCCCGCCACTCGTCCGAGAAACTTTTCGACTCGGCAGTCTCGTCGCTCGACGCCGGAGCGTTCGACGCCGTGGTCGTGCTGACCTACGCCGCGGTGCGTTCGGAGTTCGGCGAGGAGGTACACTCGCAGGGTCCGCAGACCCATCTGGAATTCGCCGCCGTCTGTCGGGACGCCGACTTGCTCGGCGACGCCGACCTCGAAACGCTGGCGCGACTCACCGAACTGTACGAGTGCGCCGCGTTCGCATCCGGGTCGGTCTCCGAGGCGGAGGCCCGCGAGGCGCTCGAACTCGCCGAGTCGTTGCAGGGGATGGCCGGGGAACCGCCAGTTGGTCCCGAACCGACCGCCGCCTGACGCAGTTTTATACGCTCGCCGGGCAACTACCCCAGCATGGAGTACACCACGCTCGGCGACACGGGCATGGAAGTCAGTCGAATCTGTCTCGGGTGCATGAGTTTCGGAACCAGCGACTGGCGGCCGTGGGTTTTAGACCCCGAGGAGGGCGAGGAGATAATCGAGCGGGCCATCGACCTCGGTATCAACTTCTTCGATACCGCCAACATGTACTCGAACGGCGAGAGCGAGCGCGTGCTGGGCGACGCGCTGGAGGGCCGGCGCGACGAGAGCGTGGTCGCCACCAAGTGCTACTTCCAGATGGACGAGGACAATCCCAACTCGGGCGGCCTCTCGCGGAAGGCCATCGAGCAGGAACTGGACGAGTCGCTGGACCGGTTGGGGATGGACACCATCGACTTGTATCAGATTCACCGGTGGGACGACGAGACGCCAATCGAGCAGACCCTGCGGACGCTGGACGACGCGGTTCGGCGCGGAAAGATTCGCTACGCCGGGGCGTCGTCGATGTGGGCCTACCAGTTCGCCGACGCGCTCCACGAAAGCGACCGCCTCGGCTTAGAGCGGTTCCACACGATGCAGAACCACTACAACCTCGTCTACCGCGAGGAGGAACGCGAGATGCTTCCCTTCTGCGAGCAGGAGAACGTCGGCGTGATGCCGTGGAGTCCGCTGGCCCGCGGGTACCTGACTCGGCCGCACGAGGACATCGACGCGACCGAACGCGGCGAGACTGAACAACACATGTACGACCACCCCTACCGGGAGGGCGGCGGCAAGGAGGTCAACGAGCGCGTACAGGAAATCGCCGCCGACAAGGGCGTGACGATGGCTCAGATTTCGCTTTCGTGGCTCCTGCACAAGGACTGGGTGGACGCGCCAATCGTCGGCACCACCAGCGTCGAGCATCTGGAGGACGCGGTGGAGGCGCTAGAAATCGACCTTTCGGCGAGCGACGTGGCGTATCTGGAAGAACCCTACGAACCCGTCGAAGTTTCGGGTCACGACTGAGACCGGCATCCGGAACTAACTTTGTGTATTTTAAAACCATCTGCATATATTCTAGGCAATTATATTTCTTCCCTCACCTCGGTTTTGGGTTGGGTGGTTTTCGGTCAGTAGTTTCCCTCAGTCGTCGGTCCGACGGCACCTGCGCCCATTCGGATGCCACGAAACGCCGGGTTTCGACGCTCTCGGTCGGTTCCATCTGCGATTTCTCGGACCTAAATATATTGAATAATAATTAACGTTATGGCCGAGGGGGTAGACCACCGAAGAGCCATGCGAACCGACACGTCACGGCGGAAGTTCCTCGAAGCGACCGGGTTGGCGGGCGTCACGGCGCTGACGGGAATCGGAAGCGCGGCGGCACAGGAAAACACCATCACGCTCGGCGGGTCGATGAGTCTTTCGGGCGACAACGCCGACCTCGGGCAACTCTACCGAGACTCCTACGAGTTGACCATCCGGCGAATCAACGAGGCCGGCGGCGTCGAGGCCGGCGACGGCAACACCTACGAGTTGGAGATGGTTCTGCGCGACGACGAGACCGACGCCTCGAAGAGTCGGGCCATCTATCAGGAACTCATCGACCGCGAGGGGGTGGACTACCTCCTCGGGCCGTACTCCAGCACGGTCACGCTCCCAGCGAGCGCCGTCGCGGCCCGGAACCAGCGTCCGATGGTCGAGGGCGGCGGCGCGAGTCCCGAAATCTTCAGTCAGGGCAACGAGTGGATTTTCGGTCTCCTGCCGACCGCCGACAAGTACCCGCTGTCGTCCATCGAGATGGCGATGGCCCAAGACTCGCCGCCAGAGTCGGCCGCCCTCCTCGCCGAGAGCGACACCTTCAGCCAGAGTTCCGCCGAGGGCGCGCGCCAGAAGCTGAACTCGGAGGGCGTGAACATCGCGGTGGACCAGACCTTCCCGACCGAGACCTCGGACCTCTCGACCCTGCTGGGGAGAGTCCGAGACAGCGATGCCGACATCCTGATTCTGGCGGCCCACCAGAAGCACGCGGTCATCCTCGCCAGCCAGATGGAGGCTCAGAACGTCAACGTGGACATGGCGATGGCGACGGTCGGAAGCCTCACGTCGTCGTTCAAGGACCAGTCCGGCGCGAACGGCGACTACATGTACGGCCCGAGTTCGTGGGCCATCAACGCCACCTTCGAGGACAGCGTCTTTGGTTCGACCGGCGACTTCGTGAGCGCCATCGAGGACGAGTACGGCTACCAACCCGACTACCACAACGCGGCCGGGGCCTCGGTCATCCAGACCTTCCAGCGCGCCTTCGAGCAGGTGAGCAACCTCGAACCGACTGCGGTCCGGAACGCCATCCGAGACGTGGAGTTCACCACCGCCTACGGCAACGTCGCGTTCGGCGACAACGGCGTCATCGACAAGGACATGCTGGTCTACCAGTGGCAACCCCAAGACGGCGGGTCGGCCCAGAAGAACATCGTCTGGCCCGAGGCGGTCCAGCAGAGCGCGCCCATCTACCCCGCGCCGAGTTGGTCCGACCGGTAAGCGATGGCTGTCACCCAGTTCGTCGTCAACGGCCTGTTGGTCGGCGCGCTGTTCGCCGCCGTCGCCGTCGGCTTCGCCCTAATCTGGGGCGTGGTCGGCATCATCAACCTCGCCCACGGCGAACTCCTCATGCTCGGGGGGTACGTCACCTACTGGCTGGTGGCATTCGCGGGCGGTTCGGGCGGGGAGGGGTCGGTCTGGATTGCGCTGGCCACCGTTCCGGTCGCGCTCGCGGCCCTCTACGTCGTAGGGTACCTGCTCCAGCGCCTCGTGGTCACGCACGTCACCGACGCCGACCTCTTTCTGACCCTGCTGGTGACCTTCGGCGTGAGCATCGTCCTCCAGCAGTTGGCGATTCAGGCGTGGAGCGCGACGCCCCGGAGCGTCGGCGCTGGCTTCGCCGACCCCTCCGTCGTCCTCGCCGGGGTCTTCATCCCCAAAATCAAGCTCATCGCCTTCGTCGGGGCCATCGCGCTGACGCTCCTGCTGTGGGGATACCTCAAGACGACGCGCCGCGGTCGGGCGATTCGCGCGGTGGCCCAGAACCCGGAGGCCGCCCGACTAGTCGGCATCGACGTGGCCCACACCAGAGCGGTCACGTTCGGCCTCTCGGCGGCCATCGCAGGCGGCGCGGGGAGTTTCGTGGCGATGATTCTGAGCGTCCAGCCACAGATGGGGCTGGCCTACACGCTCAAGAGCTTCGTCATCGTCGTGTTCGGCGGTCTGGGGAGCATCCCCGGCGCGCTGGTCGGCGGTCTGCTACTGGGGTCGGTCGAGGAGCTAACCGCCGGGTTCGTCGGGAGCCAGTGGACCCTCGCGGTGAGTTTCTCCCTGCTCGTGGTCCTCCTGCTGGTCAAGCCGAGCGGCCTGTTCGGCCGGTCGGTCGAGGAGGGCGAGGGATGAGTCGGGAGTCCGCCAGCGCCGACGCCGGCCCCGAGACCACCTCGCTCTCGCGGCTCCTCGCCGCACTCAGCGACCGGGCGTGGCTCCTGCTCGGGATTTTGGTCGCGGTCGGCGCGCTCCTCCCGACGCTGGGCCTCTCGGGGTTCTACCTCACGGTCGTCGTCCAGATGTACATCTTCGCGGTGCTGGCGCTGTCGTGGGACCTCGTGGGCGGTCAGACCGGCTATCCGAGTTTCGGTAACATGGCGTTCTTCGGGTTCGGCGCGTACACCACCGCCATCCTGCTGAAGGACTGGGGAGTCGAGTTCTTCCCGGCGGTTCTCGTGGCCGGGCCGATTGCGGTCGGCTTCGCGCTGGTCATCGGCCTCGCGGTCCTGCGCCTGCGGGGCGGCTACTTCGCCATCGCCACGCTCGGGGTCCTGCTGGTCTCGATTCAGGTCACTCGCAACGTGGAGTTCACCGGCGGAGCCAGCGGGAAGATTCTGTTCGACATTCCGCCCGAGAACACCTTCTACTACGTCTTTCTCGCCATTCTGGCGGTCGAGACCGCGGTCGCGCTCTACCTGACTCGGACCCGATTCGGCTACGTGCTGAACGCCATCCGAGACGACGAGGGCCGAGCGACCGCGATGGGCATTAACACGACCTACTACAAGACCGCGGCGTGGATGCTCTCGGCGCTGTTCACCGGATGGGTCGGCGGCGCGTGGGGCGCGTTCAACACCTTCGTTGACCCACAGACCGCCTACAACCTTGGCTGGAACGTCGAACTCATCACGATGGCGCTCATCGGCGGCGCGGGCACCGTCGCGGGGCCGATTCTGGGCGCGTTCGGCCTCACGCTGGCCATCTTCGTCGTAGACACGGTGTTTCCGGGCTGGCAACTCGTCGCGCTCGGACTGGTCATCGTGGCGACGGTCCTCTTGCTCCCTGACGGCATCGTCGGGACCTTGGAGGAGCGTGCGACTGCGATGGAGTATTACGAGATGGGTGGTGAGGCGGCGGCCGAAACCACCTCCGAGATGGGTGGTGAGGCGGCGGCCGAAGAAACAGCAGACGCCACCGACCACGACATGGGCGACCCGGAGGTGAGCGACTCGTGAGCGCAGAGACGGAGGCCGAATCGACGCCCGCCGCCGAAACCGGCACCGGCGGCGACCCCATTCTGCGCGTCGAGGACCTAACCAAACGATTCGGCGGCCTGACCGCGGTGGACCGCGTGAACGCCGAGGTCCGCGAGGGGGAAATCGTCGGTCTCATCGGGCCGAACGGGTCGGGTAAGACCACGCTGTTCGACTGCATCGCGGGCCGACAGCACCCCGAGGAGGGGTCGGTGTTCCTCCGCGGCGAGGCCGTGACCGACTGGCCCGAGCATCGCATCGCCGGGGCCGGACTGGGCCGGATGTTCCAGCACACGCGAATCTACGGCGGCATGTCGGTTCTGCGGAACGTGCTGGTCGCGGCCAGCGAGGACCGGACCGTCTCGCGCCTCTTTCGACCGCCGAGCGACGAGGCCCGTGACCGGGCCGAACAGTTGCTGAAGCGCGTCGATTTGTGGGAACTCCGGGAGATGCGGGCGGGACGGATGAGTTTCGGCCAGCAGAAACTGCTGGAGTTCGCCATGCTGTTGATGTCTGACCCCGACCTCCTGCTGATGGACGAACCCGCGGGCGGCATCAACCCTTCGATGATTCGCCGGATGCTCGACTACATCCGGGAGGCCAACGAGGGCGGCGTGACCATCTTCCTCATCGAACACAACATGGACGTGGTGATGGACGTGTCGGACAGAGTGTACGTCCTCGCGCACGGCGAGAAAATCGCCGAAGGGCGACCCGACGAGATTCAGTCGAACCAGCGCGTCATCGACGCCTATCTGGGGAGGGAGTGAGATGGCCGAAACCGAATCTCCGGAGGCGACCGACGCCCTGCTGGAACTCTCCGGCGTGACCGCTGGCTACGGCAACACGACCGTCGTCCACGACGTGGACTTGGGCGTCGGCGAGGGCGAAATCGCCTGCCTCGTCGGGCCGAACGGGTCGGGCAAGAGTACCGTGATGAAGTCCATCTACGGGTTCGCCGACGTGTTCGGGGGCAGTATCTCGTTCGACGGCGAGGACGTGACCCACCGGAACCCGCAGGACAGTCTTCGGTCGGGGGTGAGCTACGTCCTCCAGTCGTCCAGCGTCTTCCCGGACATGTCGGTCCACGAGAACCTGCTGATGGGTGGGTACGTCTTCGACGACGACGACCGCGCTGTCCGCCGGGCCGAGGAGCTTTACGACGAGTTCCCGCGCCTCGACGAGCGCCGCGACCAGAAGGCCGGGATGCTCTCGGGCGGCGAGCGCAGACTGCTGGAACTCGCCCGAGGACTGGTCGTAGAGCCGAAACTGATGCTGTTGGACGAGCCGAGTATCGGCCTCGAACCGACCTACATCGAGCAGGTCTTCGACCGGATTCGGGACCTGAACGAGTTGGGCACCACCATCCTGCTGGTTGAGCAGAACGCCGAGAAAGGACTGTCGATTGCCGACAGAGGCTACGTCCTCGCCAGCGGCGAGATAAAATTCGCGGGGACCGGGACCGAACTGCTGGAAGACGAGGAGGTCGGCAGACTCTACCTCGGCGGGTAGCTTCCGGACAGATTAACATTTCTTAAAAACAGGAATATATTTCTTCCAGATAATTGGATATGTCCTACTGCTCGGGTCCCTTCCGCCCGACTCACCGTCCGAGTCGAATCGGGTTTCGGAGGCCGATTCGGTCGGTCCAGTAGAGTTCGCTCACGACCCATCCGACCAGCGAGAGGCCCGAGATGGCGACGAGCAGAATGTCGAACAGGCCCATCCACGCCGGGAGCATCCACCGAATGCCGTGGTAGAGTTTGGTCGGGAGGACCGACCGGACCGCGCCGTAGATTCGACCCTGAAGCGTGGCCTCCTCGTCGCCCCGTTCGACTTCGGGCGTTCTGGACTCGTAGCCAAGCGCCGTCGCGCTCTGGCCACCCGCGCTCTCGTCGCCCGTGCCGAGGCGTTCGGCCTCGTAGGGTTTCGCCATCGAGACCTGCCAGACGATTTCGCCCGCCGGGGTGACCTCGAAGATGCGATTGCTGTGCGTGTCGGTAATCAGCGTGTTGCCGTTCGGGAGGCGGTCGGCGTCGCGGGGCCACTCCATCTTCGCGTCCCGCCACGTCCACGTTCGATTCCACTCCTCGCGTCCGTCTGGACCGTCCTCGCGCTGGTACTCCACGATGCGGTTGTTCTCGGAGTCGGCGACGACGACTGACGGGCCGCCGCGCTCCGCCGGGATGTAGTCGGGGTTGTGCTGTTCGTAGAGGACGCTGTGGTCGTCGTCCGCGCCGAGCGTCCGATTTTCGAGGAGGCCCTTCTGGCGGTGGACGAACCAGATTTGGTCGTGGTTCCGGGGGTCAATCATCACGACGTTCTGGTCTTCGAGGTACTCCACGTCGTTGATGTGGGTCCAGTCCCGAATCGCGCCGCCGGTCGTGTAGGGGAACTCGCTCCGGGCGCGCCACTCCCACGTGATGACGTTTGCAGAGGTGTTCACGATGAACGCTCGGTTGTGGAAGATGTCGGCGACCAGATAGTGACTCTCGTTGATTCGGTCCACGTCGTGAACGCTGTCGTGGCCGTGGCGCGTCACCACGTCGTAGTTGTACATGCGCTCGGACTCGCCGGTACTCAGGTTGACTCGCTGGACGACGTTGCGGATGCAACTCAGTCCCGACCCGGCGTCGAGTTTGCACGCCGAGTCGGACCTGACGGTACTCCCGACGTAGGTCACGGTGTACTTCTCGCCGGGAACCGGGTCCACGTCGAAGATTCGCTGGTGGGCACGAGTCTCGTAGACGACCTCGCCGTCGTCAGTAAACGCCTTGAGACTCCCGTTTTTGGCGTCGTCGTAGTGGGCAGTGACCAGCGTGAGGTCGTCGGCCGACCGGATTTCGGCAGGTTGGTGAACGACCGGGTTCTCCCCGTCGCTCGGGCCGTCCCCCACCGACGCGAGGACGCTCCCTGTGTGAGTCAGGAAGACACCCCCACTCGGCGCGACGACGAAAAAGACGAACAGCAGGCGTAAATACGATTTGCGTGCGGTCATGGAACAAACCCCAAAAGCAGTCGATTTATAATTTCTGATTACGTATCCGGCCTGATAGATGGCCCAAGGAGACACTCGGGGTCCTCGATAGGAGACCCCGAGTGTTCTCCCACCTCGCGCCCGGCAGAACGCTCATGCTACCGACGCCCAAACCGTGTAGCGATGGCTCTCTCGAAACTCCCGGCGCGCGCCGACTCGGCCGCGCTCTCGCGTCTGGCGTCGTCGGTGCCCACCGACGAGACCCGCGAGGAGATTCCCGTGGAAGCGCCGTATTCGGGTATTAATATACAAACGATTCCCGCGAGCACTTCAGCGGACGTGAGCGCGGCCGTCGAGCGCGCCCGCGAGGCCCAACCCGCGTGGGCCGACCGACCGGTCTCGGAGCGCGCCGAGGCGGTCCTGCGATTTCACGATTTGGTGTTGGACGAGCGACGGGAACTCCTCGACGTGGCCCAACTCGAGAGCGGGAAGGCCCGCATCGACGCCTTCGAGGAGATTCTGGACGTGGCGACGACCGCGCGCCACTACGCCCACCGGGCCGACGAGTACCTCGAACCCGAGCGCCGGAAGGGCGCGTTCCCCGTCCTGACCGACACGCGGGTCTACCGCCACCCGGTCGGCGTCGTGGGGGTAATCTCGCCGTGGAACTACCCCCTGACGCTCTCGGTGACGGACGCGCTCCCGGCCCTGCTGGCGGGCAACGCAGTGGTGGTCAAACCCGCCGAGGAGACCCCGTTTTCGGCCCTCCTCCTGCGTGATTTGCTCCGCGAGGCCGGCGTGCCAAACGACAGTTTCCAAGTCGTGACCGGCCGCGGGAGTGAGGCGGGCGCGGCGCTGGTCGAGGAGTCCGATTTCGTCTGCTTCACCGGGGGCACCGAGACCGGCCGGAAAGTCGCCGAGCAGGCGGGCGCGAACCTGACCGACTGCTCGCTCGAACTCGGCGGCAAGAACCCGATGGTCGTGCTTCCCGACGCCGACATCGGGAAAGCGGTCTCTGGCGCGATTCAGGGCTGTTTCACCAACGCGGGGCAACTCTGCATCGCCTTCGAGCGCCTCTACGTTCACGAGTCGATTTACGACGAGTTTCTGGACCGGTTGGTCCGGCGCACGCGAGGCCTCGATTTGAGTCCGGGCTACGACTTCGGTCCCGACGTGGGGTCGTTGATTGGCTCCGACCAACTCGAAACGGTCGAGAGCCACGTCGAGGACGCCCTATCGAAGGGCGCGGACGTGCTGACCGGCGGGCGCGCCCGGCCAGACCTCGGGCCGTACTTCTTCGAACCCACGGTGCTGACCGGCGTGAGCGACGAGATGGAACTGGCCCGCGAGGAGACCTTCGGCCCGGTCGTGGCGGTCGAATCGTTCGATTCGGTCGCCGACGCAATCGAACTCGCCAACGACTCCGAATACGGCCTGAACGCGAGCGTCTGGACCGAGGACGGCGACAGAGGCCGAAAGGTCGCCCGGCAAATCGAGTGCGGGACCGTGAACATCAACGACGCCTACGCCGCGGCGTGGGCCTCGGTGGACGCGCCGATGGGCGGGATGAAGGACTCGGGCCTCGGGCGGCGACACGGCAGGGAGGGGTTCGAGAAGTACACCGAGGCCCAGACCGTCGCCGAACAGCGCGCCGGGTCGGTGACTGCGCCGCCGGAGGGGGTTCCGGACGGGTGGTACGCCAAGGCGATGCTCGTCTCGCTCCGGGCGATGAAGCGACTTCCGGGGGTGCGGTGATGGCGTCGGCGGACTCGCCGGAATCGGTGTTTCTCACCGGCTTTCCGGGCTTTCTGGGGTCGGAACTGGTCGCGCGCCTCCTCGACCGGTATCCCGACGATGTGGCGATTCGGTGCCTCGTCCAGTCGAAGTACCGAGACCTCGCGGAGTCGCGCGCGGCGGAAATCGACGACGGCGCTCCCGAGCGAATCGAACTCCACGAGGGCGACATCACCGAGTCGGACCTCGGATTAGGCGAAGCTTACCAGTCCCTCGCGGACGACGCGACGGAAGTCTACCACCTCGCGGCGGTCTACGACCTCGGAGTCGCCCGCGAAGTCGGCATGGCGGTCAACGTCGAGGGGACGCGCAACGTGCTGGATTTCGCGGAATCGTGCCCGAACCTCGACCACTTCCAGTACGTCAGCACGTGCTACGTCAGCGGGCGACACGACGGGGTGTTCACCCACGACGACCTCGACGTGGGCCAGTCGTTCAACAACCACTACGAGGAGACCAAATTCCTCGCCGAGGTCGAGGTCCAGCGCCGGATGGACGCCGGCCTGCCCGCCACGATTTACCGACCGGCAATCACGGTCGGCGACAGCGAGACCGGCCGGACCCAGAAGTACGACGGGCCGTACAACGTTTTGCGCCTGCTGGACGCCCAACCCGGCGGCCTCGGCGTGGTGCCCACTTTCGGCGACCCGCGGGACTACGAGGTCAACGTCGTCCCGCGGAACTTCGTGGTGGACGCCATCGACTACCTGAGCGGTCGGCCCGACTCCGAGGGCGAGGTGTATCAGCTCTGCGACCCGAACCCGCCGACCGTGGCGGGGATGCTCCGGGCGTTCGCGGCGGCCACGGGCGAGACGATTCGCCCTGTCCCGCTTCCGAGCGGCGGCGCGGACCTCGTTCGGCGGGCGCTCGACGGGGTTCCCGGTCTCGCGGGTCTCCTCGGTGTCGAACCCGAAGTCCTCCGGTACTTCGTCCACCCGACGAGCTACACCTGCCAGAACGCGACGGGGGACCTGCGCGGGAGCGGGATTTCGTGTCCGGCGTTCGAGAGCTACGCCGACACGCTGGTCGCGTTCTACTCGGCGCATCCGGCGGTCTCCTCGGACGCGATGGTGTGAGTTCGTCGGGGCGGAAAACATCCCTATCAATTGCTTAAGCAACGTAATTCATTTTGGTGCGATTGCGTAGCTGTCCGTCCGTCGGTTTCGTCCGCGTCTCGGAAAGATATACGACAGAGATTTCCAATAATTCTTTAAACCGGTCCTGAAAACACCCTATCCATGCGACGCCGCGAATTTATCGCCGGAACCGGACTCGCCGCTGTGTCCGCGCTCGCCGGCTGTTCGGGTAGCAGTTCCCCGCCGCCCCGCAAGTCGAACGTCTTCGAGCAGATTCGAGCGACCGACGGTAAGCTCAAAATCTCGCTGGAAGGGAATACGTGGGTCAAGTCCCGCTACGACGGCGGGGGCCAGAACGACCTCGCCGACCCGGAGACGGACGGCGGCCTCGCCGACCTCAGTCCCGTCGGAAGCGCCCGCGCGAAGGGCAAAGGCGGTGCCGGCGGCCGAGGAGCCACGGGCCGCGCCGACGGTGGCTACAGTAGCGCGCCCAAGACCGGCCACGGCCGGGCGTGGTGGCACGGCGGAGCCTACGCCGACGACTGGTACGACGACCACGAGGACGAGGTTTCGCGGTACGGCGTGGGCGTCGCCACGCTCGGCGTCGCCTACCTCGGAAGCGACTTCGAGATGGAGGACGACGCGCCGGGCGCGGGACCGGTCCCGTGGGACTGTCGCACGAACGACCCCGACGGCACCGAGGCCTGCCAAATCGACACCGACGGGTGGTACCGCGTCGGCGCGGAACTCCGCGGCCAGAACGGCCACGACTTCGACTGGGAGTGCGTGGACCTGAAAGTGGACGACGCGCTCGGTTCCGACGCCGGGTACGAAGTCGAGAAGCAGTGGAAGGTTTCCCCGCGGATTTAACTACTCCCGGTTCCCGCCTGTTTCCGACGCCCAAACGCGGACACCGGACCGAATCGCTCTCCCCTCTACAATGGCGACCACCCCTCGAACCAAGACGCTGACGCTGTTGGCCATCACCTACGTCGTCTCGTTCTGTAGCTTCGCCTACGAGTTCGTCTACTCGGAGTTGCTGACCGTGATGTACGGCGGCACCGTGACTCAGTACGTCATCACCGTCGGCCTCTACTTCTTCAGTCTCGGCATCGGGTCGGCGCTGTCGGACGACCTACAGGACGACGCGGCCTCGAACTTCTTCCGGACCGAGGTCTACCTCGCCGCAGTCGCGCCCGCCGGGTTCATGCTGGTCGTCGGTCTCAACAGCGTCACGATTCCCGAGGCGGTGCCCTCGGAACTGATTTGGGTCCTCGCGCGCCTCCCGGCGGTCGCAGTCGGGTTCCTCTCGGGTTTCGAACTCCCCCTGCTGACCCGGATGGTCGAGGAGACCGACGAAATCGAGGCCGACACCGGCGCGGGCCTGCTCCCGACCGCCGTCACCCGCGGACTGGGCGCGTGCTACGGTCTCGTGGTTGGCTTTCTGGGCCTCCTCTGGAACGTCGAGCGCACCGCGGGCGAGCGAAGCGGCCTCTCGGTCGTGCTGGCGATGGACTACGTGGGCGGCCTGTTCGGCGCGGTGGTCTACGCGAAAGTGCTGTACCCCCGGCTCGGATTGGTGCCGACCATCTTCGTGCTGGCTCTGCTGAACGGGGTCGCCGCGCTGGTCTTCGTCGCCCGGTTCAGCGAGCGCCCGTGGGGCCTGTTCGCCGACGAGCGTCGGGCGATAGCGAGCAGAGAGTCGGCGGCCCTGCTGGCGGTCTGTCTCCTGCTGACCGCGGGGTACGCGGGCGCTGTCGCCAACCACCGGCAGGTGGACCGGACCGTGACCGAACTCTATCTGGAACAGCAAATCGAGGACGAGTACCAACCGGGCGCGATGGACGCCGAAATCACGAGTCAGTGGACCACCGAGTACCAGCACGTCGTCCGGTACGACCGGACGTGGACCGGCGCGGGCGACAACCCCTACTTCGAGGGCGACACCGAGGAGTGTCTGCGCCTCGGCACAGCGGTCCAACTCTGCGAGAGTTGGGCCGACTCGTACCATCAAGGCCTCGTTGACGTGCCCATGTCGATGTACGACCGCGGTCCCGAGACGAACGTCCTCGTCGTCGGCGGCGGCGACTGGATAGCCATCGACCGCCTCCGGCAGTACAACGTCAGCGTGGACCACGTGGACTTGGACGGCGAGTTCATGGCCCACGCCAGAAACGACTCGTACTTCTCGCGGTGGCACGACAACGCCGACGAGTACGACCGCCTGCACACCACGGTCGGCGACGGCTACGCCTACCTCAAGAATACGAACGAGACCTACGACCTCGTTCTGCTGGACATTCCGGGCGCGACCGACGACGACCTGCTGAAACTCTACTCGAAGGAGTTCTACGGGTCGCTCCGCAGACACCTCGAACCCGACGGGACGGTCGTAGCGTGGGCCTACTCCCAGTACGGCTACCCCCAGCATCACAAGGCCTACCTGAACACGGTCCGGTCTGCCGGGTTCGACCGCTACGCGCCCT
The DNA here is from genome assembly GCF_029338375.1 of Halorussus lipolyticus. Lineage (NCBI taxonomy): Archaea > Methanobacteriati > Methanobacteriota > Halobacteria > Halobacteriales > Haladaptataceae > Halorussus > Halorussus lipolyticus. The sequence goes on along the minus strand of NZ_CP119805.1, from coordinate 132,648 downwards.
ACTGGGCGTGGGAAGACCTCGACGCCGACGGCGACCGAGAGCGCGTCGAACAGTTCTACGTCCTCGCGTCGGGCGAGCGAGCGCCCTTCCCGAGTCCCAACTCGTCGCAGGCGACCGCCTACGTCCGGACGCACAGCGACCGCTACCGCGACCTGCGGTGGCGCGCAATCCCCCGCTATCGGGGCGTCGAGGTCAACTCGCTGTTCGACCCGAACTACGACATCCTGATAGATACCTAACGACGCTCCCATCCGACCATCCATGCCACCCGACGACACCACACGACTCCACTTCGCCTACGCGACCAGCGAACCGAATCTGGACGCCTTCGACGTGAAGCGCGCGGTCCCGAGCGAACTGCTGGGCGAACCCGCCGTCCTGACGGTTATCGGCGAGTCCCACTACGTCGGCGTCCCGGCGCTCGACTTCCACGAGGTCTGCTCGTGCAAGCCCCTCGAATCTGGCGTCTCGGCGGCCGATTCGACTGCCCAGACGCCACTGGAGCGCGGCGTTACCCGCGAGTTTAGCTTCGAAAGCGACCTCCTCCGCGTCGAAACCGACGCCGAGGTCCGAGCCATCGAGGAGTTCCCCGGACCGGAGAGCGCCGACGCCGCCTTCCGGTTCGGGCCGGATGCGTGGACCACCATCGAACTCGGCGCGGGTCGCCAGTCCGACGCCGGGGCGTCGGACCCGCGGGCGAGTTACGAGACCTACCACACCTATCCCGAGTACGGCCTCGCTGTCTACACCCTAACTAAATTACACCCCGCGCGTGTCGCGCTCGCGGGCGAGGCGACCGAGCAACCGCGGACCAGCGACGATACCAGCGACGATTCCGACGACTGACGACCAGAAATCACAATTCACCTACCATGACAGACCAGACCGAAACCTACGACGGCGACGTAACGCTCACCGGCCACGAGGACGCCCCGGTCGCGCTGAGGGACCCCGAGGACGTCTACCTGCGGACCGACAGCGTGGCGGGCGACCTCGAAGTGTGCAACGCGGAGTACGTCTTCACCCACCAATCGCCCGGCGGCGGAGCAGTCGGCGACCCCGAGACGGTCGTCCGCGGCGACTTGGAAGACGGCTACGCCGAACCGGACGGCGTGACCGGTGACGCAATCGTCGCGGACGCAGAAGACGTGTTCGTGACGGCGGGGACCGCAGGCGGGGACCTCTCGGTCGTCGCCCCGGAAAACGTCTACTCGGACGACGTGGAACCGCCCCGCGAGGCCGACGACTACGACGTGTCGCTCACCGGGTGGAAGCAGTCCGGGAGCGCGAGCGACCCCGACGCGGGGGTCCGCGTCTCCGGTGCGCACCACGAGGTCACGGTCGAGAAGGCCCGGACCGACCTCGACGTGTACGTCGTGGGTCACGACCACGAAATCGAGATTACGGGCCGGAGCGCCAGCGTCTCGGTCTACCTCCTCGGCTACGACAACACCGTCACGGTGGGACCGTACCTCCAGAGCGAGGTGATTGCGGACACCGGATTCGACAACGAAGTCGTGGAAGAACCCTACCCGGTCGAGGAGTTAATCGAGACGTCCAAATCCGAGGCCTTCGACCGGGCGGGATTCGGCAGGCGGAAAGTGACCTATCAGGTGCCCGCGGAGAGCGACGACTGGTGTCCCAACTGCGGGGAACCCGCCGACGCAATCGTGGCGCGCCACCAGATGGAGGCCTTTTTCCTCCTCGGCTACCCGGTCAAGACCTACGACCAGAGTACCAACCCCGCCAAGGAGTGCGAACACTGCTCGCGGAGCGCCTTCGACGCCAGTCTCACCGAGCGCGAGCGAAAGAACGTGCTGAAGTGAAATTTCCACCGCGGGACAACCGAATCTATATATCCGAGGGGTGAGGAATGACCGGACGTGTGACAACTCCCCTCGAATCGCGCCCGAAACTCCCTTCGACCCCTCGACTCCCCACGTATGTCACGAACTGAACAACGCGCCGACGCCGACGCGCAATCGACCTGTCAGTACACGTTCAATCCAGCGAAACAGACCGAAGCCCACCTCAAGACGACGTGGGAGTGCCCCCACACTGCCCACGAAGACAGCGACTACTGTCCGTTCCACATGTCCCGCGACCAGCGGGCGAGCAACGACGTGACCGCCGAGGAGATTGTCGTCCGCATCAAGGAGAACCTCAAGTCCGGCGACGTGCGCGCCAACGAGTACGTCGGGGCCGACCTCCCGCACCTCTCACTGACCTATCAGGACATCAACGGCGGCGCGAACCACGTGCTGAACTTCCAGTACGCCGACATCGACGGGTTGGACATCACCCACGGGCGACTCGAACAGGGCCTGAACCTCCGGGGGGCCACGGTGGGCGCACTCAAGTTCGAGGGGGCGGCCATCGGGGGCGTCCTCGAAGCGGACGAACTCGCGGTCGAAGGCCAGTTCACCGCCTACGAGGCCAGTTTCAACGAGGACGTGACGTTCGTCGGCGCGAGTTTCCACGGCGACGTGAACTGCGACGAGGCGAGTTTTCACGACGACACCACGTTCGAGGCCGCGACTTTCCACGACGCGGCCCACTTCCGAAACGCCGAGACCACTGGGACAAGTCACGTGTTGGACGACAACATCTCGTTTGCGGACACCGAGTTCCGGGGCGACGCGAGTTTCCGACAGGCCGACTTCCAGTACGTGACCTTCGAGGGCGCGGCGTTCCACGCCGAATCGGACTTCGAGTACGTCGAGTTCGAGGGCGACACCCGATTCGACGGCGTGGTCTTCGACCGGATGGCCGACTTCGACGAGGCCAGATTCCACGACGACGTGAGTTTCACGGACGTTCGGTTCAAGGCCGTGGCGGAGTTCCGGGGCGTCGAGTTCAACGGGGGCAGTCGAACCACCAACGACGACGTGACCTTCGAGTCCGCGACGTTCGAGGACGAGGCCGATTTCAAACTCGCCCGGTTCCGGTTCGCCGACTTCAAGGACGCGACGTTCAAAGGCGAGTTCAACTTGGACCGGGCGGTGTTCGACGCCCGCGCGGACTGCCACAGGGTCGAAGTCGGCGGGTTGGCGACGTTCGAGCGCGTCGAGTTTCGGGACGGCGTGACCTTCGACGGAAGCACGTTCCGCGGCGAAATCGAGGCGGTCGAAGCCGAATTCGAGGGTGATGCCGACTTCGTGGACGCGACTTTCCGGTCGCGGGTGCGGTTCACCGAGGCAAGATTCCGCGAGGACGCCAGTTTTCGGGAGGCAACGTTTCAGGACGAGGCCCACTTCCGGGGCACCATCTTCGAGGGCGAGGCCAAGCACTTGGAGAAGAACGCCTGCTTCGACGAAGTGACCTTCGAGTCCCAAGCCGACTTCCGGAACGCGAGTTTCACTAACGGGTCCTTCCGGGACGCCGCCTTCCACGACGAGTGTGATTTCACCGAAGTCGAGTTCCTCGACGCGGCCCAGTTCCGGGTCGTCTCGGGCGGGAGCGGCGACACCTACGTCGATTTCACCGAAGGCCACCTCTGCGGCGGGAACATCACCGTGACCGCCGGGAGCGTCGTCCTCTACGACCTGACCAAGGCGACCCTCGGGAACGTCCAGTTGGAGACCGAAGCCAACCAGCACGAACTGCTGGACCATTTCCGGTTCTGTCTGACCCACTTCGACCACTTCGACTTCAGCGACCACCACGCCTACCTCGAACGCAACGACTGGGACATCCACGGCTTCCTCGGCGAGGAGTCGTCGGGGCGCTACGACGTGGAGATGACCAACGAAGTCATCGAGGAGACCTACCGGAAAGCCCAAGACAGCGCCGACGCGGTGGGCGACACGCCCGCGATGCGGGAGTTCGAATTCAAGCGGTACTTCTACAACCGCAAGAAGAACATCGGCATCGTCCTCCGGGAGTACTCGCTCGATGCGTGGGGTCGGGCGAAGAAGGCCGCAAGCGTCGGTCTCAACTTCTTCATGCAACTCACCTGCGGGTACGGCAACCGCCTGCCGCGCATCGCCGGGTTCACTTTCCTCCTGCCCGCGGTGTTCGGCGTCTTCTACGTCCTCGGCGGCCCGCTGGAGACCCAAGCCGGGGTCCTCGTGGAGTCAGAGCAACCCCTGACGACGCTGTTCGACGGTCTCTACTACAGTTACATCAGTTTCAGCACCATCGGTTACGGCAACATCGGGCCGGTCGGATGGCTGGCGAAGATTCTGGCGGCGAGTCAGGGGATGTTGAACGGGTTGTTCTTCACCCTCCTGACGTTCACGCTGTTCAAGCGCGTGCTGGGCGGAAGCTAAAGCGGATGTGAGGGTTCGCGGAAGGGTGATTTTCCGCCGCCTGTGAAGGGGACTCCTCGATTCGAGTTCAGCGTCCTCCCGAACCCCAGTACGCTTCCGATGCTCTCGTTTGGACTGTTTACGCCTGAAGCCGTGACGGGCGTCGTCCCCCGCTCTCTGAGCAACTATACAAGTCTATAAGAAATATATAATTATTCTAAAGACATAATTATATTTCTTCAAGCGAGACAGTAGGGTACGAGTTCGTTCCACGTCGTCACCCAACAATTGGTTTTTCGACCGAGAGCGATCCGAACAGCGCGTAGTGGACCGCGACGTCGATTGTGAGTTAAGTTCCGACCCTCGCCGCCGAATATTATGATCTAAACTACATATAAGTCCCGCTTGGTCGTGACCGACTGGATTGTGACATATTCGCATCTGGGACCCCTTCGGAGCAACTGATTTCTTTTCGGCCGTTAGATTCATACACAAAATAGAGTTCTAAACTACATCTAAATATATAGTAAATAAATTTATTGCCTTAATAAAAGGGTTTATATCGTGGTGGTATCAGTAATTACTCGAAGTGAAAGATACAAATTCAAATATCGTATCTCGACGTAACGTTCTCCGCTCGCTCGGCGTCGCAGGAGCGGCGACTGCAACCGGTGCTGGACTCGCACCCGGCGACCTACAGGTCTTCGGTAACGCTCGCGCCCGAGAAATGACGACCGAGCGGTCGGTCGTCGTTGAATCGTCGGGAGAGGCGACCTACGAATTTAGCGTGACCGGACTTCTCTCGGCAGTCGAGGCCCCGGCCGGTAGCGTCGAACGAGGGGCCGCGAACGCGACTCTCGACGCCGACCGCCACGAATACACCTTCACTGGCGAGTTCACCGACTTCGACGTGAGCGGCGACGCCGACGTTACCGTCGATGGCCGCTCGTTCGACTACGAGTCGTTCCCCCACGAGACGCTCGAAATCGTCGCCGACGGGTCTGTCTCCTACGATGTTTCTGCGAGTGGCGCACTCGAAGCGAGTGACGACACGGTGCGTCGCGTCGACGACCGCCGGGTCGAAGGAACGCTCTCGGGCGGTTCGCACGTCCTCTCCTACGCTGGCGAACTGACGTATCTCGATATCGACGGCGACGCGACGCTCGTCAACAACGGGACCGAAGTCGCGCCGGAGACCCCACTTCCGCTGACCAATCTCGGCGAGGCGACGGTCACGGCGCGCGGCAAGCCGTACACGGTCACGTTCGGCCACGACGCGGCCGCGAACAAGGGTGCGACGGCAGACGGTGAGTCCGGCCGCGGCGTCGTCACCTCCGACAACTCCGGTGGAACCGCAACCATCGACTACATCGGCGGTTTTGTCTCGCTGGACGTCCCCGAGGTGGGCACGGTCAGCGCACCGCCGGGTGCACAGCGACTCGAACTCGAAGCGACGGGCGACACGGCCGCCGAATTTACGCTTCGGACGACGGGCCAATTCGAGAACGGCAAACGCGCCAAGACCGTGACCGTCGAGAGCGGCGACGTCGACCTCGTTGCCGCGACAGGCCGTCTCGTCGAAGTCGTCGTCTCGACCACGAACGGCGAACGTGGGGTCGAGTTGTCGCTCGACTACGGTGCCGACGAGGAGCGCGTTGACCGCTCGATTACACTCCAACTTGCCGCCGAGATGGAGCGACGCGACGAGGCCCAGACGCTGATTCAGGCCGCGTCGAAGCACGGTCGCGTTCGGCACGACGTCGGCGGCATCACCGCCGTCTCTCCGCCTGAAGGCGACGCATACACCGACCGCGAGACGGTCGCGTTCGACCTCACGGACCTCCAGCGGGGCGACGACGGTGAACTCCTTGCAACCGCGAGTCCGGGAACCGCGAACGGCTACGTCAGCTACGAGTGGAAGACCACCGACGGCTTCACCCAGAAACAGGAGTTCGACGCCCTTGACGACGGGGCTGTCGGCACTCAGTCCGCGGACGATTCCCTGTTGGACTCGAACGCCTTCATCGAATCGTACAGTGTGGACGACGGCGGTCTCAACGTTGCGAGTACAGGAGCGACGCTCACGACCACCTCTGTCGTATTCAATGTCGATGCGTTCCGCACCGCACACCAGCAGGCGAGCGACCAAGTTCGGACGCAGGGGCTTTGGAACGACTTCTGGGGCGCAGTGCAGGACGCCATCAACTGGTGTTCTGGTGCCTTCTCCAGCGTCGATTCGAAGGACCTCGAAGAAGTCGGCGGTTCCGTAGTTATCAAGACACACACCGTCAAGTTCGATCTCGCCGAGGAGCTATCCGACGAGGGCGACCTCCCCCGAGGGTTCAAGGGTGCGACGTTCATGTGGAGTTCCGCCATCACGTTCGCCCAGACCGACGCGGCCCACCAACTGGCTGAGTACGGCTACGTCGATTCGTGTTCGGCCTGTGCGGCCGCGACCCGTCTGGCGTGGGACATCGGCTGTAGCGCCGCGAGTCCGTACATCTGCGGCGCGACCGGTGTCGCCACCGGCGGGGTCGGACTGGTCGCATGTGCCACGTTCCTGAGCCTGCTCTGTAACCTCCCGAACACCGAGGACAACGCCGACTGGGTGTGCAACGAGGCCGGGGCCTGCTGAACGAAGCCATACCTAACTGACGGAAGCTGAATCACTACTTTCTTTATCTCGGCTCGGAGAACGACCAAGGTAATCGATGGACGAAATTCGGAACTCGACCGTACTCGGTTCACCGCGGGTCGCCGTCGGGTTCGTCACACTGCAGGTGCTTCCACTCGTCGGTCTCGTCTTCGGGGGGTGGACGCTCGACACGCTGGGCGCGCTCTACTGGCTCGAAATTGGCGTCGTGCTGTGCTGGTCGCTCGTCAAGAGCCTGTTCGCCGAGCGGGTCTTCGAGTTTCGGTTTCGGGGACCCGGCATCGACGTCGCCTTCGACGGACTGACCGAGAAGCGCGGCGGTATCTCGGTCGCCGCCGGACTCCCGCCGGTGTATCCCCGCAACGTCCCCAACGTCCTCCCCTACGTGACCGCATTCGCGTGGTTCTGGCTGGTCCTCGGCGCGGTCGTCGTCACCTCGCCGTTCGCGCTTCCGGGATGGATGGAACTCGTGACGTGGCAGACGGCGGGACTGCTCACGACGGCGAGCGTCGCGTTCCTCGCTCGCGGACTGGAAGCCAGTGACGTGTACCTCGGCGAGCGACAGTACGAGACCTGCTCGGTCGTGCCGCTGAATCACGGTGCCATCGAATACTCGGTCGTCGTCGGCCTCCTCGCGCTCCTCACAGGGGTTCCGACCGACGAGACGGCCACGCTGTTCGGTGTCCTTGTCGCTGTCAAGTTCGGCTACGAACTACTCCGCCATCGTCCGGGCAAACTCCACCGGTGGGACAATCCACTCACTCGACTTGTCGGAGGTGGCGAGTCGAGACCGGACCCGGAGTACCTCGACTTCCCTGCGGGCGCGCCCGACGTCTCGGCCTCGCCGGACGGCCGAACCGTCCGCTTGGGGAGCGTGGTGTACGCCGTCTTCAGCGACCTCATGGTGCCGTTTTGGGTGTTCTTCACTCTCGTCGGTGGCTTCGGTCTCCTCGCGGCGCTGGCGGCCGGGGAGGTGTACGAAACGCCGGTGCAGATGGCGTTACTGCTCGTGCCAGTTACGCTCTACGCGCTGGTCGCGCTAGTTCCGCTGAAAATCGTGGAGTATCGCGTCCACCACGATTCGATGACCTACGAGATACGCGACCGCGAACTAGTCGGGTACGACGACCGACTGGACGAAACCCAGTGGCGAATCGGCTTCGCGGAGATAACTAACGTGTCGCTCCGACAGAACGTTATCGACCGTCGAGCGGACACCCAGACGCTCGAAATCGAGGTCGGCGACCGCACGGAGCGTCTCGTCCACCTCGCAGATGCGGACGCGGACGCACTTTTCGACCGGCTTCGGCACTTAGGAGCGTGAAACGACGTCGAATCCATCGACGCTGAATCAGTTGCTGACCAGTAGGTTGACGAGGGGCTTCACGTCAAGGAACAGTCCGATACCGACGAGCAGACCGAGCGTCATCGCGACCGTATATACGATGGGTGGGAGGCGCTGTGGTCCCGACGTAGCGAGCGGGTCGCCCATCACACCGAGCAAGTATGTGAGTCCGAGAATCCCACCACCAGCGTAGAGAAGCGCTAACTTCATCCTGTTTTCCATATTGCGGTTATGGACTTTGTGGACTTAAATATAGTTATCGGAATTCGGGGTATATCGAAAGAAATCTGGTTATCTTCTCGGAGGGTCGAAATTCAGCTCCGATGCTCCGAATTCGCCACTACACTTCGACTTCGTTCCACTCTACGTCGTCGCCGTCGCCGTCCTTCAGCAGTTCGGGCTTGCCGAGCGGAAGCGACCCGAACATGGCGTAGTGAACGCCGAAGCCGATTGCGAGGAGACCGACCAACACGTACAGTCCGCGCTTGAGTTTCGAGGCCATGCCCGACAGTAGGAACTAGATGTAAATCAGGGCACCGATTGCTCGTCGTCCGGGTCGCCGACCCGCCGCGCTTCCGGCGATGCCCGACTCCTCGACGGAACACATTTCACTGATTCGAGTGTAGCACCCCACATGGCCGACAACGACACGACCGAACTCCGAGACGCCGGCGAGGAACTCACCGCGGTCAGCGAACGCATCTCCGACGACGAAACCGCCGAGCGACTCGACGGCTTCGCAGACCAACTCCGACAGATGGCCGACGCCGACCGAGGACCCGACCACGGCCGACTCGACCGGGTGATGCACGGCCTGCGGGAAATTGCCGCCGACCTCGACGGCGAGGACGCCGACGCCGTGACCGAGGCCCGGAGTCGCGTCCGGTCGTACCGCGAGACGGTCGAGGGCGTCTGAGGCGACGTACCGCGCTCGTCTCTCCGAAATCGAACCCTTCTCAGTCGTCGTCCGCGGTCGCTTCCTGCTTTTGCACTGGCCGCAGTTCCGCGCTGAAGTGACGTAGCTCCGCCATCTCGGGTTCGTCGACGATTTCGAGGCCCGAGATTTCGCCCGCGTCCCGGCGCTCGGCGACCTGCTCGAACGTCTCGGCGACGTGTTCGAGGTGGTCCGCGCCGTAGGTCCGGCGCGGGAGGCAGAGTCGGACCAGTTCGGGCCGGTCGGTCTCGGGGAAGGCGAAGCTACCGAGTTCGACGCCGCGGACCGCGCCCTCGCGGTAGAGTTCGCAGACCAGCGCCTGTCCGGGGAACTGCGAGGCGGGAATCTCGGGCAGGAACTCGGCGGCGTTGACGTAGACTGCGTGACCCCCGGTCGGGCGCTGGACCGGCACGTCGCGGTCGGCCAGCATGTCGCCGAGGCGCTGGACCTGCGACACTCGGTCTTCGATGTAGGACTCCTCGACGGCCTCGCGCAGACCGACCGCCATCGCCTCCAAGTCCCGGCCAGCCATGCCACCGTAGGTCGTGAAGCCCTCGTAGAGGATGCCCCGCTCGCGGGCCTTGGCGTGCAGGTCGTCCAGTTCCGGGTCGTCTCGCATAGCGACGAACCCGCCGACGTTGGCCAGTCCGTCCTTCTTGCCGCTCATCACGAGGGCGTCGGCGTAGGAGAGTTGCTCGCGGGCCACCTCGGCGACCGATGCGTCCGAAAACTCGGCCTCGCGCTCCCGGACGAAGTAGGCGTTCTCGGCGAACCGGCAGGCGTCGATGACGAAGGTGGCATCCAGTTCGTCGGCGACCGCTCGGGCCTCGCGGACGTTCTCGACGCTGACTGGTTGGCCCGCCAGCGAGTTGTTCGTGATGGTGACGACGACCGCCGGGATGTTTTCTGCACCCACCTCGTCGGCCAGCTCGCGGACCTTCCCAACGTCGAGGTTACCCGCGAACGCCGCGTCGTCCTCGTCGCCGAGCGCCCCGTCTCGCGGGCAGTCCACCGGTTCGGCCCCGTTGTTGGCGATGTGTGCCCGAGTGGTGTCGAAGTGGGTGTTGTTGGGCACGTAGTCGCCATCGGAGACCAGCGCACCGTAGAGGACGTTCTCGGCACCCCGGCCCTGATGGGCGGGGATGATTCGCTCGAACCCCATCACGTCCGAGATGGCCGATTGCAGGCGGTCGAAGCTTCGACTCCCGGCGTAGGCCTCGTCGCCCTTCATCATGGCCGCCCACTGGTCCTCGCTCATCGTCCCGGTCCCGCTGTCGGTCAGCAGGTCCACAAATACCCCCTCGGAGTCGAGATTGAAGACGTTGTAGCCCGCCCGCCGAAGGTTCTCCTCGCGCTCGTCGCGGTCGGGGAGACGAATCGGCGTGACGACTTTCGACTTGTAGGCTCGCATGTCTCGACGTTCGTCGCCCCGGTACGTATCGTTTGCGTGACAACTATGGGCGACGATGCCCGCTTGCGGCGATTCCCTGTCGAGTCTGCCCATCGACTACCGAACCTGTCCGCGAGTCGGTCGCCGAGACCGAAACCAAAACCGGGCACGGTTGCGTTCCGACTACCCCGATTCCGTTAACGTTTGCGTAAACGCAATCGAAAACATACCCGAGTGTTGATTTTATCGTTTCCGCCGCGTCTGCCCGACAGAACTAACACTTTCGCACCTCTGCCATGAGGTAACATGACTGACGACACCTCCGACGGGGACGACGTACCGCCTCGGTTCGACCCCACACGGGCGGGCGACGACCGCTCCGTCGAGACGCTGGTGAGCGCGCTGGCCAACCAACGCGCTCGCCACGCCGTCGCCGCGCTCGACTCCCGGTCGGAGAACGTCGTCGAACTCGACGACCTCGTGGACAGCGTGGTCGAGCGAGAGGCCGCCGAGCAATCGGGCGCGGACGACGCGGCGGGCGACCGTTCGGCCGCCGACATCGAGGCCCACCGCGAGCAGGTCGCAATCGCCCTCCACCACCGAAGCCTCCCGAAACTGGACGACACCGAGGTCCTCGACTACGACCCGCGGTCGAACACGGTCCGGTACCGGGACGACGGCCGGATTGCGGCGTACCTCGAATTTTTCGACCGAGAAGCGAATGTTTGAGACCGGGTTTCCGACCGGTTCGATTCGCGCCGGACGTAATTTGAGGACGATAGCCGCTAATTATATACGCGCTCATCAACTATTCGTTCGTCGGTAGAAGCGGGGGAAAGGGGCACTCGCGGTGACGCGCCGGGGTCCTGCCGCCGACGCTTACCGACTCTCGGTGATGCCATGGGAGACACGAACGAAACCCGAGACGACCACTCGGACCGACGAACGGAGCGCCACCACGTCCACTACGACCCGGCGTCCGACGAGGCCGTCAGCGAACTCGTCGTGACAGCGGTGGCCGACGTTGCGGACGCCGACCCGCTCGATTTCGAACCGCTCTACGAGACGGTGGACCCCGACACGCTGGACGAGTTCGTGGAGTCGGGCGGTCCCACCGACCTCGGCGGTCACATCTCGTTCGTCTTCGAGGAGTACGCCGTGCGAGTCCACGCCAGCGACCTATCTTTCGTCGCTTGCCTCACTCGCCATCGCCAGCGACCTATCTTTCGTCGCTTGCCTCACTCGCCACCGCCAGCGACCTATCTTTCGTCGCTTGCCTCACTCGCCATCGCCAGCGACCTATCTTTCGTCGCTTGCCTCACTTGCCATCGCCAGCGACCCGCCCAGAAGATACAGCGGCGCGCCGAACAGCAGACCGAGGACCGCGAGGACGGTGGCGATGATGGCGACCAGACCACCCAGCGCCGCGGCCTCGGTGAACGAGACGAATCGGAGCGGCAGGACCGCGACCAGTGCGAGCGCGGCCACTCCGGCGCGGCGCTTGGCGCGGGGGTCGCCACTTCCGACGGCGTACCCGAGGGGGAAGACCCCGGCCAGCGGGACGCCGAGGAGGACCGTCTCGGAGACATCGGCGAGCGCGTCGGGATAGCTCAGGAGCGTCACCGCCAGCGCCGCGACCGGCGGGGTGGCGAGCGCCGGGGCGAGGAGCCACCACCACGGGACTCGTTTTCGCAGTCGTGTGACCGCGAGCGCCGCGCCGCCGACCAGCGCGTAGGCCACCCCGAGCGCCGACAGCGCCGGGATGTCGTCGTTGACGAGCGGGACCGACCCGGCGTAGAAGGGGTGGACGACCGCTAGCAGGCCGATAGCCACGACGCCCCCGGCGAGTTGCGTCGTCTGGCGAGCGTCGAAGAACCCGGCGACGAACGACCGATAGCCGCCGAGACCGTCGCTCGGCGCGAACGCGACGTAGGTGTCCTCGACGTAAGCATCGACGTAGTACCGGTCTCGCTCCTCGGCGCGGGTGGCCCACGTGACGTTGCCCGCGGCCTCACTGGTCGCGGTTGTCTCTCGGCCGACGATTACGCGGGTGTCCTCGTCCCACCCTTCGGCGGGGCGCTTCAGCACCCGACTGCCGTCCGGACCGACGACGCTGAACCGGTCGGCGACGAGGCCGTAGCTCCTGCGGTCGTCGGTGTGAAAGTACTCGATTAGGAGGACGCCGCTCCCCGCGCGGTCGGCGAACTCCTCGTAGGCGAAGGTCACGACCACGGTCCGGTTCCGGACGCTCGCCGAGACGTTTGAGAGGCGGTCGGGATTCGGTTTCCGGTAGTGCTCGCCGAGTGCGGTCCGCACGATTCGGTCCCGGAGGGCCGAGTCGTCGTGCAACCGGTCCGCGACCGACTGGTTTCCGAGGCGATTCCTGACCGTCCAGAGGCCGGTGCCGTCGTCGCGGACTCGGACCTGACCGTGCTGTGGGTGACCGTGGTGTTCAGGCCATGCTCCTCGCCAGCGCGCTCGAAACCGTCGTCGCAGACCGAGCAGAGCGGTTGGGGCGGCGAACTCGCCGGAACGACAGCGGGCGTGACTGCCGCCAGCACGAGAAGGACGACCGAAAATTGCACGACGGACCGGCGGGCCGGGAGGGAGCGCCAGACGACCGAGACGGGGCGTCTCATGCCGAGGTCTGCTCGCGGCGGTGGTAAGTGCTTTCCGTCGGCGCGCGCTGTCGAGAAATGTAATCATTGCTTTAAGAAATGTAATTGTTTCTTCCGGCGAGTCGATACCGGTCGCTCGCCGGTCGGGAACGTGAGAAAGCGAGGCCGAGAATTGGACTCGGACGGGAGACGTTTTCCACGACCGTTACGACCCTTCTGACTTCTGCCAGTTTCACGAACGCCGCTTACACGACATCCGTTACTTGGCCTTTTTGCCGCTCCTCCATGGAGGAGCGAGTTCCGGTCGCTGTGGTTCTCCTTCGGGGCTTTGACCTCGTGACCGTTTTACCGGCCATTTAGTGTTCACCCTTAAACGGCCCCTAATCGCCCAACGGACGGTTCGAGACCGTTCGTCCGATGTGTCCTCTCGACCCCGCTGTAACTCTACGTAGGAGGGAGGCGATATTAAGCGTTTTTCGGGGTTTCATGATATGTGTTACCACATGGAAATCGAGGTGACAGTTCGAAGCGACGAGTCCGGGAAGAAATGGACGGGTCCAACGGAGATGTTCAGATACGTGTAATTCTCTCCCCGCTTCGCTCGCGGTTCCACCGCTCGCCAGTCACAGCGCAGAGCGCCGCGCACCCTCACGTGACCGCGAACCGCGAGAGGGCTTTCGAGACTGCAATCTCAGTTTCATCTGCTAATCTGCACACTACTTCCAGCGGGCGATGCGTACTTGACCGTGGCGACGAAACTGACGACCAATGGCCGAGCATCCGCTCAAACAGCGGTTCGTCCTCGATACCTCGGTGTTCTTCACCGACGAGATTCGCCGCGACGACGAGGACCTACAGGAGACGGTTCTCCGACTGCTGGACCTCATCGCCGAGGCCAAACTCGAACTCGGCATCTCGTGTTACGTCCCGCCTTCGATTTACGACGAGTTGTCCTCGATGCTCGAAGACCGGGGCGTCTCCGACGAGGTGTTCTCGAAACTCAACACGTGGGTCATCAAGAAACACCCCTCGCGCTTCGAGGTGTCCATCCCGGCCGAAATCGTCTTCGAGTTCATCGACGAGATGAGCGACCGAGTGGACCGCGGCCTGCGGGTCTCCGAGGAGGCCGTCCGCGAGGCCCAAGCACTCGACGGCGACCCGCTGGAGGGCCAAGAGTACATGACCGACGTGGACCAACTCGTCTCCGACCTCCGGGGCAAGTACCGGTCGGCGCTCCGACAGGGCGTGCTTGACTCCCACGAGGACTTCGACCTCCTCATCCTCGCGCGCGAACTCGACGCCGGGGTCGTGACCGAGGACATGGGCATCATCAACTGGTCGGAGGACTTCGGCCTGCGCTACCTCCGGGGCCGAGACTTCCCCTCGCTGTTGGAGGAGTACCTGAACGCCGGCGAGCAGTTCGAGTAGACCTGCGCTCCTCGGCGGCCAGACGAATCAAGACGCGGGTCGTGGTGCTACCGAACACGCATGTCTCAGGTCGAAAAACTCAGAGTCGGCGTCATCGGTGGCGGCTACATCGGCACCACGGTCGGACGACTGTTCAACCAAGACCCGCGCTCGACGGTCACGGCGCTCGCGGACCTCGACGCCGAGACCCGACAGACCGGCGGCGAAACGCTCTACGTCGGCGACGGCTCTCAGTACGAGGACTATCTGGAGATGCTGGACGCCGAAGCCCTCGACGCGGTTCTCGTCGGGACTCCGCATACCCTCCACTACGAGATGGTGACGGCGGCCCTCGACCGAAATCTCCACGTCTTCTGCGACAAACCGCTGACGACCGACTTGGACCACGCCCGCGAACTCGCCGACCGCGCCGAATCGAGCGAGCAGGTCCTGATGGTGGGCTACCAGCGCCACCTGAACCCGGCGTTCGAGACCGCCAGAGAGCGGTGGCAAGGCGATACTGAATCAGCAGGGGACCTCTCGCCGGACTACCTCAGCGCCGAAATCACGCAGGACTGGATAGACCGCTTCGAGGGCAAGTGGCGGACCGACCCGGACCTCTCGGGCGGCGGGAACCTCTACGACACCGGGAGCCACCTCATCGACGCGGTGCTGTGGACCACCGGTCTAACCCCCTCGGCGGTCAGCGCCGAGATGGTCTTCGCCGACGACGAAAATCGGGTTGACGAGCGCGCGGTCCTCACCGTCGAGTTCGAGAACGGTGCCCACGGAACCATCTCGGTCCACAGCGACGCGCCCTGCGTCCGGGAACACATCCACGTCTGGGACGACGAGGGCGCGGTCTACCTCGAAGGCAGGCAGTGGGAGGAGCGCGAACTCGAAACAATCGAGGCCGACAGCACGACGGTCCTCCCCTACATCGACCGGAGCAAGCAGAAGAACAAGGCCGAGGCGTTCATCGACTGCATCGAGACCGGCGAGGAACCGCCCGCGACTGCTCGGGACGCTCTCGGAGTGACTGCACTGACGGAGGCGGCTTACGAGGCGGCGAGGAGTGGGGAGAAGGTTGAGGTGAATATAGAGGCATCTTAGCGATAAAATTTTATCGATAGGATTTGGAGCAAATTGATGTGTACAAATTCGTCATTGATTCAGGTAAGTCAATTCTCGGAGGGGCAGCAGCAGGATTAGTCGCTACAGCAATTACTCAAGATAGAGGAATTTTGGCGGTTTCGGCCTTAGCTATTACTTGTCTTGTTCTTCTCACTATCTCCTTTGCAGTTTTAGAGATGCTTAGGGAACAACATTATGAAAAGAAATCAAATGAGAGTAAACCTCAAGAAGAGAAGAAATACACGCAGTTACGCCTAACAGAAATAAGCAAAGCAAACGAACAACGGTAACTTCACTCCTCGCCTAACTCTCCAACAACCTCCCGGACCGCCCGCTTCGTCTCGACCTTCCCGTCGTATCGCGCTCGCTCCGCTCCGACATCCACCACGTCATCCCGAATTTCGCCGTCCATCTCCTCGGGAACGGGCACGTCCAGCAGGGAGCAGGCGGTCGGCGCGAAGTCGGTCAGGTCCACCGTCACGCCAGTCTCGCTCTCGACCGGACCGCCCCACGCGTAGAAGATGCCGTGCATCTCGTTCATCGAGGTGTGCGACCCGGTTTTCGGCGGGTCGGCGAACACGCGCTTGGTCTTCATCGTCTGGGGGTACTGAATCTGGTAGCCCGGCGCGGGCATGCAGACGAGGTCCGGGCGAGTACCCTCGTACTCGTCGCCGTACACGTCCTCGCCGTAGAGAACCGAGTCGATAACCCGGTCTCCTCGGTCGGGGTGTTCGATGGCCAGCAGTTTCTCGCGGAGGCGCTCGCGGACCTCGTCGTACTTGTGGTCGGGCACCGCGCCCTCGTCGTGGTCGTCGGTGTTGATGTAGATTTGGCCGCCGCTGGCGACGGTGAACGCCGCGGTCTTCGACCAGTCGATGTCCTTCCGGGAGATGGTCAGCAGTTCCGCGAGGTCCGGCCCCGAACCCCCGCCGCTGGTCCGGGCCACGCCCATCTTGAGCTTCGAGAACAGGTTGAGTTCGCTCATCACCGTCTCCACGGCGTCGTAGACGTGATTGTAGCCGAACTGCTTGAGGCGGGTCCACGGCCGCGACTGGAGTTCGAGGTAGCCCGCGTTGTAGAGCCACGAGTTGAGGTTGATGGTCTGGTAGACCGGGCCGTGGCCGTGGTCCGAGAGGACCATCATCGTATCGTCGTCGTCCATTCGCTCCATCACCCACCCCAAGAAGTCGTCGTAGCGTTCGAGCAGTTCGAGGGGCTTGTCGTCGAATCTGGCGGCGACCTCGGGGTCGTGCTTGGGGTGGGTCTCGTCCAGTACGTGCCCGAGGACGTGAAGCACGTTGTCCGGACCCGAGAAGACCAGCGAGTAAAAGTCGCAAGGGTACTCCTTCACGAGGAGCTTCGCCACCTCGATGCGGTTCTCCTCGATTTCGAAGAAGTTGTCGAGGAGACCCTGCAAGTTCTGTTCGTCGGTCCCGTCGTCGTAGCCCTCGTAGGGGTCCACGTCGTACTCGCCGACGCGCTGTTCGATGTCCTGCTGGAGTTCGTCGGGGAAGGCGTAGGACCCAGACGAGGGCGTCGTGATGTTGTCCGAGATGTGGAACCCCGAGGTCCGGGAGGGCGGATAGCCCGGCATGACGTTCATCACGCCAGACCGGTGGCCCTCGGCGTCCAAGTACTCCCAGACCGGCACCGACTGCTCGCGGAGGGTGTCGGCGTTCACGAAGTCGGTGCCGTACTCGCCCTCGGATTTGAGCATGAAGTTGTAGACGCCGTGGTTGCCGGGGTTGCGCCCGGTGGCGAACGAACTCCACGCAATCATCGAGAGGGGCGGCACCGTCGAGCGCGTCGTGCCGTCGGTGCCCTCGGCGCGCATTCGCTCGAAGTTGGGGAGTCGCCCGGCGTCGATGCCCCTATCGACCAGTTCGGGCGGAACGCCGTCCAGCCCGAAGACGTAGACGGAGCCGTCGCTCATCGTCACTTTTCGAGGTACCCCAGTTGTTCGAGGCGGTCCTCGACCACTTCGTCGTCGGCGCTGTCGGTGGCCGAATCGGTGTCGCCGCGCTCGATTTCCTCGGCGGTGGCTTCGAGGACGTACTCTGCGAGTTCGTCGGGCGAATCGAAGCCGTCGAGTCGGTCGGCGAGCGGTTCGTAGCGGTTCCGGAGGTCCGCGGGTAGTTGGATGGTAGGCATGATTTGTCAGTTTTCGTTGGAGGGAATCGGTCGTCGCTTGGCGAGTCGCACGAGAAACAGCATGACCGTCAGGCCGTGCTTGATAGGGTTGTACGTCTGGCCTTCCAAGTCGTCGTACCGGGCGTCGATGGCTCGCTCGGTGATTTCGAGGCCTTGGCTAGTGGCCGAGTCTATCATCTCGCTCTCGACGCCCATCCCGTCGGTGGTCAGCGAGAGCGCGTCGAGCGCCTCGGGGGAGAACGCTCGGAACCCGCTCTGGGTGTCGGTCAGGTCCGACCCCGTGACCCGAGAGGTGCAGTAGTCGAGGACCACCTGCCCGACTCTGCGGTAGATGGGCGTCTCGTCGCCGGGATTCTGGTCGAGGTATCGGCTTCCGATAACCATGTCGGCGTCGTCCTCGACCACCGGTTCGGCCAGCGACGGGATGTCGGCGGGGTCGTGCTGGCCGTCGGCGTCGAGCATCACCAGCGCGTCACAGTCGATGCGCTTCGCGTGGGCGAACAAGGTGCGAACCGCCGCCCCTTTGCCCCGGTTGCGCTCGTGTCGCAAGACCGTCACGTCGGCCTGCTCGACGATGGCAGGCGTCCGGTCGGTGCTTCCGTCGTCTACGACCACCACGTCGTCGGCCCACCGCTTGACGGCGAGGACCGTACTGCCGACGGCGTTCTCCTCGTTGTACGCGGGGATGCCGACGACGACGTGGGCGTTGCCGAGTGACTCCTCGGCGGACTGGGCGGTTTGCCCGCCCTCCGCAACCTGTAA
This sequence comes from Halorussus lipolyticus, assembly GCF_029338375.1. Lineage (NCBI taxonomy): Archaea > Methanobacteriati > Methanobacteriota > Halobacteria > Halobacteriales > Haladaptataceae > Halorussus > Halorussus lipolyticus. The sequence goes on along the minus strand of NZ_CP119805.1, from coordinate 114,004 downwards.
ACTCATGGTTCCTTCGGGCTATTCATCCGCTTGTGCGCACTTTGTTCTCCAGCACCTATACGGGGATAGCGCGAGTTTGGGCCGGTATAGGACCGCCGTACAGCCCTGAGTGTGATTACGAAACGGTACAGGCTTCCTACAACTACGGAACGAAATGATTTCTACATAGCACGTTGGAGTTGCTTAGGACGCCGCAGGCCGGGATTAGCCCGCAAGCGAGGAGAAACGAAGTGAAACCACCGGCAGAACGAACGGTAAGCACGACCAGAAGCAACCGAAAGAGCGCCCGGAAAGAACGGCGATTGGCTCCGAAACGAATAGCCGGAGATAGACCGCTATACGATTCGTAAAGACAATAGAAGAATTCGAAAACAATTAGAAACTAATCCGTAACAACGATAAATGCGTCTTTCCGGCGGCGGTCACAGCACCGTCTCGTAGACGCCTTCGATGCGCTCGCCCATCCGCTGGAGGCTGATGTCCCGGACCGCCTCGCGGCCGTCCGAGCGCCGGGGGTCGGCCAACACGTCGGCCAGCGCCTCAGCGAGTTCGTCGTCGTCGTCCGAGGCCACCGACGCCGACACCCCGTCGAGTCTGCTGGCCACGTCGCCCACGTCGGTCGAGATGACTGGGAGATTGCAACTCAGGGCTTCCTTGACCGTGTTCGGCGACCCCTCGCGCTCGGAGGTCAACAGGAGGACATCGCTGGCGTTCATGTACCTCGGGACCTCGGCGTGGGCAACGTCGTAGACCACCTGCAAGTTCACGTCGTCGTCCACCCGTTCGCGGGCCAGTTCGACCACGCGCTCGGCGCGGGGGTGGTTCTTGACCTCCTGATTCGGCGGGTACGGGAACAGCACGTGGCGGGCGTCGGGGTCCCACCCGAGTTCGGCGCGGGCCTCGGCCTTGGGTCGCGGCGCGAACCGGTCCATGTCGATGCCGTGGGGGATGACGTAGCACGACCCGCCCAACTCGCGTGCCATCTCGTCGGACATCACGATGACCGCATCGCAGTAGCGGGCGCACTGCTTTGCCAGCCATCCGTACTCGCCCATCAGGTCGGTGCCCCACAGCGAGAGGACCACCGGAAGTCGGACCTGCGCGAGCGCCGCCGGGGCGGTCAACCCGTAGTTGGCGTGAACGAGGTCGTACCCCTCCAGCGACTCCGAAATCACCTCGGGAACGAACCGGAGGTAGTCGCCGGCCGACCGCTCGGTGACCTCCTCGTCGGTGAGGTGGTCGCCCGGCGGGGTCGCCGTCGTGCAGTCGATGCCGCGCTCCGCCAGCGTCTCGACCTGCTGTTTGTAGAATCTGGCGTCGGCGTTCGAGACGAGGTTGAGGACGTTCATCGAGAGCGGCCCCCGTCGCTCCGGACCGATTCGAGGCCGAACCTTCTGCCCTCCCGGTGGGTGACCCCGCCGATGCGGTCGATGCGGTCGGTGGCGTGAATCGCCTCGGCTACGTCGAGCAGGACCTCGGTCAGGTTCACCTTGTCGTCCAGATAGTCGTCCCGGAGGTTGCGCCACCGCTGGCCCGCGCTCTCGTCGGCCAGAATGTCGGTCGCGGCGTCGAGAACCGCGTCGAACTCCCGGAGGTTGTAGACGAGTCCGTGGCGTTCGAGGTCCACGAAGTTGCCCATGTCGTCCTCGCCCACGAAGGAGTTCGACCGAATCGCGGGCGTCCCGAGGAGCGCGGCCTCGGTCACCATCGTCTGAGTGTCGGCGACCAGCAGGGACGCTTCCGCGAGGGCGTCGTGAAGCAGGGCGGGATGCAGGTCGAACGCCTGCGCGGGGGCCTCGTTCAGGTCCATGTCGCCGCCCTCGTCCGAGACGAAGACGGTGGCCTCCTCGGCCAGCGCCTCCACGAGTTCCCGGCGCTTCGCCGGCGTGAATCCGGCCTCGCCCACGTCGTGATGGGACCCGAAGGCGTTGAGGCGAACGATGGCGTACTCCTCGTCGTCGGCGACCCCCAGTTTCTCTCGGATGTCGGCCTGCGGTTCGTACTCGTCGGGGTGGAGGTAGGCGAGTTCCTTGAATCCGCGGAACTCGTAGTGCTTCTCGCCGAGGTCCTTGTCGAAGGTGTGGGGCGTCAGCACCGCGTCGGCCAGCGGGACCGAAATCGCGTGGTCCAAGTCGGTGTTGCCAGAGTCGTCCACGAGGACCACCGGCGCACCGCCGACGGTTCCGGCCAGCGCGGCGTAGGCCCCGCGCCCGAAGACGCAATCCGGGTCGTACTGGCGGGCCTTCAGCGCGACTCTGGCGAGGTGTTTGGGCAGTTCGCGGGCCAGCGAGAACTTCTGGGTCTCGCACCGACCGAAGATTTCGTAGGGGAGGTCGTAGTGGTCGAGCAGGGCCTCGGTGCAACCGTAGTCCCGCGCGAGGACCAGCACCTCGTGTCCTCGGTCTTCGAGTCCCGCGACTGCCTGCCTGTACTGGTGGGCCTGCGCCGGCGTGTTCGTGAAGAACAGATACTTCATGGTAATCTCTCGGTTGGGCCGGCGTCTCGGCGAGACCCCGGCGTTCGCTGGGCGAACGTTTCGCCGGAACGACCATTGTTATGCACTGCCTGAAACCGTAGTCGGGTGGCGAGCGCCCGCGATTCGCGTGGGAGCTATTCTCACTCAGCCTGACACCTCTGTAAGATAGAACGTGTATCTGGGTGTTTTTGGTGAGAAATTGAATTTACCGGCCACCAAGCTTATAATTACAGGGGAACTATCGTCTTTCGTAACTCATGCACGACCTGACTGGTTTCCAACGGGACCTGCTGTACGTCATCGCGGGCAAGGACGAACCCCACGGCCTCGCCATCAAGGAAGAACTCGAATCGTACTACGAGAAGGAGATTCACCACGGTCGCCTCTACCCCAACCTCGACACCCTCGTGGACAAGGGCCTCGTGGACAAGGGCCAGCGCGACCGGCGAACCAACTACTACGCCCTCACCGACCGCGGAAGCCGCGAAATCGACGCCCGCCACGAGTGGGAGTCCAAGCACGTCGGCGAGCAGGCATCCGTCACGGCGTAATCCCGTCGCCCTCCTTTTACCGCCCTTCACGCAGGTCGTCGAACTTCTCGCCCACACGAGACTGCGCCGAATAGCTCCGCGAAAAGGTGGTCGGCATCACTCGGTCCGGACGACCACGGTGTCGGCCAACAGGTCGCCGACGCGCTGGGCGCGGTCGGTCGCCAGCACCGAGACGAGACCGAGCGCGTAGAAGGGGACGAAATCGAGCGGCCGGAGGAGATTCCGGACGAGGAGGGCGCGTCGAGACGGGACGGACCCGTCCTCGGCGACGACGACCAGTCCGAGGAGCCACTTGCCGGGCGTGCGACCCAACAGCGTCTCCCAGACGACGAAGTAGAGGACCGGGGAAACGGCGAATCCGACGAGGAGGCCGGAACTGAGCGCGGACTCGCCGAGCGCGAGGGCGGCGACAGCACCGAGGACGACGCCCCCAACGAACGTGGCGACGACGACGCCCGCGAGGTCTAAGACCGCGGCGAGCGTCCGCCTGCCGAGGACCTCGGTCTCAGTGCTGGGTCGGGCGTCGGGCCGGGTGAGGCCGAACGCGGTCCGGAACCACCCCAGACCGGAGTTCTCGCCGACTCGCTCGGGGTCGGGGTCGTCGGTCACGTCGTCGGAGCGTCTGAGCCACCGGGAGACGTGCATCCGGGAGACGGCGAGGTCCCGGTCGCCAGCGAGACTGACGAGGCCGGCGAGGTGGCCCTTTCCGGTGACGAGGCAGGCGTGGTCGTACTCCTCGCGGTCGGCGATGTCGGCGATGTTCCGGAGCATGTGGCGGTTGCGATGCTCGTTGAGACTTCCCGCGGTGGCGAGGTAAAACAGGAGGACGACGGCGAGGACGCCGGTCGGGAGCAGGCCGATGGTTCCAGCGAGCAGGAGACCGCCCCACGTCGCGGGGATGGAGACGACCAGCCAGAGTCGTCTGTCGAGTCGCGCCGTCCCGATTGTGATTGCGCCCGCCAGAAGCAGGACGCCGGCGATTGCGAGAAACGAGACGCCGAAGGCCCACGCCAGACCGGCGAGCGCGAGCCAGTTAGCGACTATCCAGCGCGGTCCCGCCCTGCTCATGTAGAGGACGGGGTGGTCGTCGACCTCGTGGACCGGGAGGCCGCGCTCGTCGGCGATTCGCCGGACGGCGATGGCCTCGGCCTCGTCGTACTCCCGATTCAGCACGGCGTAGAAGGGCGTGAACAGCGCGAGGTGGAGGAGCGCCCCGAGGAGGAACACCGGCGCGCGGAGGCCGGTCCTACCGAAAGTCCCGAGCGTGACCTCGGTTTCGGGTTGTTCGATAAACAGGGCATCGGCGTCGTCCGCGAAGTCGTCTAACTCCGCTCGGACTTTCCCCGGTCGGTCCACGTGGAGAACGCCGAACAGGTCGAGCGTCGGAGAGGGCACGGGCCGATACTGGTCAGGGGCGGTGCATAACTTTGTTGTCTCGGCACTCACCCGGTCGCTCGCGTGCCACCGCGTCACACCCCGAGGCGACTCCGGAGAAAGGAGGCCCCGGTCTTGAGCATCGAGGGGCGCTCGACGCGGACCATCTCGGTCGCGGTGAGTCGGAAGTCGAACACGTCCAGATTCTCCCGGAGGTGGGCCTCGCTGGCTGATTTGGGGATGGCGACCACGCCGTCCTGCTGGACGACCCACCGGAGCGCCACCTGCGCGGGGGACTTGTCGTACTTGACGGCGAGTTCCCCAAGCACGTCGTCGCGCAGGATGCCGCCGTGGGCCAGCGGACTGTAGGCCGTCAGGAGAATATCGTGGGCCTGACAGTACGCCCGGAGGTCGCGCTGTGGCTGGTAGGGGTGAAACTGGACCTGATCGGTGAAAATCGGCGCGTCGGACACAGCGCGCGCGGTTTTGAGTTGATCCGCACCGAAATTGCTGACGCCGACGTGGCGGGTGAAGCCCTCGTCGCGGCAGTCGTTCAGTCCGGCCATCACCTCCGCGGTGGAAGCGATGGGGTTGGGCCAGTGGATGAGGAGTAAATCGACGTACTCAACGCCGAGTTGGGCCAGACTCGACGCGACCGAACTCCGGATGGACGCCCTATCGACGTGGCCGGGCCAGACCTTCGTGGTCAGAAACACGTCCTCGCGGGCCACCGGCGACTCGGCGATGGCGCGGCCGACCTGTCGCTCGTTGTCGTAGGCTTGGGCGGTGTCGACGTGGCGATACCCCGCTTCGAGGGCGGTGGCGACTGCCTGCCGGCAGATTTCGCCGTGCATTCGCCACGTGCCGAGGCCGATTTTCGGGACCTCCTCGCCCTGCACCGTCTCGTATTCCATGCACGCCAGTTCGGCGCGAGCGGGCAAAGGGGTGTGGGCGGGCGTCGTTTCATCCTGCGAGTCGTGACACTTTTGCCCGTTCGCGTCGTGGTCACGACGATTCGCGTGGCTCCGTTTGAGTGGCTGACCCCCGACCGAACCATGAAATCGCTGAGTCTCTTCGCTGGTCTCAACTTCCTCGGAATGGGAGTAGTCAACGTCTATCTCGGACTGGCCAGTCCCGCCGAATTCGACCTGTTCGGAACGGACGTGTTGCTGGTGATCGGCGGTTTCTAGATAGCGTCCGGCATCTGGTTCCTCGTCTACGAGTACGCCTTCCGGCCGCCGATACCGCCGAGACAGTCGGGGTGAAGGCCTCGCCAGTAGCAATATCTCTAATCGTTAAAGAACGAATTACGATTCTTTGAGGACTTCAGAGTTAGTTCAGTCGTCGTCGCCGTCGGGCACGACGACCGCTATCTCCTCGCCGTGTTCGAGGTCCGCGTCGTCCAGCAGACGGAGCATCGTCACGTCCTCGCCGCCGTCCACGACGCGAGCGCGGAGCCGGGTACCCGCCATCGCCGACTCCAGCGATTCGAGTTTGTCGAGGACTTCGTGGCGGAAGTTTTCGGCCTCCTCGACGGCCGGGAACTCGTCGGCGGTCGGCGAGGCCGAATCGGCCGCCGCCGCCGCGTCTGGCGAACTCTCCTCCGGCGAACTCGTCGCCGCCGCCGAATCGTCGCCCGGTTCCGCCGGCGAGGCTGGCGTCTCGGCCGACTGGTCGGTCTCCTCGCCGTTCTCGCGGTTGAATCGGTTGTCGAATCGGGCCACGTCGAGGCCCTCGGCTTCAAGGTCCACGGATTCGACGCGCTCGACGCGGGGCAGACCCTCCTCGCCGTCCACGATGTCGCCGAAGCGAGCGCCGTTCGAGCGCCAGTCTTGGGCGCGGATGGACTGGACCGCGGTTTCGCTCAACCACGGCGGGGGCGACCACCGGCCGTCCTCGTAGAGAGTCTGCTGTCGGTCGTCGTCGCTGGCCCAGACGAATCGCTCGTCGTACCGACCCCGGAAGTTCCGGAGCGCACGCCGGGGTCCGTGACCCGCGACGACGTGGATGGGGTCGAACTCCTCGACCAGTTCGTCGATGACGCCCATCGAAGGGTGGTTGACGACCTCGTAGTCGTAGATAGTACACCCGGCGGTCTTGACGGGGTTCGTCGCGCCGCCGGTCAACTGGACGAGGGTGGCCGTCGAGTCGTCCTCGATGGCTGTGAACAGTCTGTGGGCGCTCCCCTCGGTGGGGACCTCCGGCCCGGCGAAGGTGACGGTCCCGCGTTCGAGGAGTTCGTCGCACGAGTCGAACACGGGCGTCGTCTCGACGTTGGGCACGTCGTAGCCGAAGTCGGCGTAGAGTTTGGCGGCCTGCCCGGCCAGCGTGACCGGGATGGACCCGCCCAGACGCTCGCCGAGGTGGCCCAGCAGGTAGGCGTAGTGAACCGCGGTCAGCGCGCTCGCCGTCGCCAGCACCGACGACCCGGCTTGCACGCGCTCAACGAGCGTGAACAGCGAGTCCGAGAGGGTCTCCTCGAACTCGTCGGTGGTCGAGACGTTGACGAACAGCGCGTCGATGTCCACCGGCAGGTCCGACGAGAGGCCCGGATAGCCCGCCACGGGTCGGTCGGTGAAGTCGCCGGTGAACAGCAGGTGGTTGGCCCGCGACCCGTCCTCGAACCGGACGACGAACCCGGCCGCGCCGGGCGCGTGGCCCGCCGGAACGGGTGCGACATCGACCTCGGGCACGATGGTCTGCCACCCGTCGATGGGTTTGAGCGCGTCCACCGCCGACTCGGCCGCGCCGATTTCGTAGTTCTTCTCGCCCTCGACCAGCACGTTTTCGAGGACGTTCGCGGTGGGTTCGGAGGCGTAGACGGGCGCACCGTCCCGGAGCGAGTCGGCCAGCGAGGCGTAGTGGTCGAGGTGGGCGTGGGTCAGCAGGACCGCCGCGAGATACTCGTCGTCGGCCAGAAGCGAATCGAGGTCGACGCCGACGCCCGAGTCCACGAGGAGGCAGGGCGTGCGTTCGAGAGATGCGTCTCGGAAGCGAAGGAGGTACGAGCCACCGCCCGTAGAGGGGTTTGCATGTTGATAGCTCAAGTTCATCGGTAGCGGACTCGGCCCTCACCTCTCTCTGTTCCGACACACGTCATATTGTGGCCAAAGAACCGAGGTAAGTAAAGCTTTACTTAAAGACCTTGAAGTGCAAGGCTTCCTTATATTACTGTCCCGAGAATCGCGGGAGGGCGTCGGAATCGCTGTCCCGGCGTGTCAAAAACGGGTTACGAATCGTAGGACGTGACACGCCCCCAAGAACTCTTTTTGCCCCACAGGCCCGAGCGCATGCACTCCAGTTCCACGATTTGGGAGTTGTCCACGAACAGGTTGACCTCCGGCCCGAAGTTCTTGATGTACCACTCGAAGACCTGCGGGTCGGCGGCCTCGAACACGCAGTTCTCGACCCCGACCTCGTTGGCGATTTCGAAGGCCACGTCGGTCCGCCACTCCCGAACTCGCTCGGTGATGCCCTCGGACTCGACCATGATTTTGTACGCCCCCGCGTCGAGGTGGCGCTCGGCCTCCCGAATCGCGCTCGCCGGGTCGATTGCGGATTCGCTCTCTAGTTCCTCCACGCTCGACGCCCCGCCCGCGCCGAACTGGACGTTGATTTCGGGCTTGGCCTTCAGGCCCTTCTGTTGGACCAGTTCGGTCAGCGCCACCAAGTCGTCGGCGTCGATGGCGATGAACCCCGAGGAAATTTCCACGATGTCGAATCCCAACTCGGCGGCCTCCTCGACGTACTCCTCGACGTGGCCGTGGTCCCTGACGAGGACGCTCTCGACGAACCCGCCGGTCGAGACCTGTACGTCGTACTCGTGGCAGGTCTCGATGAGTTCGGTCACGGCCTCCTCGGGCATCAGCGCGAACGACCCGCCAGAGAATTTGTAGATGTCCACGTACTCGCCCATCGTATCGAGGATGTCGCGCAACTCGCGCGGCCCCATCGGGTCGTAGTACGGCCCCCGAATCTCGGTGATGCCCTTCTCCCGCGGTTTCGATTCGCGCTCGTTGACGTGCAGAAAGTCGAATGCTCGGTCCATCGGAAACCCCGGCACGAGTACGACGAACCGACACTTTACTGTTGGCCACCGGCCACCGACTGCCCAAGGACCCAATTGCCTCGAACCCGTACCCAGTCTATGACCTACCAAACTACGGCCGGATGGTCGCTGGTCTCGTCGGGCGTCGTCACGCTTCTGTTAGCCTTCCTCCCCGGCGACTCGCTGTGGTGGGGCGTCCTGCTCCTCGCGGCGGGCATCGGGATGCTCTACGTCAGACAGTAGGGGACCGCGCGTTCACTCGACGTGGACGCGGGTGACGTGACCGCCACAACCACACTGCTCGACGTACTCCCACGAGCAGTCTTCGCCGAACGCTTCGGCGAGCGCGTCGTAGAGGTACTCGTCGGGATGGCCGTGGTCCCCGTGCGTCACGAGATTGACGTGGTGCCCGCTTGCAGTGTGTTCGACCGCGGATTTGGCTTGTTCGACCACGAGACTGCGGCGCTCGGCGTGCTGGGGCTTTTCGAGGTTGGCCGACCACGAGTTATCGTGAACGCGGTCGGTAATCGGTTCCACGTCGCTGTCGAGGTCGGCGTCGTGTTCCCGGCCCGTGTCGCGTTCCCGGTCCGCGTCCTGCTCTCGGTCGGTTTCGCTGTCGTGGCTACTGGTTTCCATATTCAAAACGATGGTGCGCTCGCGCGAAGCGATTGTCCCGAACGTGTTCGGTTCGGAATACGAGACCGAACGTTACCTTTCCCTAACAATTCCGGTGTCGGCGTGTGGCAAGGTTTATGAATTCCTTGTGTGAGAAATTGGTATGAAACGGTCAGCCACCCGCAGGACCTTCCTCCGAGCGGACGTCGGCGGCGTCCTCGGCGGGAGCGCGCTCGTCGGCGGTGCGAGTCGGGCCGTCGCGGCCGACACGGTGACGCTCTCGGGGACAGTCGTCGCCAAGAGCGGCGCGGCGGTGCAGAACGACGAAATCAACACCTACTGGGACGACGTGAACCGGAACGTCCGCACCGACGGCGAAGGCTACTTCGAGATGGAAGTGCCGAAAAACCGGAACTACACGCTCAGCTACTACAAGGCCGACTCGTGGAGCGACCTCGAAGCCACGAAGAACGGCGCTCCCCACATCTACGAGTTCGAGGGCACCTTCGTCGGCGAGGACGACACCCACATCGGCGAACTCGTCCTGCCGGAGGCCCACATCGTGGACCTCCGCGTCCTGAAACCCGACGGCGAACCCCTGATGGGAGCGAAACCGGACTACCGGTACAGCGGTTGGGGTGCCAATCCCGGCCGACTCTCGCTCAACACCGACGGGTACGCCGTCATCGACGACGCGTCGTTCACGGGCCTCGAACTCGCTCGGTTCGGGACTGTCGAGGTCGAACCCCCCGCGGGCGACGAGTACGAGGACCGAACCTACAAACACCAGTTCTCCATCGACGGACCGACCGAAGTGGTCGCCACGGTGGACCCAGAAGGCGTGGAGTGGTCGGTCGGCGAGGCCGGCGAGACGACGCCGAAGGGAACGACTGCCGGGACGACCGGCGAGCAGACGACCCGAGCGACGACGAGCGACCGGACGAGTCGCTCGACGGCGGGGAAATCCACGACCGAACCCCGGACGACGCGGGACGACCCCGCGACGACCGCAGGCCGACGCGGGACCCAGCGCGGGACCGGGCAGGCCAATCGGACGACGACCCAATCCCGGCGCGGGTTCTTCTCGAACGGTCCGGGCGAGAGCGACTTAGAGATGCTCAACGACCCGTTCATGCTGACGGTCGGCGGGTTCGTTCTCTCTGCTGTGGGCATCGTCCACCAACTCGTGAGGGGGTACTGAGATGGCGCGCGGCGCACCCGCACTCTGGAGTACCCTGCTCGGTCTCCCGTTCGTCGGCGTCGGCGGGTGGCTCTACGTCGGCCAGACGACCTACCCCGAGATTATCGGCCTGCCGTTCGCGTTCTTCGGCGCGTTCGTCGTCGCCGTCGGGGCCTACGTCCACGCGGTGTCGCCGACCGAACCGCGGTTGAGCGACGGCGAGGAGCTACTCGAAAAGCGTCACCCGACCCAGCGCGTGGCCCGAGTCAAGATTTTCGTCGGCCTGCCACTGCTGGTGGCGACCATCTACATGCTGTTTCTCACGATGGTGCCCTACGTCTATCCGACCGCGACGTTCGTGGTGGGTCTCTACGCCTTCTCGTCCGGGCTATACACCTACTGGACCAACTCGCTGACGACCTACTACGTGACGACCCGGCGAATCATCAAGGAATATCGGTTCCTCTCGCTGGTTCGGCGGGAGATTCCCCGCGAGAAGATTCGGGGCGTCCAAGAGCGCAAGTCGGCAATCGAGGCGCTGGTCGGTCTGGGCAACGTGTTGGTGGCCAGCGGCGGCGGGCGCTCGCTGGAGATTCGGATGCGAAACATGGAGCGTTCAGAATCGTTCGCCGACAGCATCCGGAATCTGGTGTCGGAATCCTAATCCAGCAGTTCCACCAAGTCCGCGACCTCTCGCTCCTCCAACTGAAGCACGGTGTCGATAATCTGGCCGCGTCGGGTCTCGTCGTATCGCTCTCCCGCGGTCTCGTGGAACTTGCGTTCGATTTCGTCCCACGACATCGAGCCGTTGGGGTGGCCCTCGAACTGGTTTTTCTCGATTCGGTGGACCGTCCCGTCGGCCATCTCGACCTCGATTTCGGCGGGCATCTCGCCGGCCTCGAATCGCTCGGTGAGGTCGGGATTTTCGGCGACCGCGACTTTTCTGAGGAGGCCCTGCACGTCGTCGCCTCGAATGCGCTCGGGGTCGTACTGGTCGTTGCCCATCTCGCGGTCGATGAGCGAGACGGCGAGCATGTAGGGCAGGGAGTGGTCGGCCTGCGCTTTGGTCTCGACCTCGTAGCGACTGCCCTCGCCGCCGCCGATGATGAGTTTCGCGCCGGCGAAGGTGTCGAGGCGGATTTCGGCGACGGCCTCCGGGTCGATGTCCTCGCGCTCGGCGAGTTCGATGATGCCCTCGACGGCCGACTGGGCGTAGGTCTCGGCGACGTACTTCTTGGTCATCACGTCGTGGACGCGCTCGGCGGGGGTGAATTCGGCCTCGAACTCGCCGGAGACAGTCTGTTTCCACCCCTTCTGGCCCTCGAATAGGTTCTTCGGGCCGTCCATCCCGTGCTTGGCGAGGAAGGCCGAGTAGACCGCGTTCCGGCCGGCGTTGGCCGACGCGATGCCCTTCCACTCCGAGATGGCCTCGGTTCGGGTCACGCGGAGCGCGTTGTGGGCGGTGCCGGCGATGCCGATTGCCGACCGCAACTGTTCGCGGTCGAGGCCCAGAATCGCCCCGGCCCCGGTAGCAGAGGAAATCACGGTGTGTGTCACGTGGTCCCATCCTCGCTCGCGGACCGGCGCGTTCCACGCCAGCGCGGCCTGCACTTCGTAGGCCACGCCGACCGCCGTGAGGAGGTCCTTCCCGGAGGCCTCGGCGTATTCCCCGCAGGCGACGATGCCGGCGATGTTGTCGCTCGGGTGGGGCGTCTCGCCGGGCGCGAGAAACGAGTCCATGTAGTCGAGGTACCGGACCAGCGCGGTGTTGTACATCGTCGCGTCGGGCGGCGAGGCGGTTTCGGCACCACCAGCGCCGCCCCAGAGCGTGCATCCCTCGCCGCCGAACTCGGCCACGGTGTCGCCGACCACGCCGACTGGCTCCTCGTCCATCGCGGAGACGGCGATGCCGATGGAGTCCAGAACCCGCTTTTTCAACTCGTCCACGGTGTCGTCGCTCAGGTCCGAAAAGTCGAGGCCGAGCGCGAAGTCGGCGATGTCGGCGGTCGTGGTCATGGTGGCTGTTCGACGTGTGTTAGCAAAAAACAAGTCGTGCGTTCAGTCCGAAACGGGGATTAGAGCGAGGTAAGGCGGGGTTACGCCGGGAGACGCCACGATTGGACACCGTACCAGAAACGTGTTTATCTATCTTTAAGCAACCTCTATATTTCTTTCACGATTGTATCTAAGCGTGCGTGCTCGGAACTGCCCTTCGAGACGACCGGTCCGCCGTTCACGGACGGGATTCGGAACCGGGGTCGAAACCGCTACTCGTCCCAGTAAATCGCGTCCGAGGCGTCGTCCTCGCCGCCCGGACCGTCGCCGTCGGCGCGGGCCAGCGCGTCGAGTTTCTCGCGGTTGACGTGTTCCACGATGTCGAGGGCCTCCGCCATCCACGCGTAGAGACCGACCGTGAGTCGCTTGCGGACCTCCTCGACCGGGACCGGCGAGTAGACGTTGACGTACCCGCCGTTTTTGAGGAGGCGCTGGCGCTTGTCCAGCACGCCGATGTCGGTCAGGTGGTTCAGTTGTCGGCCCACCGTACTCCGGTCGATGTCGAGTCGGTCGGCGATGTCCACAGCGGTTGATTCGCCGTCCTCCATCAGGCAGAGACAGACCCGCAGGCCCGTCTCGGAGATGCCGAAGACCTCCCGGAGGACCACCGCGAGGTCGGGGTGCCGGACGGGTGAGGCCTCGACGCGACTCATCTCGGCGTCGCAACACGCCGAGGAGCCTTCGAACGCGACCGAACCGCAGTCGTCGCACTCGTAAATCTGACCCTGCGTGGTACTCTCACTCATACGCGTCGGTTGGGCGCGAACCGACAAGACGGTTTGGTGAGTCACGACTCAGCGGGTTTCGGCGACGTAACCGCCGCGAAATCGCCGACGAGAAAAATCGGAGCGCGTTCGTTTCAGCGGCGTCGGGCCACGAGCGCGGCCGCTGTCAACAGCGCGACGACGCCGACCAGAAGCGGGACCGGCCCGAACCCGGAGGCCGGTGCCGAGGCTTCCACCGTGGTCGTCTCGGTCGCGGTCTCGGTGGTGCCCTCCTCGGCGGGCGTCTCCGTGGCGGCGTCTTCGGCGGTCGCCTCCGCTTCGGTCGTCGTCTCGGTGTCCTCCTCGACGGTGGTCTCCGCGCCCGCCTCGCCTTCGGCGGTGGTCTCTGCTTCGGTCGTGGTCTCCTCGCCTGCCGTCGTCGTCTCGTCGGCCTCCTCGGTCTCGGTCGCTTGGTCGTCCTCGCCGGCGTCACCGGCGACGACCCCGCCGGTCTCTCTGACCGCCGGGTCGGTTATCGAGACGGTGAAGTTGGTACCGGCCGGGACCCCCGAGAGGTCGAAGGTGGCCTCCCAACTGCCGTCCTCCTGCACCGTCGCGGTCGAACGCCGGAGGAAGGGGTTCCGTCCCGTGTTGGCGACCTCGACGCTGATTTCGGTGCCCGGCGCGAGCGTGCTGTCGCCGGAGAGCGTTGCCTCACTAGACGCCGACACCTCTATCGGCCGGTCGAGCGAGACCTCCCGCGGGACCGTGGTGAAGTTAGCCACGAGCGAGGTCCCGTTACCGGGTTCGACGTAGGGGTTCGCATCCGAGATGGTGAAGTTGGCGCTGTAGGTCGCGTTCGGGGTCAGCGTGTTGGAGTCGAACACGAGGAAGAACTGGTCGTTCTCCTCGTCCACGACGAGTTCGCCCCGTTCGAGCGACACCTCCTCGGGCGGCACGTTGATTTCGCCGACCTGCGTCAGCGTCATCGACAGTCCGGTCGAGTCGTTGTTGAGGTCCGAGAGGTCTTGAACGTAGCTGTAGAGGCCCGAGGCCTGCACCTGCACGATGGCCCAGTCCTGATACGCGATGTCGGAGTCCTGCGTGGCGACCTCTGCGATGCGAGCGGGGCTTCCGACGTTGGCCGGGTCGGGCGCAGTCCAGACCTGAATCCCGCCGGTCGAGCGCTCGCTGAGTAGAATCGACCCGACCGCGGTCCGCGTCCCGCCGACCGACACCTCGATGGGATACGTCGCCGCGTCGAGGACATCGGGAATCGGGTCGGTCACGAGTTGGAAGTTGGTGTAGTTGTCCTCGCCGACAACCGAGATGCCCGGCGAGTCGGTCGAGATGCCCGCCCGATAGGTGTCGAGGACGACGGTCGCAACGCCGTCACCGTTCACGTCCCTGACGAGGAACCGCGAGCGGTAGCCGACCTGCTGAGAGCCGACGGTGACAGTGGCTCGGTCGGTCCCGTCGAACGTGACGTTGAACCGGGCCACGTCACCGCGCTGTTCGATGACGGTCGTGTTCTCCAGCGAGGCGGTCCCCTCGATAGGTTCGGTCACGGTGATGCTGGCTTCGTCCTGCGCCGTCCCGTCAAGCGCGAACACCGTGAAGTTGTACGTTCCCGGTTCGACGCCCGTGAAGTTCGCGTCGAGAACCTCGTCGCCGCTTATCTGTCTGGTCACCACCGCCCGGTCGTCACGAACCTCTGCTGACGAGAAGACCTCTGCGACTTCCGACGCGCTCAACTGCTCGGACGCGAGGAAGACGCGGTAGCCGGCCCGGTTCGATTCGAGTCGGAGGTCGGTCCGGGCGTCCTGCCCGTCGTCGTTCGTGACCCGCAGGTCGGTGAAGGTGGCGTCGAGCGTCTGGTTGGCGACGTCGAAACTGGCCTCGTTGACGGTTCCGACGCTCTGGGCCGTCCCGTTCCCGACGACGACCGGCTCCTCGTTCTCGTTGACGACGACGTACCGGCCTCGGAGGCCGCCGGTGGCGAACACCGCCGACCCCTCGCCGTCAAGCAACACTTCGGTCACGAGGTCGCCGACCTCGCCGTTCTCGACCCGGCGTATCGACCAGACCTCGCTCGCGTTGTCCGAACCGGCGGTGAACCGCAGGAACTGGCCCTGCCAGAACACGTCGCCGGAATCAACCGGAACGGTGGCGAGACCGTCGTCTTGAGCCTGATACGTCGTTTCGCTGTTCGACACCACGGCACCGGACAGTCCCGCGGTCGCCGCGCTGACGACCAGCAGAGCTGTCAGTAATACACTCGTTCGTGTTCGTGTCATGTTTTCCCCATCCCCTCCCGCACGTGTCCCGTGGTGATTCTACCACCACGCACACTGTTCCGCGGTGATTCCAACCACCACAGACCGCCGTGCGGGCGTTCGTGGGAACTTCGGCGAATCTCGATAAGTATCTTGTGACGGTAGTGGCGGATTGCGCCCGGATAAAGAGTGCCTAGCCCGGCGTATCTCGGGCGATTCGTTCGTGCAGGTATAAATGAGGGCGCTCCGAACCGGCAGACGTGTCAACGACAAACCGAATCGTGCGAGGGTGCGGCGTGGCCGCCCCGGTGGTCACGCTCGGCGCGGTGCTGGTGGCAACAATCGTCTCGCCGACGTTCTCGTGGACAGCGAGCGCGCTCTCGGACCTCGGTCGGGCCGGCGCGCCGACTGCCCCGATTTTCAACGGCGGGCTACTCGCCGGTGGGGCGCTCGCGCTTCCCTTCGTCGCAGGGGTCGGCCGAGGAGCCACGCAGAACTGGACCCGCCTCGGGACCGTGCTATTCGGCGTCGCGGCCGTCTCGATGGGTCTGGTCGGCGTGTTCCCCGAGAGCCACCCGTATCACTTCCCGGCGGCGCTCGGCCTCTACGCCTTCGTGACCTACGGGCTGTTTTGCTACGGGACGGGCCGGATTCTGGCGTCCTCGGTGCGCCGAGGACTCGCCGCGATTTGGCTCGGCGTCGGTCACATCACGTCGTGGGTCGCGTGGGGCGCTGGCCTGCGAGTCGGTCCGGGACTGGCGATTCCCGAGACCATCGGGGCCGGTATCTTCGTGGCGTGGATTGGACTGGCGTGGCGACTAGTCGGGAACGAAAGAGCGTAGCGAAACAATCGTCTGCAATTTCTTTGGAAACGAAATTGTTTCCCAATCAGTTCGCCAGCGTCGTGAACTCGTTGACGCCCTCGTCGGTCCCGGCGACGATAACGTCGTCGTCGCGCTCGAATCGGAACTCCGGGCCGACTTCGGTCAGCACGTCGCCGTTGCGCTCGACGGCGACCACGGTACACCCGGTCCGGGCGCGCACGTCGGCCTCGGCGAGGCTCTGGCCGACGAGTTCGGGCGCGGTGGTCCGGACGATTTCGACCTGCTTGTCCATCGAGATGACCTCCTCCTGTTCGAGAATCGTCGAGGCCAGCATCCGGCCGGAGACCGTCGAGAGCGCCAGCACGTAGTCGGCCCCCGCTCGGTAGATTTTCTGGACGTTCTCGGTCTCCTCGGCGCGGGCCAACACCTCGATTTCGGGGTTGAGGTCGCGCGCGACCAGCGTGCCGAACCCGGTCAGGGTGTCGTCGGCGACGGTGAGGACCACGGTTCGGGCCTGCTCGATGCCGGCCTCCTCCAGCGTCTCGGGGTCGGTGGTGTCGCCCACCACGTCCACGCCGGGTTTGTCCTCGATGTCTACCGTGGTGTAGGGGACGTTGGCCCGCGCCAGCGCGTCGGTGACGGTCGAACCGACCTCGCCGTGGCCGACCACGAGGACGGTCCCCCGACCGGGCCGATGGGCCTGCGACCGGGTAAGGTCCTTGAGACGTTCGAGTTGGGTCTGTCTGCCCACGACCAGCAGGACCGTCCCGGACCCCAGTTCCATGTCGGGCGAGGGCGGCGTCTCGAACTCGCCGCGAACCCACGCGCCGATGACGTTCGCGCCGGACCGCTCGCGGATGCCGCTGTCGGCCAGCGTCCGCCCGACGAGTTCACTCCCGCGCTGGACCGGGAGTTCGGCGATTTCGAAGTCCTCGCCGATTTCGACCGCGCCGTCGAGTTCGGTCGAGACGGCGGTGGTCACCTTGTCGGCCAGACTCTCGCCGACGAGTCGGCGCGGCGACAGCACCCTGTCCACCCCGGCGAGTTCGTGGTACGTGGCGAGTTCTGGCTCCTCGACCACGCTGACGATTCGCACGTCGTCGGCGGCCTCGTGGGCAGTCAGCACGATGCTCACGTCCACCTCGTCGCTGGCGTCGGCGACGAGCGCCTTCGACTCGGCCAGATTGACCGCCTTCAGCGTATCGACCGACTCGGGGTCGCCGTGGACGACCGAGTAATCCGACTCGTAGAGGTCCATCGCCGTCTCGCGGTCGGGTTCCACGATGACGTATTCGACGTTCCACGAGTCCAACTCCGAGATGAGCGTCTCGGCCCGCGGCGAGTACGTGCAGATGACCACGTGGTCCGATAACTCCTCGGCGGAAGTCGGGAGCGTGGTCGAGAGCGCGTCCTCGAACAGCGGGACGACGAAGACCGGGAGCGCCGCGAAGATGAGGACGACGCCGGTCAGGTCCATCACCATGACCAGCAGGTTCATCTCCAGCGTCTCCCACGGGGCGTCCGAACCGTACCCCGTGGTCGTGAACGTCTCCAGTACCACCTGCAAGGACTGGTAGAACGGCTGAGAGTGGCCCTCGTAGACGCTCATCCCGTAGTCGTAGACGAGTGCGTACCCGAACAGGAAGACGACCAGCGTGGTGAGGTAGTACGCAGTTCGGCGCTTCCACTTGTCCATCAGGTGGTGATTGACGGGACGGTGGTATATCAGTTCGGGACTCGCCGACCGCCCGACGAGTCGGCTACCCGCGACTTTTATTATCTAGTGGTATGACCTAGTGGTACGATGCCGACGCAGTTACAGGCCGCCCGTGACGGGCAGGTCACCGACGCAATGGAACGGGTCGCCGAGCGCGAGCAGGTAGACGCCGAGTTCGTCCGCCGGCAGGTCGCCGACGGACAGGCCGTGATTCCGGCGAACGTCGAACACGATAGCCTCGACCCGATGATTATCGGGCGGGAGTTCGCCACCAAGGTCAACGCCAACATCGGCAACAGCGAGGACGCCAGCGGCGTCGAGGAGGAACTCGAAAAACTCCACTCGGCGGTCCACTACGGCGCGGACACCGTGATGGACCTCAGCACCGGCGGGGACTTGGACCGGATTCGAGAGGCGAACGTCGAACACTCGCCGGTCCCCCTCGGCACGGTCCCCATCTACGAGGCCGTCAAGCATGTCGAGAGTCCGGCGGACATCACCCACGAACTCCTGCTGGAGGTCATCGAGAAGCAGGCCGAGCAGGGCGTGGACTACCAGACCATCCACGCCGGGGTGCTGATGGAACACCTGCCGCTGACCGACGGCCGCAAGACCGGCATCGTCTCGCGCGGCGGGTCCATCCTCGCCCAGTGGATGGAGGAGAACGGGATGCAGAACCCCCTCTACACCAAGTTCGAGGAGATTTGCGAAATCTTCGCCGAGTACGACGTGACCTTCAGTCTGGGCGACGGCCTCCGGCCCGGATGCCTCGCCGACGCGGGCGACGACGCCCAGTTCGCCGAGTTGGACACCCTCGGCGAGTTGACCCGGACCGCGTGGGACCACGGCGTGCAGGTCATGGTCGAGGGGCCGGGCCACGTCCCGATGGACCAAATCGCGGGACAGGTCGAGCGCCAGCAGGAGGTCTGCGACGGCGCGCCCTTCTACGTCCTCGGACCGCTCGTGACCGACGTGGCACCGGGCTACGACCACATCACCAGCGCCATCGGCGCGACCGAAGCGGCCAGAGCGGGCGCGGCGATGCTCTGCTACGTCACGCCGAAAGAACACCTCGGACTGCCGGACGCCGAGGACGTGCGCGACGGACTGGCGGCCTACCGCATCGCGGCCCACGCCGGCGACGTGGCGAACGGTCGAGAGGGTGCCCGCGACTGGGACGACGCGCTGTCGGAGGCCCGCTACGAGTTCGACTGGCGGCGACAGTTCGACCTCGCGCTGGACCCCGAGCGTGCGCAGGAGTACCACGACCAAACGCTCCCCGGCGACAACTACAAGGAGGCCAGATTCTGCTCGATGTGCGGCGTCGAGTTCTGCTCGATGCGAATCGACCAAGACGCCAGAGACGCCGACGGCGAGATGAGCGAAATCGACGACCAGACCGACGTGGAGGGGTCGCCCGCCGCCGAGGTGAATCGTCCTCCGGTCGGGACCCACCGGACCGACGACGACCTGCTGGCCGACGTGGACTTAGAGCGGGAGTATCCCTCGGCGGACGATTGAGGAAGACAATCGCGTAGCCACTTCGGAAAACGAATTTCGTTTTCTAAAGAAATAAAAATGTTTTTGAGGTGGCAGGTGCGCTACGGGTCGGTACACTTGTAGTACGAGCAACACGACGCCTGCGTCGCAACCCGGTCGCCGTCGTAGGTTACGGAACTCGACGCATAACACGCCCCGTCGTCGGTCGGGCAGATTTGCTGAGTGCAGTGGTCGGTCTGCGTGGTCGCGTCCTCGTCCAGCGTCCCGACTTCGGGGTTGAAGACGGTAACGGACCGGCCGTCGTCGAGGAGCGCGTACGACTTACCGGTCTCGGGTTCGACCGAGAGTCTGAGCGTCCCGTCGGTGACCTGCGTCACGACGACGAGTCGTGCGGGGTTGACGCCGGAGTCCACGAGCGCGGCCCCCTCGTCGCCGCGAAGCGGGGCGTCGGGCGACGCCGGACGACCGGTCGCCAGTTCGGTCACGTCCCCGGCGTCGAGGACGTTCTCGTCGGCGAGCAACGCCAGCAGGTCGCTACCGTACGATTCCACCAGTCGCGCGGCCTCGTCGCGCTCGATGGCGCGGGACGGTCGGTCCCCGCCGGTCGCCGAAGCGCTTCCGGCGGCGAGTCCGGTGGTCACGCCCGCCACCGCGGTCTTTTTCAAGAGCGAACGTCGGTCGATGGTCGTATCGTCTCGGGTCATGGGCGACACCCAATCATTTCTGGTTAGGAAACTAATATTTCTAGCCTAGCTTCTTGAATTAACGGCCGGTGGGGGTGCGCCCCGAGAAGACTACTTCACGCGCTCCAAGACGATTCGGTCCGCGAAGCCACCGCGCTCGTCGGCTTTCTCCTCGCGGAGCGTTTCGAGTCGGTCGGCGTTGAAGTCCTCGGCGACGTGGGTCACGGGCGTTTCGTCGCTCTGGCGGATACTTTCGGGAATCTCGTCGCGAACGAGTTTGTCGTACTCGGTCACGGCGTGGCCGACTCGCGGGAGAAAGGAAGACGTTTCGAAGAATCAGACCGCTTCGGCGCTCTCGGCCGCGGCCTCGCCGGCCTGCAGACATTCCTGCACCGAGTCGCTGAGCGTGTAGAGTTGCTTGCGGGCGTCCGGGATGTAGACGCGCTCCTCGATGACGTCCTGTTCTTTGAGGCGCTTGATGGAACTCCGGACCGTGCGGGGCGAGAGTCGGGTCCGGTCGCTGATTTCCTGCTGAGTCAGGGCGTCGTCGCTGTATTCGAGGACCTTTACGACCAGTTTCGCGCTCGGCGGGGCGTCGGCGTCGAGACAGTCAGTCATGTGTTCCGAACGTAGGCCGGGACGTAATTATACGTTTGCTAACCCCGGTGAAACGAGGTTACGTCGAGGTAACCGCCCCGAGAGGGCCCCGGTCGGCGCGGGGAAGAACTTTACTCGCTCGCCCCCGGCCTACCGGTATGTACCTCGCCGACCAGACGTGGCCGGAACTGGGTGATTACGTGGCCGAGGAGTCCGTGGCAGTCGTCCCCCTCGGTTCGACCGAACAGCACGGACCCCACCTCCCGCTCTCGACCGACCACAAAATCGCAGAGGGAGTGGCCCGCGAGGCCGCAGACAGAACCGGGTTCCTCTGCACGCCGACCGTGAACGTCGGCGTCAGCGTCCACCACAAGCAGTTCCACGGCACGATGTGGGCCGACCCGCCCGAGTTCCGCGATTACGTCGAGAGCTTCTCCCGCAACCTCTCGTACCACGGCATCGACCGCATCGTCTTCGTCAACGCCCACGGCGGCAACCAGACCCACCTCCGAGAGGTCGGCAGACGCCTTCGCGAGGACCGAGTGGCCTACGCCGTCGAGTGGATGTGGGACGAGTCCATCCCGGACCTCGTTGACGACCTGTTCGAGGTCAACGGTCCCCACGGCGGGCCGAAAGAGACCGCGATGATGATGCACTTGGACCCCGAAAACGTGCGGACCGACAAGTTGGAGGAGGCCCGCGACGAGGGCCTCGTAAACTGGGCCGACAGCGACGAGGCCACGGTCCACGGCGCGCGCAACTTCTACGACTCCATCGACAACACCGACAACGGCGTGCTGGGCGACCAGACCGACGCCACCCCGGAGAAGGGCGCACGACTGTTCGACGCCGCGAGCGACCAGTTGGCGATGCTCCTCGAATGGCTGGACGACCGGCGATTCGAGGACCTGATGGCCAAACCCCACGTGGACCCCCAACCCGGCAGTCGGCGGTAGGCGCGCTTGGGCGTATTTCCCGCACGCAGTTCTGCGCGCGCGAAATAGGAATCCGAAGTGGCCACAGCCCATAACCGACTGAGAACCCTTGTAATCTGCGTGAGCGACAACCCCTACACCGACGACGAGTACGACAGCACGTACAAGGACGTTCACGGGGACGAGGAGGCCCGCGAGAAGTACACCGGCGACGAGATGGGCGACTCGTTCTTCCCGTCGAGCGTCGGCGGCTCGCTGTCCCCCTCAGGATGGGGCATCTGGCCCGCGGGAGACGCCGCCGACGCCACCGCCGAGGAGGACCGCGCCGAGACCGGAGCTGACTACGACACCGCGAACGAGACCGGAGCGGACGACTCCGACGGTAGCTGGTGGGACGTCGGACTCATCGGGACGCTCCTCGTGGTCGGGGTCGCGCTGTTCCTGTTCCCTGAGCCAGCAACCTCGGCCATCGGCATCGGCCTCATCGCGCTCGGCGTCGTCGCGTGGGTCGTGGACTGGTTGATGTAGCCCGCCGGTCGCTCGTCGCCGGAACCTACAACCGACCGGCGACCCTCGTTCGGGCATGGCCAGTCTGAACCCCGACTTCTCCGACTCGACAGTTATCGTCACCGGCGCGAGCGCCGGCATCGGTCGCGCAGTCGCGCTCGCCTTCGGAGACGCGGGTGCGACAGTCGTCAACGCCGACGTGCGCGAGGACCCGAAAGCCGAGAGCGAGTCTGCACCGACCCACGAGAAAATCCGCGAGGAGGGCGGAAACGCCGAGTACGCCGAAACCGACGTGGCCGACCCGGACCAGATTCGCGCCGTCATCGAGGCGGCCCGCGAGTTCGGCGGCGTGGACGTGATGGTGAACAACGCCGGGGTCTACACCAAGCGCCGGTTTCTGGACGTGACGCCCGACGAGTACGACGAGGTGCAGGCGGTCAACGCTCGGGGCACCTTCTTCGGGACCCAAATCGCCGCCGAGGACATGCTGGACCGGGGCAATCCCGGCGTCGTCATCAACACCTCCTCCGACACGCAGGGCCGGGCGGCGTGGGACCACTCCCACTACGCCGCGACCAAGGGCGCGATTCGGATGATAACCCGGAGCGCGGCGCTCGAACTCGCGCAGGAGGGGGTTCGGGTCAACGCCGTCGCCCCCGGCCCGGTCGCCACCGAGATTCGGGAGGGGTGGTCCGACGAGGCCGACGAGATGGCACCAGAGGGCGAGACGCCGAACCTCCCGCTCCGGGCCGCCGAACCCGCGGAGTTGGCGGGCGCGTACCTCTTTCTGGCGAGCGACGAGGCGTCCTACGTGACCGGCGAGACGATTTGGGTTGACGGCGGCGGCCACGTCTGCTGACCTCCTCGGCGGCCGTCGGAACAACGAGCAAGCTACGAAGTTTCTTAAGAATGGATTGGAAGTTGTAGAGACCGAATTAGAAGTGTATTCACTCGCTGTCGATTACTTCCGAAAGCTGACCGCGATGCCCTGCCCGAGCGGAATCGCCGCCGTCTCGAAATCGGGGTCGTCCCGGACCCTCTGGAGGTAGTCGGCGATGCCGCGGGTGTCGTCGTCCACCGATTCGGGGTCGCTACCCTCCAGAATCTCCAGAATCGTCGCGAAATCCTGCGCGCCGCTCTGCATCGCGTTGTCCGCGATGACGACCCCGCCCTCGGCGACTTTCTCGCGCACCGCGTCGAAGGCATCGGGGTAGCCCGATTTGTGGCAGTCCACCAGCACCACGTCGAATGGACCCTCGTGGCGCTCGACGGTTTCGAGCGCGTCGCCCTCCTCGAAAACGGCGCGGTCGGCGTAGCCTCCCTCTGTGAGATACTCGCGGGCTTGGTCGAGTTCGTCGGCGTCGTACTCGGTCAGCACGATTTCGCCGTCGTCGGGCAGGGCCTCGGCGAACCAGTAGGCCGAGTAGCCGAATCCCGACCCGAACTCGAAGATTCGCTCCGCACCGACCATCCGGGCCGAGAGTCGCAGGAAGGCCCCGACCTCCGGGCCGACCGTGGGAAAGCCGATGTCCTCGCCGTGGGCCTCCATCTCCCGGAGGGTGTCGTCGCGGTCCGGAACCAGCGCGCTGACGAATCGCCGGGTCTCGTCGGGTAGTAGCTCCATGACTTCTCCTCGCGCGTCGAAAAGTTAATTGTGCTGAATTACGCGGTCGGCGCGACGCGACTCGCCGTGGTCGTCTCGTTCCGACCGGCGCTGTCGCCGACAGTGACGAACGCGACCGAGTTGACCGGGAGACCGGTGGCCTGCAAGTACGGCCGGTCGGTGGCGTTCTCCCTGCCCGCTTCCATCGCCTGCGTGGCGTTGAAGTCGAACGTCCGGTTGTCGTTGGTGTCGAGGTGCGGCGTGGCGATGAGGACCTGCGACCGACTCAGCGAGGTCGTCAGGTTCACCGTCAGGTTCTCGTAGCTCCCCGGTTCGAGGTACGACGAGTTCCCGAGCGCCGTGCCGTTCTGGGCGAAGACGACGACGTAGCCCCCTTCCGAGAGGTTAGCCTCACTGACGACCACCGACGAGTCCTCCAGCGATTGGTCGTTGAACGTGACCGACGCCGACTCGTTTGCGGTCTCGTTGCCCTGCGTCGTGGTCTCTTGGGCGAGCGGGGCGGGGGAAGCGGACCCGCTACTTCCCGCGGGCGACGGGCCGACCGCGCCCGAGAGTCCGGTCGTAACCAGCAGTACGGCGAAAACTATCGCTCCGAGCGTCGCGTTTCGTGTCATTCTCCGGGCAAAGGCTCGGTTTCCCGGCGAATAAACGAAAGCGACCGTTTTTGTTCGTAACGCCCGGATACGCCGGTTACGACCGGTCGAAACCCCGGTTAAGTTAGACTTACAGAGAAACCCGTTCAGGTCGCGGCTCCTGCCAAGTTCGCCAGCGCGCCGGCCAGTACCCGAGTCGCGGTGGCACAGTCGTCCCAGTCGGTCCACTCCTTGGGATTGTGCGAGATGCCGTCTCTGGAGGGTGCAAACAGCAGGCCGGCGTCGGTCTTTTCGGCGACGTGCATCGTGTCGTGGGCCGCGCCCGAGTGGAGGTCCATGGTCTCGATGCCGGCGTCCTCGCCCGCGTCGTGGGCTGACTGGCGCACTCGGTCGCTCATCGGCGTGGGTTCGAGGTCGAAGGGCCGGGAAAAGTCGGTCGAGACGCCGCGCTCTCGTTCGAGGCGAGCGAGACTGTCTCGGGCGCGGGAGGCGATGGTCTCCATCGACTCGCGGTCCACGTCCCGAATATCGACGCCCATCTCGACCGCACCGGGGACGACGTTGGTCGCGTTGGGTCGCACGTCGAGGCTTCCCACGGTGCCGACCGCGGTGTCGCTCGACTCCTCGACGACTTCGTTCGCGGCGCGCTCCACGTCGAGGACGAACTCGCTGGCCGCTGTGAGCGCGTCGGTCCGGTCGCCCATCGGGGTCGCGCCGGCGTGGTCGGCCTCGCCGCGGACCGTGGCCTCGCAGTGGGTGATGCCAGTAATGGCGGTGACGACGCCGACCGGAACGTCCGCGTCCTCCAATCGCTCGCTCTGCTCCACGTGGAGTTCGAGCCAACTGTCCCACTCGCCGGCGTCGAGGAGGCCCTCGCCCCGGAAGCCGATGCCTTCGAGCGCGGATTCGAGGGTCACGGTGTCGCCCTCCGGCCCCTCGGCTTCGAGCGCGAGGGCTTCTTCGACGGTGCGCTCGCCGACCGCGACCGAGGACCCGAGGAGGCCGGAGGCAAATCGCTGGCCCTCCTCCTCGGTGAACGAGACGACTTCGACGGGGCGGTCTGGTTCGACCCCGGCGTCCTGCATCGCCCGGACCGCTTCGAGCGCCGCGTAGACCCCGAGCGGGCCGTCGAAGATGCCGCCCTCGGGCACCGAGTCGAGGTGGCTCCCGGCTGTGACGGGGGCGGCCTCGGGGTCCGCGCTCTCGGGAGTCCACCGGCCCGCGATGTTGCCCACGGCGTCGATTCGCACGCCGAGACCAGCGTCTTCGAGGCGCTGGACGAGGTACTCGCGGGCCTCGCGGTTGGGTTCGGTGCCGGTCAGGACGGTCCGGCCTCGGCCCTCGTCAGTGGAGATGCGACCGAACTCGGCGTTCTCCTCGATGTCGCCGCGGAGTCGCTCGGTGTCTACGTTCATGCCCCAGCAGTCGGACGCCGGGCTAATGAGTGGTAGGTTAGCGGTAGGCAAGACGGCGAGCAGAACGCACAGACACCTGTTTGGTTTGGGTGCGCTCGGGAGCATATTCTTCTCCCGGCGCGCGCGGTTCTGCGCGCGCGAGGGACGACCGAACGAAGTGAGAGAGGAGGTTGGGGAGGCGTGAGGTTCGCGGTAGCGGTGCTGTGCGGGAGACGGCTTTGCTCACGCCTGACGCTAGCTTCTACTCGATTTCAGCAATCGAAACGCCCTCGATTCTCGGTCGGCAACAACGCACTTCCCCGCGGCCGTCGTATCCCGAGACATGGCAACAATCGTGGGCGTTCGGACCGAGGAGGGCGCGGTCCTCGCGGGCGACAGGCTCCTCGTGGCGGACGGCACCGTCCGGAGCGAGGACAAGCGCCACGTCTTCGACCTCGGCGAGGCCGGTGCGGCCGCGGTCGGCGACTCGGGCGGCGTAGACGAGTTCCACCGGCGACTCGAATCCGAGGTCGAGGCCCACGAAGTCGAGGACGACGAACCGATGGGCCTCACGCTCCTCGCAAACGTGGCCAGCGACCTCGCTGACGACGAAGGCGTCGAGGCCATCGTCGCCGGGCGCGATGACGGCGCGGCAGGCATCCGGGGCATCGGAAGCGACGGGAGCGTCCTGACCGACGACGTGGTGGTTTTCGGGTCCGGCGCGCAGGTCGTCCTCGGCGTGCTGGAGAGCCGCGAGGACGGAATCGGTCTGGACGACGCCGAAGAACTGGCCCGCGATGCGGTCGAAACCGCGAGCGACCGGGACACCGACACCGGCGGCGAGGTGGACACCTACCGACTTGCCGACGAGTGAGGGTGTAGGGGTGTCCTCGACAGCAGGAGTGATTTTACGATTCCTAAACACGTATAGAGTTATTTTTAGCAATTGAGTAGATTTCCCTATCCATTTCTTTCGGCGACGACGGCCGGCTTTGCCCCCGCATCCGCTTTTAAGTTCTTCCGTGCCGTACCGCCGAGTTGGACATGACAGACGTGGAAATCGAGTACTGCGTCCCCTGCGGGATGCTCGACCGGGCACAGGACCTACAGCACGCCCTTCTCAGCGAGTACGGCGAGCGACTGGATTCGGTGGCACTGGTGACGGGCGACAGCGGCGTGTTCAAGGTACGAGCGGACGGCGAACAGGTCTTCGACAAGGAGAGCGACGACTACGACGTGGACGCGATTGTGGAGTCGGTCGGCGAGAAGGTTTCGGCCTCGGCGTAGTCGGCCAGTCAGGACCGACTCGTCGTCTTGTTTTCGACCGCCTGCTGGAACCACGCCGGACGCGACCCGACTGCCCGACGACTCGACGCGAGGCCGGGCGAGTTACGCCCCACCTGACCGAGCGAGCTATCGCCTGCGAGACAAAACCGTGCTGAGGATTTATACCGATTCCCGTGGTCTACCCCCGCGGGGGCTACGGAATGTGTATCAATCAGTACGGGGATAGTTTCGAAGTTACAGGTGCCGCCGACCCAGACGACAGGCACCGATTGAACGCCGCAGAGGGGGTGTCGCCGTGAAGTTGGCGATGGTCGGCTTCGGCCAAGCCGGCGGTAAAATCGTGGACAAGTTCATCGAGTACGACCAGCGCACCGGCAGTCAGGCCGTGCGCTCGGCAGTCGCGGTCAACACCGCGAAGGCCGACCTGAGGGGCTTGGAGTACGTGCCCGACGACAACCAAGTCCTCATCGGCCAGTCCCGAGTCAAGGGTCACGGCGTCGGCGCGGACAACGAACTCGGCGCGGAAATCGCCGAGGAGGACATCGACGAGATTCAGGGCGCAGTCGATAACGTGCCGATTCACGACATCGACGCCTTCCTCATCGTCGCCGGAATGGGCGGTGGGACAGGTTCGGGCGGCGCGCCGGTCCTCGCCAAGTACCTCAAGCGAATCTACACCGAACCGGTCTACGGACTGGGCATCCTGCCGGGCAGAGACGAGGGCGGCATCTACACGCTGAACGCCGCACGGTCTTTCCAGACGTTCACCCGCGAGGTTGACAACCTACTGGTCTTCGACAACGACGCGTGGCGCGAATCGGGCGAGAGCGTCGGCGCTGGCTACGACCGCATCAACGAAGAAATCGTCCGGCGGTTCGGCATCCTGTTCGGCGCGGGCGAAGTCGGGCAGGGCGATGCAGTCGGCGAGAGCGTGGTGGACTCCAGCGAAATCATCAACACCCTCGACACCGGCGGGGTCTCGACCGTGGGCTACGCCGCCGAGGAGGTAGACAACCCTTCGGGCGGCCTCCTCTCGCGGTTCAAGAGCGACGGGACCGAGGACGTGGATTCGACACA
This sequence comes from Halorussus lipolyticus, assembly GCF_029338375.1. Classification (NCBI taxonomy): domain Archaea; kingdom Methanobacteriati; phylum Methanobacteriota; class Halobacteria; order Halobacteriales; family Haladaptataceae; genus Halorussus; species Halorussus lipolyticus. The sequence continues at coordinate 85,987 of NZ_CP119805.1, read as the reverse complement.
CGCGACCAACCGAATCACCAGCCTCGTCAGAAAAGCCGCGCTCGGGCGACTCACCCTGCCCTGCGAAATCGACAGCGCGGAGCGCTCCCTGCTGGTCGCCAGCGGACCGCCGAAGTACCTCAACCGGAAGGGCGTCGAGAAGGGTCGCAAGTGGTTGGAGAACCAGACCGGTTCGATGGAGGTCCGGGGCGGCGACTACCCGGTCGGTGGGGCCGAGGAGGTCGCAGGCGTCGTCCTCCTGTCGGGTGTCTCGGAGGTCCCCCGCGTGAAGGAGTTACAGGACGTGGCCATCGAGGCACAGGACAACATCGACGAGATTCGACAGGAGAGCGACCAGAAGACGACCGACCTCATCGAGGACGACGAGGACGAGTTAGACCCGCTGTTCTGAGTCGCCGATTTTCCGCTTTCGTCAGTGTCCGGCTTTCTCGCCCGATTGTCCCTTGCCTTGCTCGTCGCCAAGCACCTCGAAGACGATGACCCCATCGTTCTCGTAAACCGTCCGGTAGCGCGGCGAGAGGTGCATCGACATCGCCAGTCTACTCGTGCGCTGGTACTGCATCCCGCGGACCGTGAACTCGCCTTTCGGCAGGTAGATGTAGTCCGGACTCACGCCGGCCTCCGAGAGCGTCTGCGACATGCAGTGGGCGCTGTTGCACGACGACACCTCCCGAAAGAGGCCCAACTGGCGGTTGTACGGTTCGTGGCCCTTCCACTCGACGCCCCACGGGCCGACCAGCATCGTCCGGTGGGCCTGCTGTGGGAACCACTCGGCGGCGTCGCCCTGTACGACGAAGGTGGCGCTGGGCTTGGTGTTCTCCTCGGCCCACTCCATGGCTTCCACGTCGTCGTGGGTGATGAACTGCGGGAGCGACGGACTGCCGGCGTGGGCGTTCACGTCGCCAGTCGCGTACATCGCGCCGCCGGCCAGACCCACCGTGGCGATGAGGACCAGCGCGACCGTGACCACCTCTCGGCGACCCACGCCGACCGACGACTCGTTTTTCAGCCACGCGCCGACGCACTCCAGCAGGAAGACCGCGGTGATGAACGACCCGGCGACCAGCGAGAACCGGGCTTTCCCGATGACGGCGGTCACCGCGACGAACCAGACCGGGAGGAAGAATCGGCGCTCCTTCAGAAGGTAGACGATGCCCAGCGCGGGAACCAGCGACCAGAGCGTGCCGAAGAAGGCGCTTTCGAGGGGAATCTCGAGGAGCGCCGAGACCGACGGGATGCCGCCCCCGATGCCGCCGTGGGTGCCCGCCGCGGCGGTGAACACGTCGATGCCGTGGTAGGACATGACCTGCGTCCACCACGGCGCAGACAGAAGCAGGCCGCCGAACCCGACGACTGCGCCCCAGACGAGTCCCGTTAGCGTCCGGTCGAACTGGGCGAACAGCAGGAAGTACGTCAGCGCGAAGAAGACGGTGTAGACGGGATGGGTCAGCACCGTCAGGGTGAACAGCGCGAGCGAGACGACTATCCACCGGGGGTCGCTGTCCCGATAGAGTCGAAGCCCCGCGTAGACCCCCGACAGCGCGAACAGGAAGGCGGGTGCCCGGACGATGCCGCCCGCCGAGATGTGCCACTGGAGGACCGGCGGCGTGACCGCCACGAGGAGACTCGTCAGCGCGGCCTGCGGGCGAGACCCCAGCAGGTCGCGGGCGAACAGGTAGAGCGGAACGAGGTAGGCGATGGTCACGACGCCGGGGAGGTAGCGCGAGATGGCGATGGGGTCGATTCCGGTCAGGTCGCGTATCGCGGCCACCGTGTAGAACATCAGCGGTGGGTACGAGAACGGGACGCCGCCCTTCGTGTAGTGGGGAATCGTCTCGGGGAGAGCGTACCCCGCCTCGGAGATGCGCTCGGCGATGAGGAGATAGAGGCCCGCCCCGAAGGATGGGTAGGGGTGCGAGCGAAGGTACACGACGAACAGCACGCTACCGGCGAGGAGGGCGGGCGCTAGCCAGCGGGCGTCCCGTTTCCACCCCTGCTCTCGGACCGTCGTATTCTGTGAAAGGTTCTGTTCCGTCATAGAGAACTCCCCGCGTCCGAACCGGACGCTCTCGGTCTCGCCTCTCGTTTGTCGTGGGGGCCTCTTTGTTATCGGGGGGCTATCTGGTTCTCACGTCGAGAGACCGCCCGCACCGGTGTCGTTACTCTCGGGGCCGCGAAGTTCAAGGCTCGATTGTGGCGGAAACAGTTCGAAACGAACGAAATGTCTTCGGGGTGTTTGGGTGAAATAACCACGGTAGATAGTGTCATATCACTCGTACCGCAACGCGTCGATGGGGTCGGTGTGGGCCGCGTCCCACGCCGGGTAGAGGCCGGCGAGGACCCCGACCAGCACGCCGACTGCGACCGAGGCCACGAACCAAATCGGTTGGAAGGCGAGCGGAAGACCGATGGCCTCGGCCCCGGCGTACCCCGCCCCGATGCCGACCACCGCGCCGAGCGCCGACCCGAGGACCCCGAGCATCACGGCCTCGACGAGGAACAACTGAAGCACGTCGCGGTTCTGCGCGCCGACCGCTTTCATGATGCCGATTTCGCGGGTCCGCTCCGTGACCGAGACCAGCATGATGTTGGCGATGCCGATGGACCCGACGATGAGCGAGATGACCGCGATGCCGGTGATGTAGGCGGTGAACGTGCTGGTCAGTTGTTTGACCTGCCCGATGATTTGGTCTTGGGTCGTGACCTCGAACTGGTAGGACTGGGACTTGAGTTGGCGGGCGTCCGAGCGCTCGCCGAGGTAGTTGTACACCCGGCCCTGCACGGCATCGACCTCTCCGGGCGACTCGGCCTTGACGAGGACCCGACCGTAGACCAACTGGCGGGTCCGGAGGTTCGGACTCGACACGGTGCGCTCGTAGTAGGGTCGGGTCGGCGCGTAGATTCGCGGTTGCGCGCCGCTCCCCCGCGTCAGTCCGGAGATAGCGCCGCCGCTTTGGGCCTCCACGATGCCGACGACGGTGGCGTTCAGGACTTCGCCGTTGGCCGCCCGCGTGAACGAAACGTTGTCGCCGACCGAGACGTTCCGGTCGAACATCCGGGCCGCCGGCCGGTTCAACACGATTTCGCGTTCGCCCATCTGGTAGGGCCTCCCGGAGAGGAACGAGATGTTGCGAACCCGGAAGTAACCCGGCGACGAAACCGTCACCCACTGCCTGCCCACCGACGAGTTGTTAAACGTCACCGACCCGGCCGCGATGCCGCTCTCGGGCGCGGCGAGTTCGACCCCCTCGATGGTGCGTATCTGCTCTACGTCGTACTGGGTGAAGACGGCCGACCCGCCGCCCCCGAGCGACGGGAGTCGGCCCTCGCCCGGCGATTGGGCGGTCACGTACATCGTCGCGGCGTTACCCCCGGCCACGGTGGAGATGATGTCCTGCTGGAGACTCGCACCGAGCGTGACGAAGGTGATGACCGCCGCGACGCCGATGATGACCCCGAGCGTGGTCAGCGTCGAGCGGAGTTTGTGCTCCCGGATGTTGCGCCAACTGATTCGTGCCCCCTCGATGACGTTCATCGTAATCCCCGACCCCCAGTGGAGTTCCGTGACTCGTTTACGACGGCGAATGACAAAAACCCCCGAACCGAAAGCCGTCGTTACTTCGGGTTAGCTCGCTTGAAACGACTGTTCCGTCCGTTTCAGTGTGATAGCAAATCGCGTCGAAGAGCCAAAGAGCCGAAATCGCATCGAGGAGCGAAGCGAACGAGGGAGGCGATTGGGAAGGCGTGAGGTCCGCGGTCACGGCCCGTGGAAGCGTCTCTCTGACGGTGCAGGAGACGGCAAGCCTGCTCGCCAAGGGAAATAAAAACAATTCTTAAATATAGCAAAAGAATTCTCTAGAGACGAGTTAGGCATATTAGCCGGCGTCTCACGGCGAATCTACCCGAAGTTACAACTCTCCCCCGGACATACGTGCCCGTCATGGACCGACTCAACCCTGCAACCGGCGACTCGCTCGAACCGATTCCGGACGACTCCGACGAGGACGTAGACCGTGCCCTCTCGCGCGCCACCGAGGCCTTCGACGAGTGGAGGGACGTGCCGATTCGCAAGCGCCAGCAACTCCTCGAAAACGCCGCCGACGTACTCCGTGAGAACAAACGGGAGTACGCCGAGTTGATGACCGAGGAGATGGGCAAGACCCTCGAATCGGCGGTCTCAGAGGTCGAGAAGTGCGCGTGGGTCTGTGACTACTACGCCGAGAACGCCGGCGACTTCCTCGATTCGGAGCGTCGGCCGAGTCCGGCCCACGCCGAGGCCAACGTCTCCTACGAACCCCTCGGGCCGATTCTGGCGGTCATGCCGTGGAACTTCCCCTTCTGGCAGGTGTTCAGATTCGCCGCGCCGCACCTCACGTCGGGTAACGTCGGTCTCCTCAAGCACGCCTCGAACGTGCCGGGGTGCGCCGAGGCGATTGCGGAGGTCTTCGAGAAAGCGGGCTACCCCGAGGGCGTCTTCCAGTCGCTCATCGTCCATTCGGACCAAGCCGAGCAGGTCATCGAGGACGACCGGGTGGTCGCAGTCACGCTCACCGGGAGCGCCCGCGCCGGTCGCTCCGTGGCCAAGACCGCGGGCGAGAACCTGAAAAAGAGCGTCCTCGAACTCGGTGGCTCCGACCCCTTCGTGGTGCTTCCCGACGCGGACCTCGACGCCGCCGCAGAAACCGGTGCGACGGCCCGGACCATCAACGCCGGGCAATCCTGCATCGCGGCCAAGCGGTTCGTGGTCCACACCGACGTCTACGACGAATGGCTCGACAAGTTCGTCGCCGAGATGGACGAGTTGACGGTCGGGGACCCGACCGACGATGACACCGACCTCGGCCCGCAGGCCCGCGAGGACCTGATGGACGACCTGCACGAGCAGGTCGAACAGACCGTCGAGGAGGGCGCGACCCTCGAACTCGGCGGCGAACCGCTCGACAGAGACGGCTTTTACTACCCGCCGACGGTCCTGACCGACGTGCCCCGCGACTCGGTGGCCGCCTGCGAGGAGGTCTTCGGTCCCGTCGCGGCCGTCTTCGAAGTCGAGAGCGAGGAGGAAGCCATCGAACTCGCAAACGACACCCACCTCGGTCTCGGGGCGTCGATTTGGACCGAGGACTTGGACCGCGGCGAGCGCCTCTCCCACCGCATCGACGCCGGGATGGTGTTCGTCAACCAACTCGTCAAGTCCGACCCCCGCGTCCCCTTCGGCGGCGTCAAGGACTCAGGGTACGGCAGAGAACTCGCCGAACACGGTATCGAGGAGTTCGTGAACAAGAAGACGGTCTGGGTACAGGAAGCGAACGCGAGCGACGACGACGTGACGATAGAGTAGCGAAAAAGCGGTTAGCCGGTCAGTTTACCGAGCGCGCTTGACCAGTCGGCGCAGGTCGAGGTGACCAGCGCCGTGGTACTCCTCGCCGCCCGGCGCGTCGCGGGCGGTCTCTCGAATCAGGTCCTCGACCTCCTCGACGCTCGCGTCGGGGCGGAGCGACCGGACCAGCGCGACTGCGCCAGTCACCTGCGGGGCCGCCATCGAGGTTCCCGCCTTCCAGCCGTATCCGGGGACCGGGTTGCCCTCGTCGTCGTACTCCACGACGGCGGAGAGAACGAGGTCGTAGTACCAACCCGGAATGCCCTCGGCCGAGGCTTCGAGGTCCGCGTCGCCGCCGGCCGCGCTCACGTCCACGGCGTCGCCGTAGTTGGTGTAGAACGCCGGCGAAGCCGTCGAATCTTCGAGCTTCTTCAGCGCCTTGTCCTCGCGGCTCTCCTGTTTGTCGTCCCAGAGGTAGCCGATAGGCCCGGTCGCAGAGACGCCGAAGACGCCTTCGACCTCGGTCGGCAGACTCAGGACGCCCTCGCCGTCCATGTCGAGCGAGTCGTTACCCGCCGAGTTGACGACAACCATGTCCTCGGAGCGAGCGTAATCGACCGCGCGCTGGTAGAGTTCCTTGACCGCGTACAGGAAGGGGTACTTCTCGGGGTAGACGTAGGGGTAGGGGTACCCGAGGCTGAGATTCGCGGCGTCACAGCCCTTGGTCGCGGCATCCACGAGGGCCGCGATGACGTCACCGCTCGCGCCCTGCATGCCGGAGAACACGCGAAGCGAGAGGACTTCGGTGTCCGGCGCGGTGCCGAGGATGCCCTCGCCGTTGGCGTTCGTCCCGGCGACGGTGCCCGCGACGTGGGTGCCGTGGCTCCCCGCGCCGTTGGGTCGGAAGTCGTAGGGGTCGGTCGTGAAGTTGGCCGAAAGCTCGGCGTTAACTACGTCCGCGAGGTCCGGGTGGCCGTCGTAGACACCGGTGTCGATGACTGCGATGCGACTGCCCTCGCCCGTCGCGGTGTCTTGGACGGTCCGCTCCTGTCCGGGGTTCTCGGTCAGGTCGCCGACGCGCTGGGCGCGCTTGTCCCACTGGAGTTCGGTTCGAGTCGGCGCGCCGCTGTCCCACGCCGGACCGTTGCTTCCCTGCGCCTTCGCATTCCGCTCCTTGACGGGACCGCTCTGGGGCGTCTCGTCGTGCTGGTAGACCGCCATGTCCAGCGTCGTGGACGCCGAACCGGGTACGACCTCGGGGTCTCCTCGGGCCGCGAGGACGTCGATTTCCGAGATGTCGTGGACGATTTCGACGTCGTCGGGGACCTCACTCCGCGAGATTTCGCGCAGGTCGATGAGGAATCGCGTGTCTGTCCGCTCGCTACCGCCTGCGACCGCCGGACTGCTCATCAGTGCCGCGCCACTGAGCGCCGTCCCGGTCGCCTTCAGAAACCGCCGCCGGCTGTGGTCTGTCATTACAACTCACACATCAGATACGAGGTATATAAAGTTTGCTTATACAGAGGATGAACTCAAGTGAATTTCTCCGGTGTTTTAGCGCCCGTATAAGTATTTTACACCAGATGAAAATCAGAACTCAGCAGTCGTCTGATACCTAAGTTTTGTGGCCGGTGCGGTCGCGGTGTTCACTCACTGCCGACGCCGCATCTCCGACAGCGGCAGTCCGAGGAGTCCGGCGACCACCGCCCCACCGAACCCGAGCGTGAGGTACTCGCCGAGTTTCCCGTCGCCGGACCCCGACCCGCCGCCGGCCGGTTCGACTGATTCGGCGTCGGGTGCGGCGTTCGACCCGACTGCGACAGCGCCCTTCATGCCCATCGCCTTGTGGGGCGAGCAGACGTACTTGTGGATGCCCGACTCCTCGAAGGTCTGGGAGAAGGTGTGGCCCTCGTCGCCGACCATCTCGCTCTCGAACGCGCCGGTCTCGCTCACGACGTTGTGACTGCCGCCTTTTCCGGTCCACTTCCAGACGACTTTTGTTCCGGGGTCCACCCGGACCGCGGCCGGACCGAACGCGAAGTTGCCTTGGTTGCCCTTCGCGCCGACTTCGATTTCGACCTCGGACCTGCCGGTCATATCGACCACGCCGTCGTAGTTCGACACGTTGTCGAACCACCCGCCGAAGGACGAACCGGCGTCTTGGGCCACTGCGGGGGTGGTTCCTGCGCCCACTGCTGTGAGGGTTGCGGCCCCCACGCCCTTCAGAAACGTTCGTCGTCCCACCGCGCTGTCCGAATCGGAGGTGTCTGGGTTCATCGTAACTGGAGGTTCCGACCAAAGGGCGATATAAACCCCCTCCCGTTCCCGACCGATGGTAATCCGGGCGAACGTGTTCGGGTCGGCGTCGTCGGTGTCGGTGGCGGTCCGTTACTCCAGTACGACTTCGACCAGCGACATCTCGTCGCTCGGGACCGCCTCGGCGAGCGCGGTTTCGAGTTCGTCCCAGTCGTCGGGGCGGTAGGCCTCGATGCCGAAGCTCTCGGCGAAGGTCTGGAAGTCGGGGTTCTTGAGTTCGGTCCCGAAGTGTTCGCCGCGGTGTTCGACCTGCTCCTCGGTGATGAGACCGTACTCGTCGTCGCGGAACAGCAGGATTGTGTAGCCACACCCGATTCGGGTCGCGGTCTCGATTTCCGCGGCGTTCATCATGAACCCGCCGTCACCGGTCGCAGAGACGACGTTGGAATCGACCGCGAGGTCTGCTGAGAGGCCGCCGGGGACCGAGATGCCCATCGAGGCCAGTCCGTTCGAGATGATGCAGGTGTTGGGTTCGTAGGTCACGAAGTTCTGAGCGATTGCCATCTTGTGACTTCCCACGTCCGAGAGGAGAACGTCGTCGTCGGCCATCACGTCCCGGAGGACCGGCAGGACTTGCTTGACCGTGAAGGGGTCGCCCTCCTCGCGGTCCGGAGTCACGTCGGCGAGGATGTGGTCGCGCAGGTCGTCGTACCAGTCGCTCTCGAACTCGGCGTCGATTTCGTCGCAACAGGCGTCGAGTTCCCGGACCGCAGACGCGATGTCCGAGACGATTTCCACGTCGGGGTCGTAGTTCTCGTAGACCTCGGCGGGTTCGCTGTCCACGTGGACCACGGTGGTCTCGCCCGCGGGGTTCCAGTCGGCGGGGTCGTGTTCCGCGATGTCGTAGCCCACGGTTATCACGAGGTCGGCCGACTCGATGGCGTCGGAGGCCTCCTCGTGTTCGCCCGAGTCGAGCGTGAGCAGGGAGTGGTCGTCGTCGTCGGAGACTGCGCCCTTGCCCATGTAGGTCGCTGTCACCGGGAGGTCGTAGCTCTCCACGAAGGCCCGGAGGTCGTCGCTGGCGTCGGTCCGGACCGCGCCGTTGCCCGCGATGACGATTGGTCGCTCGGCGTCCGCGAGGAGTTCCCGGACCGTCTCGACCGAGGGGGCGTCTGGTTCCGGCCTGCGGACTCGCTGGCGGGGGTCCATCGGTTCGGCCTCGCACTCCTCGTCGGCCACGTCTTCCGGAAGTTCCAGATGGGTCGCGCCGGGTTTCTCGAACTCGGCGGTCTTGAACGCCTTCCGGACCGACTCGTGGACGATGCCGGGGTTCGAGATTTGGGTGTTCCACTTGGTCACCGGGTCGAACATGTCCACCACGTCGAGTCGCTGGTGGCTCTCGACGTGGAGGCTTTCGAGACCGCCCTGTCCGGTGATTGCCACGAGGGGTGCCTTGTCGAGGTTGGCGTCGGCGACCCCGGTCAGCAGGTTGGTCGCGCCCGGCCCGAGCGTCGAGAGGCAGACCCCCGCGTCGCCGGTCAGTCGCCCGTACACGTCGGCCATGAAGGCCGCGCCCTGTTCGTGGCGCACCGGGACGAAGGTGATGTCCGAGTCTCGGAGTGCGAACATCGTGGCCTCGTTCTCCTCGCCCGGAAGCCCGAATACGTGTTCGACGCCTTCGCGTTCGAGTCCCGCGACGAGGACCTCGGCGGTGTTCATGGAACCCGAATACGTCGTCGCGCCCCAAAGGTTCCCTTGCCGATTCACGTCAACTTTCAAGACGGTCGGTCCCGTCGTCGGAACCGATGTCACTCATCGAGCGACTGCTCGGCGACGGCGACGACGAGCAAGCCAGAATCGAGGAGGCCCGCGACTCGGCAAACGACGCCCTCCAGAATCGCGTGGACCCCGAGAGCCACGGCATCGAGGACGCCGCAGTCACCGGGATTGCGGTGGTCAACGAAGGGCCGGACGAGGAGCCAGTTACGGTCCCAATCGCGCGGTTCTCGCTGGGCGAGGACGTGGAGTCACCCGACTTCGACAAGGTGTGGCGACTCGTCGGCGAGGCCCTCCGCGCGCTCGAACCGGCCTTCGAAGACGTGTTCGTCCGACACTTCGACGTGCAGTTTACCTTCGACGGCGACGAGCTGTTCGAGGCCGAGGAGTGTCGCCGTGTCGCGGTCACGACCGACCTCGCAAATCGGTTCGTCTCCGACCCCGGATTCGGCGTCGAGGACCTCCGGGAGGCGATGACCGACGCCCACGACATCGACGACGAGGTGGCACCGGTCGCGTGGGGCGAGTGCAAAGATTACAGTCAGAACGCCGGGATGGCGGTCGTAGCGACCGGCGGCGCGGCCGGAGCGAGCGCGGCGAGTTGCGCGGGTGCCGGAAGCGGGGCCGCCGGATGCGGCGGTGCCGGTGCGGGCGGCGTCTGAGACCCGCCGGATTCGGGCGGTTCACTCGCCTACGCTTCGACTTCCAGCGACTCGGCCTTCCCTCTGGCCTGCTCGACTATCGACTCCTTCGCTGTGAACGCGACCGTCACCTCGTCGTCGCGGTAGGTCACGTCCGAGACCGACGCGCGGTCGTAGAGCCACGACACCACGCTCATCGCGGCGTCGTCGTTCGGAAGCGCGAGTTCGACTTCCCGGCGCTCGGCCAGCGCGTCGCCGATTCGCTCGCGGAGCGCGTCGAGGTTCGTTCCGTCCTCAGCGCTGACCGCCACGGGGTCGCCCGAGAGGTCCACTGACGTTTCCGCCGAAACCTCGGCGACAACCTCCTCGCGCTCCCCGAGGTCGGCGTCGGTCAGGCGGTCGGCCTTGTTCAGGACTACCACGACCTCGCCCTCGGCGTCGTCCAACAGGTCGAAACTGGTGGTCAACTTCTCGCGGAGTTCGGGCGGCGAGTCGCTGGCGTCGGCGACCAACGCCACGCAGTCGGCCGATTCGGTCTCCGACAGCGTGCCGTGGAACGACGCCACGAGGTCGTGTGGCAGGTCGCTCACGAACCCCACGGTGTCGGTCACGAGCGTCCGCCTGCCGTCGATGGTCGCCCGGCGCGTGGTGGTATCGAGGGTCTTGAACAGGCGGTCCTCGATTTCGGCGGTCGCGTCGAGGTCGGCGTGGTCGGCCTCGCGGGTCTCGTAGTCCAACTCGTCGGCGAGGCGGTGCAGGAGGGTGGACTTCCCGGCGTTGGTGTAGCCCGCGAGGGCGACGAACTCGAAGCCCTCCTCACAGCGTCGCTCTCGGCGGTCCTCAGCGTCGTCGCCGAGGTCGGCGAGTTGGCGGTCCAACTCGTCGATTCGGTCCAGCACGTCGTAGTACCGGGTGCCCGACTCGGTGCGCTTGTTCATGGCCTGTTCGTCGGTGTCCTCGCGGATTCTGGGCAGGTTCCACGCCAGTTTGGCGCGCTCGACTTGGAGTTTGGCGCGCTTGCTCCCGACCTGCTCCTCGAAGATGTCGAGGACGAGGCGGTGTCTGTCCACGATTTCGGTCCCGTCGGGACACAGGTCCGCGAGTTCGACGGTCTGGGTCGGCGTGAGGTCGTTGTCGAAGACCACCCTGCTCGCGCCGGTCGCTTCGACCGTTTCGGCTAGCTCCTCGGCCTTCCCCCTGCCGAACTGGAGCGACGAGTCCTCGGTCCGGGTCTGGGTCACTTCCGCGACGACTTCGTGACCGCCAGCCTCGGCGAGTCGGCGTATCTCCTCGGTGTCTGGGGTGTCCTCGTCTGCTGTGCGTTTGGCGACGACTGCTGTTCTGGACTGCGCGGGTGCGTTCTGAGATTGCATTGATGGGTTCGATGGCGGGCGATTACTCGTCGCTACCCCGACCGGTCTCGCTGGAAAGCGCGAGGAGCAACGCGCAAAGCGTCCTCGCAGTGAACCGACTGAATCGCAAGCCCGAACCGGACGCCGCCCTGCGGCCCAACGGCGACTTCACGAGATGCACGACGCTTCGACTGCAGAATCGGCAGTCGCCACAGCCGCGGACGCTCGTCCGGTCAACGGCGGAGGAGAGAGAGCTTCATTCGACGTACCACCGAATTGTCCGGTATCTGTGATAAATGTTGGGTGGGTGTGGGAACCGTTCTGCCCCGGACGAGACGGGCCGTCAGTCCTCCCGAAAGACACATAGACAATTTAAAATACTTCTTTTACACATAATATTATTTCTTGAAGAACTATTCTATTGTCCCTAAACCGTCCGGCGCTTCGTCACGCCTCCCGTTCGCGCTCGTCGCCGACCACCAGCACCCGGAGGTCGTTGACGTTCGTCCCGGTCGGTCCGGTCCGAATCGCGCACCCGGCGTCGGCCAGCGGGGCGAGCGCGTCGTTGTCGGCGAGCGCATCGCGGGCAGTATCGGCGTCGATTCTCCCGCCGACCGTTCCGGCATCCACCAGCGCGCCCGCAACGTCGGTTCCGCCGTCGCGCCCGTCGGTGTCCACCGCGGCGAGTGCGATGGGGGCGTCTGCCGGGGCGTCGAGGTCCAACGCCCACGACAGCGCGAACTCCAGATTCGGGCCGCCCGACCCACCTCTGCGGACCGTCACCGTCGTCTCGCCGCCGGAGAGAACCACCGCGGGCGGAGCGAGTGGGTTCCCGGAGGCCCGGACCTCCTCTGCGACGCCGGCCAGCGTCTTGGCCGCCTCTCGGGCCTCGCCCCGGACCCGCGAGGAGAGAATCGAGGCCCCGAAACCCCGCTCCCGAGCGACTTCGACAGCGGCGTCGAGCGCGGTCAGGCCGTCGGCGACGACGTGGACCGAGACGCACTCGAAGGCCGGATGGCCGGATTTCGGCGTCTCCGAGACCTCGCCGCGCGCTCCTCGGTCCAACCGGTCGCGGACCGCCGCGGGGGCGTCGATTCCGTAGCGGTCCAGCACGCCGAGCGCGTCCCGAAACGTCGTCTCGTCGGGCGACAGCGGCCCGCTGGCGATGGTTCCGAGGTCGTTGCCCACCACGTCGCTCAGCGCGAGGCCGACGACGCGGGCCGGGCCTGCGCGCTCGGCGAGTCTACCGCCCTTGAGCGCCGAGCAGTGCTTGCGGACCGCGTTGATGTCCCGGATGTCCGCGCCGCTGTCCAGCAGGTCGGCGGTGACTCTCCGAAGGTCAGCAAGCGAGACGCCCTCGGCGGGCGCTGGCAGGAGTGCGCTTCCGCCGCCGGTCACGACGGCGAGGACGAGCGTGTCCTCGTCCGCCGAATCAGCGAGTTCGAGGACTGCTCGCGCTCCTTCGACGCCGCGCTCGCTCGGCACCGGGTGGTCGGCCTCCCGGACCGCGATTCGGTCCAGCGCGCCCCCGCCGTCAGCGTCGTCGGTCACGACCGCGCCGCGGTCGATGCGCTCGCCCAGCACCGATTCGAGCGCGACTGCCGCGCCGACCGCCGCCTTCCCGCCGCCGAGGACGACGATTTCGGCGTAGTCGCCGAGGTCAAACGTCTCGCCAGCGACCGAGAGAACGTCGTCGTCGCCGAGTGCGACTGCCTCACGGACGACGCGCTCGGGGCGGGTCCCAGAGACGGCCTCCTCGATGCAGTCCAACGCGAGGCCTCGGATTCTGTCGGCGCTCCCGCTGTCGCCGTTCTCGCCATCGCCACTCCCGACCAGTTCGTCGCGGTTCCGTATCATCGCCGGGAGTTCGGCCCCGCGGCGGTTAAATCTCGGCAACTCAGAGAAACCGGGTGTACCGACACGACGCACACCGGAGTTCGTCGCTCCGGCGGACGAGGACGCCACGCCGGCAGTTCGGGCAGGGACCGACGGCCGGCGACCCCGACGAGTCCCCGTTAGCCCGAACCACCCGGCGAAGCCACCGGAGTTCCGACTCCAGTTGCTCGACGCGCGCTTCCAGTTTCCTGACTCGCTTCTCTCGGCGGCGGTTGCGCCCGCGGCGACCGCCGCGCTCTCGGTCTCCCTGACCGTCGCGTTCTCGATTTGTCCGGCTACTGCGCTCTCGGTCCGCTTCTCGAATCACGTCTCTCACCGACTCCAGTACGCTGTGGGGCATAGTAACGATTCCCACATCTGCACGTTCGCTTAGAGAAAGGCCTTTGGCGAGGGTCTGCGTAGCCCCGACGAACTACCCCCTTTCGAGACATGACCGACGAAACTCTCCTCGAACTCGACGGGTCGGCCGGCGGCGGCCAACTCCTGCGGACCGCGCTCGCTCTCTCGATGGTAAGCCAGACGCCCTTCCGGATGGAGAATATCAGGGGAAATCGGCCCACACCGGGTCTCAAACCCCAGCATCTCACCGGGGTCCGCGCCGCCGCGGAACTCTGCGACGCGGAGGTCGAGGGCGCACAACCGGAGTCCGAGGAGCTAACCTTCCGACCGGGCGCACCGACCGGCGGCCGAGTCGAGGTCGAAATCGGGACCGCCGGGAGCGTCCTCTTGCTGTTCGACGCGCTCCTGCCGGTGGCGACCGAACTCGACCGCCCGCTGGCGGTCACCGCGACCGGCGGGACCGACGTGAAGTGGTCGCCGACGCTTGCCCACTACCGAGGAGTCAAACTCCCGCTGGCCCGGCGCGCCGGTCTGTTCGCAACGGTCGAGGACGCCCGGACCGGGTTCTACCCCGCGGGCGGCGGCGAGGCCACCCTCCTGCTCGCGCCCTCGGAGTTGGCACCCATCGAGGCCGCCGACCGGGGGGCGCTGGAAGGGGTTCGAATCTCCTCGAAAGCGTCCGCCGACCTCGCCGACGCCGACGTTGCCGGGAGGCAGGCCGAGCGTTCTGCTGACCTGCTCCGGGCCAATCTGCCAGAGGAGGTCCCCGTCACCGAACAAACGGCCTCGTCGGTCGATACTCCCTCGACCGGTTCCGCGATTTCGGTCGCGCTGGACTACGCCGAGACCACCGCCGGGTTCGACGCGCTCGGCGAGCAGGGCAAACCCGCCGAGGCGGTCGGCGGGGAAGTGGCCGAGTCCGCGGTCACTTTCCACGAGGGCGTCGGCGCAGTGGACGCCCACACCGCCGACCAACTGGTGGTTCTGCTGGCGCTGGCCGGCGGTCGGGTGGCGATTCCGGAGGTCACGCCCCACGTCCGGACCAACGCGGACCTCGTGGCCGAGTTCGGCTTCCCGGTCGAAATCGAGGCCGGCGACTCGGGCGAACCGGCGGTCCTGACCGCGCCGCGGTCGGAGTAGCCGACCGCGCTGTTTTCCGCGGTCAGTTACTCCGACCGCGCTGTTTTCCGCGGTCAGTTACTCCGACCGCGCTATTTTCCGCGGTCACCGAATTCGGTGGTAGTCGTACTGTCCGCGAACGTTCTCGTGGAAGTAGGTGCCGTGGGAGCGTGCGCTCAGGAACTCCTCGTAGGTCTCCTGCGAGACGCCGGCGTACCGGTAGACGCCGCCGCTCTGGAACTCGATTTCGAGTTCGTCGGCCTCGTCGTCGTAGCCGATGGACCGGATGGAACTCGACGCGACCGGACTTCTGGTCTGGGCGACGCACTCCAGTCGGTCGTAGGGGACGTAGCCGACGATTCGGTCGTCCTGATAGAGGACCAGTCCGTGTCTGCCCTCCTCGAGTTCGTCGCACTCGATTCGCTGGTCGCCGACCGTGATGGCTTTCATGACGGGAGTACGACGGGCCGACACTCAAGCTATCGGCCGCGAGCAGGATGGTGAATCGGATGGCGAGTCGGTGGTCGCGTTCGGGGAGTCGGTACAACTACGACCCTCGCTCCCCTACCCGATTGCATGCCCGAACTGTACGGCGAGTTCGAAGGCGAGGCCGACGCCCAGTTCGTCGCGTGCGTCGTCTGCGGGACGACCCTCGACCTGTTCGAGTCACATCCGATGTTCCGCGACGAGGACGTTTCGGAGGTCGGCGAGGTAGTCGCCCGGACCTACCACTTCTGTAGCGACGACTGTCTCCAGCAGTGGCGGCGCGGGCGGGATTCCGGCGAGTGAAAAATCGGGGACGGAGCTATTTTCAGGCGATTCTGCGTCTGACGCCGCTGGAGATTCGCTTGCGGTTGTAGAGCAGTTCGCCGAGAATCCACCCGACCAGCAGGAGACCACCGGCGACTGCGCCCACGAAGTCCCACGGACCCATCCAGACCGGGCGGACCCACGGCGCGATTTTCGACCACTGGGTGGCGAACTTGCCCATCGGTTCGGCGATGGGCGTGCCGGCGAACGCGGCGGTGAGCCACTGCGAGAAGGTCAGCTTCTGGCCGGTACCGGGCGTGAGTCCGGCACTCCCCGTGATGGGGTACTCGCCCTCGGCGTTCTGGTCGGCCATGGTCGGTCGGTCGTCGGCGGACATCGCTTCGTCGCCGAGGTGCATCCGTTCCACGTCGTAGGGTGCCCACGGCGCGTAGAACTCCCAGACGACTTCGCCCTCCGTGTTGACCTCGACGACGCGGTGGTTGTTCGAGTCAACGATGAGGGTGTTGCCGTTCGGGAGTCGGTCGGCGTCGCGGGGCCAGTTGAAGCTCTGCTGAGAACCGACCTGCCACGTCTGTTCCCAGTCGCCGTCGCCACGCTTGGCGTATTCGACCACTCGGTCACCGTGACTGTCGGCGACGAGGATGGTGGGCGTCCCGTTGTCGCTCTCCATGTAGGTCGGGTTGTGCTGTTCGTTCATCACGTCGTAGTTGTTGTCGCTCCCGAGACGCATGTCGATGTCCTTGGTGGAGCGATTGATGACCATCACTTGGTCGAAGTTCCGGGGCGAGATGAGATACTGACCCTCGGCGATTTTGTCCACGTCGTTGACGTGAGTCCAGTCGTCGCCACTGCCGTCCTCGGCGGCGTAGGTGCCGCCCTGCTTTTTGGTCCAGTCGGTGTGATTGCGGAACTGCCATTCCCAGACGACTTCGTTCGTACCGCGGTCGTAGATGAAGATGCGGTCCTCGTTGACCTCCTTCTCGGGGTTGTAGTTGCGCATGTTGGCAACCAGCAGTTGGTCGCCGTTGATGAGGTCAACGTCGTGAGTGTCGTGGGCGCTCTCGAACGTCTCGGTCCAGAGTTTCTCGTCGGTCTCGGGGTTGTACTCGTAGACGACCGTCGGGTCCTTCTGTCCCGCGACGTGCTTGGTCCCGGTGACCAGCAGATTGCTCCCGTTTATCGGGTCCACGTCGTAGAACCACGTAATCGACTCTCCTCCGTTGTGAACCCACTGCACGTCGCCGCGAGGACCGACACCGACGAGTCGAGCGGGCTTCTTTCCGTTAGCTTGGCCTTGGAACTTGAACCCCTGAATCGAGATGACCGTCGTTCCGCCGGCGGGCGACTCGATGGTTCCCTTCTGGAGGTCGGTGTCACTCGGTTCGTAGGTGAGGGCGGAGACCGCGGAGGGGGCAAACAGCGATACGATGACAACGAATACCACGGCGCGTACCAGCCACGGCCGCGAGAATCGCGTCTTCGACTCGTTCGACATACACCCCGATACATCCAGCCAAGATATATGGGTTTTGTCCTGTTTCCCCCGGAAGGCGCGGGCAAACTAACCGAAACCGGCCGTGGATTTTTCAGCGGGACGGCCGTTTGGCAGGCGTCTCCGACACCGACGAGCGCGCGCAAAAGTCGGAGAGAGAAACGACATTGATTTCTTGAGACATAATATTAAGTCTTAAAAATAACTATGTATGTCTTTTAGCTCGGGCTTAACGCCGAACGTCGCCAGACCGGCGGGCGCTCGGCCGGCCGCCCGCCAGTAAACGCTCGGTGGAACAGTCCACTAGCGAACGCACGGTGGAAAGCTGATGGGGCGGGCCAAAGGAATTTCAGAAGCTATCATTATCGCAGTCGTTGTCGGACCCGCCACAGTATGTTACGTACAACTGATTAATATATAGCAACTCTTATACGGTTTCTACTCTGACCAGAAACTGGTTGAAAATGACCAATACTTATGTTTACCTTAGAGACGAATCATTTATTCACGATTCGTTTGAATGGGGTTTCGCTCAGTATGAGAACGAAACTGATGAGAATTTAGTTACGTATCCGATACCCGACACCCAATGGTCGAAATTCCGAACCGAATTCAGTATTAGCCAGTTCCAGCGAGTAAATTACTACGAAAGTGAAGAACCCATAGATGAGTCGTTAGAGGACTTTGGACGCCGAATAGCGGTAAGTGACCAGCACATCCCGGACAACGAGAAGGGAACGCTCCAAATTGCAGGGGCGGTCCAAACTGACTCGTTGCTCTACGTTCCTATTTCTCGACACTTCACAGTCGAAGGGGAAGACCGAGAGGAAATCGTTGGCGTAGCCGTATTCCGCTCAGAAAGTGATGTAATCGCAATCCGCGTCAATACCGACAAACGGGCTGGTAGCGTCTATAATCTTCTCCGACATAACCTCCAGTGGGAAACGGAACCACCTGAGTCACAGAAACCGAACTTTGATGAGAAGTTCCGAACTAAATTCGGGGAGCGACTCGCCGAAGCGTATACACAGGTTTGGTTCCGAGACGGAACCGCAGGAGAGGTAAATACAATCCACTTCCAAGGCTCAGGGGACCTTCGAGAAAATAATATGGTTTCTGAGTATTTTGAGGAGTACGACCTCTATGCGGGCTATGTACGAATCCAAGCAAATCCGGATGCGAAGTTCTACTTTAATTGGCACGAAAACAGAATTTCGTTCCGAGGCCAGACCGCGGAAAGTGAAATAGTCGAGGCTTCAGACCGAATTCTTGCGCTCTTGGACGCCGAGATGGCCCCCGGTACTCCAACTGTCTGACTGGAAAGGGCATCGGAAATCCGAGTGTGAGATTCAGAGACGATTTTTACGTCATCAGCTAACCGAAACACGATGGTCTTCGCTACTCGTTCCTCGCTTCTCGCCTAGCTTTAAGCCCCCCGAGGTGGCCCACCTACCGAGAACGATGTTCCAGAACCGAACCGACGCGGGACGACAGTTGGCCGACCTCCTCGACGACCACGACGTAGCGGCCGACGTGGTACTGGCGATACCCCGAGGAGGACTCCCAGTCGCGCGCCCCGTCGCGGACGCGCTCGGTGCGCCGCTGGATGTCATCGTGGCGTCGAAGATGGGCGCGCCGGACAACCCCGAACTCGCCCTTGGCGCGGTGGCCAGCGACGGGTCGATGTGGCGCAACGACGACCTCATCAATCGCCTCGGCGTGGACGACGAGTACGTCGAGCGAGAGCGCCAATCGGAGGCCGAGTCCGCGCGCGCGAAACTCGAACGCTATCGCGGGACCGACCACCCGCCCGACGTGGACGGCAAGCGCGTGGTGGTCGTGGACGACGGCCTCGCCACGGGGGCGACGACCACCGCGGCGCTCCGGCAGGTCCGGGCGGCCGGCGCGAGTCGGGTCGTCCTCGCCGTGCCGGTCGGGTCGCCCGATTCCGTCGAGCGCCTCCAGTCCGAGGCGGACGAGGTGGTCGTCCTCGAAACGCCGCCGCACTTCAGCGCCGTCGGCCAGTTCTACGAGTCGTTCGAGCAGGTGTCCGACGACGAGGCCGTGGCGTATCTCGACCAGTAACGCTGTTTCGCCGGAGGTAGTATTGCAAGGAGTTGCAATACCATACCAGAACACACAGCCCCGCTAACTAGTAGTTTTCGACGGTTCAGACGACCGATTAGCGCGGTTTCGACCGGCGAGGCGGCCGGCGACTCACGGCCGTATTTGCCGCGTTTCCGTGTGAAAGTGACGCACGACAGCGAAACATTTAAGTATGTATCGGCCTTACTGATGGTTAGGAAGCGAGGCCCGCGGAGATTCTTTAGGTTTTCTCCTCTCCCTGAGCCTCACCCAACTCAATCCATCATGACGAGTACACGCATCCAGAGCTACGACGAACAGAACGGTGTAACCGAGTCCGAGCGAACCGACCAGCCCGAAACCGAGGAGACCGCCCGCGAGACCGAGGACCAGCAGGTCTGTCCCGAGTGCGGCGGCGACCTCGCCACCCACGACAACGAGACGGTCTGTGCGGAGTGCGGTCTCGTGGTCGAGGAGGACAACGTGGACCGCGGGCCGGAGTGGCGCGCGTTCGACTCGAAGGAGAAGGACCAGAAGTCCCGCGTCGGTGCCCCGACGACCAAGATGATGCACGACAAGGGCCTCTCGACTAACATCGGATGGCAGGACAAGGACGCCTACGGCAACTCGCTCGGGAGCAAACAGCGCCAGAAGATGCAGAGGCTCCGCAAGTGGAACGAGCGGTTCCGCACCCGCGACTCCAAGGAGCGAAACCTCAAGCAGGCCCTCGGCGAAATCGACCGCATGGGGAGCGCGCTCGGCCTCCCCGAGGAGGTCCGCGAGACGGCTTCGGTCATCTACCGCAGGGCGCTGGACGAGGACCTCCTGCCGGGCCGGTCCATCGAGGGCGTCGCCACCGCCGCGGTGTACGCCGCCGCGCGCCAGACCGGAACGCCCCGGTCCATCGACGAGGTGGCCAACGTCAGCCGAATCGAGGAAATGGAGTTCAAGCGGACCTACCGCTACATCGTCCGCGAGTTGAACCTCCAGATTCAGCCCGCAGACCCCGAGGACTACGTGGCGCGGTTCGCCAGCGAACTCGGCATCTCGGACGAGGCCGAGCGCCGGGCGCGGGAACTCCTCCGGAACGCCAAGCGCCAAGGCATCCACAGCGGCAAGTCGCCGGTCGGACTGGCGGCCGCCGCGGTGTACGCTGGTCCGCTCCTGACCAACGAGAAGGTCACGCAGGCCGAGGTCAGCGACGTGGCGCAGGTCAGCGAAGTGACGATTCGGAACCGCTACCACGAACTCCTCGAAGCCTCAGAGAGCGGCGCAGTTCCGGCCTAAATTATTGGTTCTTCGGCACCGAGTCGCGGACCCGATTCGGAGCGGTTCGTCGCGGATTCTCGGCGATAGCTATTTTCGCTCGCCAGTCGTAGCTCTGTGTGGATAGAGACCATGCCCGGCAAGCAACTCCTGATGATAGTCGGCGACTTCGGCGAGGACTACGAAATCATGGTACCGTTTCAGGCGCTCCAAGCGGTCGGACACGAGGTAGACGCGGTGTGCCCGGAGAAAGAGGCGGGCGAGACGGTCAAGACCGCGGTCCACGATTTCCGAGGAGACCAGACCTACGTCGAGTCTCGGGGCCACAACTTCCAGTTGACCGCTTCCATGGCAGACGTTGACCCGGCCGAGTACGACGGACTGGTCCTGCCCGGCGGCCGCGCCCCGGAGTATCTCCGGACCTACGACGAAGTGATTTCGGCGGTCCGGCACTTCTTCGAGGAAGACAAGCCGATTGCGGCCATCTGTCACGCTGTCCAGATTCTGTCAGCGGCGGACGTAATCGAGGGCCGGACCTGCGCGGCGTACTCGGCGCTGGAGTCCGACGTGGAGGACGCGGGCGGCACCTACTACGACGGGGTGACGACCGACGGGAACCTCGTGACGGGCAGAGACTGGGGCGACCACGTGGAGTGGATTTCCCAGTTCCTCGACGTGCTGGGGACCGAAATTCAGCACGGCGAGAGCGCGCCGGCCGAACCGGCGGAGGACTGACCGGGTATCGGTGTCACGCTCCGGGTTCCGAGTCGTCTTCCGCGTGGACCGTGAGGACCGGCGCGTCGGCGAGTCGGACGACTTTTTCGGTGACGCTCCCCAGCAGGTAGCGGTCGATGCCGGTCCGGCCGTGGGTGCCCATCACCACGAGGTCGACCTCCCGGTCGCCGGCGTAGTCGAGGATGGCCCGATGCGGAGTACCGGGGACGACTTCGGTTCGGGCCTCGACGCCGGCCTCCCCGGCGCGCTCGGCGGCCGAGGAGGTCACGCCCTCGCCGTAGCGGTCGAGTTTGTCCTCGACCGGCCCAGCGTCGATTTCGTTCGGGACCGACGCCACGCTGACGACGAACAGCAGGTGGATTTCGGCGTCGTAGGTGTCGGCGAGACCGAGCGCGTGGTCGAGAGCGTTGTCGGCCTGCTGGCTTCCGTCGATGGGGACGAGGATACTGTCGTACATGTTCGACAGTTCGCAGACCGGTGATAGAAAAGCCCCAGCTAATTCTCAGTTTTCAGGAACAGCGCAGAGGGGCCGGACTCGTCACCAAGCCTTTGTCCGTCGGCGTCGTGGGTCGGCCCAATGCCCCCAGTCCGCCGCATCGTGGCCGACGTGTTGAAACCCCACGCGCCGTCGCTGGTCGAGTTCGCCGAACAGATGGCCGAGGTCGAGGGCGTCTCCGCCGTGAACGCGACGGTCCTCGAAAACGACGCGGAGACCCAGACCATCGAGTTGACCGCCGAAGGCGACGACGTATCGGCCGACCGACTCCGAGAGACCATCGAGAACATCGGCGGAAGCCTCCACTCCATCGACGAGGTGTCGTGCGGCGAGTACACAGTCGAAAAGCGCGGCCCCGCACGGGAGTAGCGAGCGCCCCGTGATTTCGCTTCGCCGCCTCCTCGGCCTGCTGGGCGACGAGGAGGTCCAGTCCATCTCGCGGCGGTACTTCATCTCCAACGGGTTCGACGGGACCCTGACCAGCATCGGCGTCGTGGTCGGCGCGGTCCTCTCGGGGGTGCCCGACGGCATCACGGTGGTCAAAATCGGCGTCGGCGCGGCGGTCGGTCTGGGGACCTCGGGCGTCTGGAGCGTCTGGGAAATCGAGCGCGCCGAGACCAAGGCCGAGATTCGCCGGACCGAGCGCGCGATGCTCACCGACTTGGACGACACCCGATTCGAGCGCAGACAGCAGGGTGCCCGGACGGTCCACGCGATAGCGAGCGGGACCGGCCCGCTCATCGGGATTCTCCTCCCGCTGGTTCCGTTCCTGTTCGAGGGCGCGCTACTGACGCTCCCACAGGCCGCCGCGATTGCGGTCGCTCTCGGGGTGGGTCTGTTGTCCTCGTTCGGGGCCTACATGGGGTCGATGTCGGGCCAGCGGTGGTACGTCGCCGCCTTCCGGATGGGACTGGCGGGGGTAGTCGTCGCGCTCATCAACATTTTTCTGCCGGGGTAGCGCGGAATCTTGACTGCTATCGAAGGCTCCGGAAATATTTTTCTAGCTTTGAACCCACCATACACATATTTAACAATCGTAATTACGTCTTTTCTCCCTGCGACTGATTTTCAGCGTTGGGACCGCAGGCCGACTAGCCGACCAACCGACGGGACGCGCTCGCCGACAGACCGCCAGCGAACGCTCCGCCGACCAACCCCGGCGTTTCGAAGACCCGAGGACGTTGCCGACAAGTCCCACAAGAGCCACTTATTCCGCGG
The DNA here is from genome assembly GCF_029338375.1 of Halorussus lipolyticus. Taxonomy (NCBI): domain Archaea; kingdom Methanobacteriati; phylum Methanobacteriota; class Halobacteria; order Halobacteriales; family Haladaptataceae; genus Halorussus; species Halorussus lipolyticus. Next base: position 63,228 of record NZ_CP119805.1, on the reverse strand, counting down.
ACTCGTCGTCGCCGCGGACCGTCAGGACCGGCACGTCGGCTTTCCGGACGACGCGCTCGGTGACGCTCCCCAGCAGGTAGCGGTCCAGTCCGGTCCGACCGTGGGTGCCCATCACGATGATGTCCGCGTCGTTGTCGTCGGCGTAGTCGAGGAGCGTCCGGTGAGGAACGCCCTCCACGACTGCGGTCACGACGCGCTCGACGCCGGCGTCCTCGGCGCGCTCCCGGAGGCGTTGGGTTATCTCCTCGCCGGCCTCCTCGAGTCGGTCAACGATGGTGATGGCATCGAACTCGCCGGCGAGCGCCGACACGTCCACGACGTAGACGAGGTGCATCTCGGCGTCGTAGGTCTCTGCGAGGTCCAGCGCCCGCTCGAAAGCGCGGTCGGCCGCGACGCTTCCGTCGGTCGGCACGAGGATTCGGTCGTACATAGCAGGGCCTTCCACGCCGACTGACAAGAAAACTCGGTCGCTCCTCGACTTCGGGAACCCACCGTTACGTATTTTCCGAAGTCCGTGGTAGCTTCGCCTATGAAGTACGACGACTTCATGGGCCAAGTCCAGAATCGACTCGAACTGCCCGATACCGGTCGGACCGTCCGGGCGACCCGCGCCGTCCTCCAGACGCTGGCCGAGCGATTACAGGCGGGCGAGGCCGAGGACCTCGCCTCGCCCCTCCCGATGGAAGTGGACTACTACCTCCTGTCCGCCGACTCGGGCCAGCGGTTCGACTACGACGAGTACCTGAATCGTGTCTCCGAGCGGGCGAACGTCGAGCGGTCCGACGCCGCCTACTACGGGAAAGTCGTGGTGGGCCTCGTGAGCGAACTCGTCCCGGCGGGCGAAATCGAGCAGGTCCGGGCACAACTCCCCGACGACTACGACACCCTGTTCGACCTCATCGACGCCGAGGAGGTAGAGGAGTAATTCAGACCGTCATCTGCATCTCGGGCATCTCGATGAACGCGGTTTCGTAGCCCTCGTGGCGGGCGACCTGCGGCGGGGCATCCACGACGACAGAAAGTTCGTCGCCAGATTCTATCCCGTCCACCGCCGCGCCGTAGTGGTACCCGAACTCGGAACCCAGCGCCGACCGGAGAATGTCGTCGAAAACCGTCTCGCCGTCCCGGACCAGTTTCGCCGACAGCGACATGAACGGCAGGGGATACCGGTTGTACGGCGTCCGGGGAGAGACCGCGAGGTAGGACTTCCCGTCGGGGACGAAGTGGGGGTTCTCGTCCGGAGCGAAGGCCGCGAATTTGGCGTCACCGCTGGACCCCACGCCGATGGTGTTGGGCAGGGCGTCAGGCTTCGGAACCTGCGCGATGGGCATCTTCATCTCCATCGGTTCGAGTGCGCCCGCGGTGCCCTTCTTGTCGGGCAACTGCTCGTAGGAGAGGCCGCCCAACTTCTCGCGGGTGTGTTCGAACTCGACTTCGAGCGTGGTCTGGTCGCCGAAGGCGTCCCGGAACGCGCCCATCCGGCGGGCCTGCATCGCGCCGACCGAGAGCTTCGCGGTGTAGGTCCCGTTCCCGTCGAGGGCCACGTTGTCGCCGAAGTGATAGCCCATGTTCTGGGAGAGCATCGGCCAGAGCGACCGGGAATCGACCTCCTCGCCGTCCTTCAGAATCGTCGCCGAGACGTTGGAAGTGGGAAGAACGGTCTTCGTCTCGCTATCCCAAATCGTCGCCATCAGGTGGGCCGTCACGTCCTCGCCGACCTGCGCCAAGTTCAGGTCGGTGCCCGTGATGGTCCAGAAGGCGTGGGGCGCGCTGTACATCAGGCCGACCTTGTACCGGCCCATCCCGCCCATCCCGACCATCGTCATCCCGTCGATGTGCGAGGGGTAGTAGACCTCCTCGCCGCGGTCTGCGACCGTGGTGAACTGGCTGGCGGCCGACGATTGGGTCTCGAACATCCCGGTGCATCCGGCGAGGCCCGCGAGTCCGAGGGGCGCTCCGGCGCGGAGGAAATCGCGGCGTTGCATTGGTGGGTGCTAGCGGCGTCGGGGAAATACGGGTTCTGGTACGGGCGTCGAAAAGGAAGGTTGGGCCGGTAGAGAGCTTATAAATCGTCCCGGAACAGCGGCGACTCCCTGTCTCCGCATCCCTCTCGACCGCAGACGCCGGCCTCGTCCCCGGCCCGTTCCACGCCCTCCGAGAGTCGCCCGAGGTCCCAGACGGCCTCGTGGCCGGTTTCGGTCCGGTGGTCCTCGATTCGCTCGCGGGCTGACGCGAGTTTTCGGAACTCCTCGTGGAGGTCGCAGTCGGGACAGGTGACGGTCGCGCGCTTGCTCGCCATCGTTCGATATGTGGGTGACACGGGATAAAACTCTCTCGCTCGGGACCGCGACTGCCGAGGAGACGCAGTTTTCTCTTGTCAGAGCTTTAATTTTATTCTATATCGTTTAATTTATAACTAGTGATACTCTCTACCAAGTAGCAGGAGTTTACTGCTAACTAATACCAATGTACCGGAAATTCACCGCAGTTTTGCTCGCACTCGCACTGATAACCGTCGGCAGTACGGCCGTCACGGCCGACGAAGGCGCTGGTCCCATCGTTGACTACGACGAGGGTGCCGGACCAATTGTTGACTACGACGAAGGCGCTGGTCCTATCGTTGATTACGACGAGGGTGCCGGGCCAATCGTCGATTATGACGAGGGCGCTGGTCCTATCGTTGATTACGACGAAGGCGCGGGTCCCATCGTTGATTACGACGAAGGTGCTGGCCCCATCATCGAGTACGTGAGTACCGGCCTCGTCCTCGCCTGATGGTAGACAGCGACTGACGCCGACAATAAACCAGTTCCAACGGTAGTCGCCACAGCGCTGGCGACACGTTGTACTCGATTCTCGGACGTCGAATCTGACCGACTAGCCACTTCGAGAGCGAATCGGTGACTCGCGTGCGCTATCTCAGTTCTCGCGCACGCCGTGGCGAAGCACGCCGACGCCCTCGACTTCGACCGCTACCTCGTCGCCGTCTTCGAGGGGTGCGACCCCCTCCGGCGTTCCGGTCGAAACCACGTCGCCGGGTTCGAGCGTGAGGTAGGTCGTAATCTCCTCTATGAGTTCCGGGACAGTCCAGATGAACTTCTCGCGCGAGGACGACTGCCTCGTCTCGCCGTTCACGCGCAGTTCGACGCTGGCGTCGTCCGGAACCTCGTCGGGCGTGGCCACCACCGGGCCGAGGGGCGCGGAGTTGTCGAAGGCCTTGCCCCGGACCCAGTTCTGCTCGCGGTCTTGGTCGTCGCGGTTCGAAACGTCGTTCATGCAGGTGAACCCGGCCACGTAGTCCATGGCCTCGTCCGCCGAGACGTTGCGGGCCTGCTCGCCGATGACGACCGCCAACTCGGCCTCGTGTTCGACCTGCTCTTTGCCCGCGGGGAGGGCCACGGTGTCGCCGTGGGCCGAGAGGGTGTTTGGCGGCTTGAGAAAGAGGAGCGGTCGGTCGGGAACCTCCTCGTCGCGCTCCTCGGCGTGTTTGAGATAGTTGCGACCGACGCAGACGATTTTGGTCGGGTCGGCCGGTGGGAGGACAGTCACGTCGTCCTCGTGGTAAATTTCGCCGGCGGCCTCGATACCCTCGTCGGTCCACTCGCCGGTCCGGGTGCTTCCGGCCGGGTCGCGGAATCTGACTTTGCGCATGGGAGAGAGTGAGTGACGGGATACTAAAGAGGTTCGCGGTGCGGCGAGCGTTTCGGGTTCTCCGGGCGGTGTGGACGATACTCCACCGAGTGACGCACGATTTTAAATAATCTGACCTTCGGAAATGCGTTTAGCCAAACCGCAAGGATTTAGAAATCAAAAGTTTTCACCTCTCGTATGGAGAAGCTCCGTGACGAGGCCGAGTCTGCGAACGAGGCCGAGTCCGTGAACGAGACCGAGAGCGATTCACCGAAGACCGGAGGCGACTCACCGGAGACCGAAACGCCGGCGAGCGAAAGCGACGACTCACGAGGAGAAGCGGGCGACGAGCGGCGACGAGCGGACGACGGGAGTGACGCCGCCGACACGCTCGGGGGACGCGATTCCAGAGACGACGCCCTCGACATCGGGACCGGGGCGCTCCTCGATACGCTCCCGCAACCAGCGTTCATCATCGACACCGGACACCGAGTCGTCGGGTGGAACCGGGAGATGGAGGTCCTGACGGGAATCGACCGCGAGGAGGTCCTCGGCGACGACGACACCGCCAAACTCTTTCGGGACGACCGGACCCGGACGCTGGCCAACGCCGTGGTCGAGAACCCCGATTCGGCCGACGAGACGTTCGACGCGGAGCGGTCGGGCCGCGACCAGCGGGCCTACGAGGCCGAGCAGGAACTCGAAAACGCCGACGGCGAGGTCCTGTACGTCCACTCGACCGCGACGCCGATTTACCAGCAGGGGGAACTGCAGGGCGTCGTCCAACTGCTTCAGGACAACACCGACATCATCCGGCGGCGAGAAGTGATGGGCGACCTCGTGGTGGAAGTTAGCACGACGGCGCAGGCGCTGGAGGAGGGCAACCTCGATGCCCGCGTCGAGTACGCCGACGACCGGGACCTCCTTGACGACGAAGTACTGGAAATCGTGGACGCCGTCAACGCCATCGCCGACGCGACCGAGGAGATGGTCAGAGGTCTCGTCTCGGAGATAGACGACCTCTCGGACGCCGCGACTCGCATCGCCGACGCCTCCATCGAGGTGGACGAGCGGATAACCGAGCAAAACGACTCCATCAGCGTCATCACCGACGAGATGGAGAACCTAAGCGCGACCATGGAGGAGGTCGCGGCCACCTCCGACCAAGTGGCCTCGGCGGCGACCGAGGCCCGAGAGACCGCCGCCGAAGGGGCCGAGGCCAGCGCGAACGCGAACGACAAGATGGACGCAGTAGTCGAGGCGACCGGGGACCTCGTGGAGACCGTCGAGCAACTCGCCAACCGGATGGAGGAGGTGGACGAGGTGGTCGAGGTCATCGCCGACATCGCCGAGCAGACCAACCTGCTGGCGCTCAACGCCAACATCGAGGCCGCCCGCGCCGGCGAGAGTGGCGACGGGTTCGCGGTGGTCGCCGACGAGGTGAAAAGTCTGGCCAACGAGAGCAAGGAGAACGCCGAGGAGATTTCGAGCCAACTGGCCGAGATTCAAGAGCAGACCCGCGAGACAGTGGGTCGGACCAAGGAGACCAACCAGCGAATCGAGGACGCCAGCGACGAGATAAGCGCGGTCATCGACGCCTTCGATGGCGTTCACAACGCGGTCGATGAGGCCGCCGACGGCATCACCGAAGTCGCGGACGCCAACGACGAGCAGGCCGCTTCCGTCGAGGAAATCACGGCGACCGTCAACGAACTCGACCAGAAGGCCGACGGCGTGGAACGCCAAATCGGCGACATCACCGAGTGGACCGCCGAACAGCGCGATGCGGTCGAGGAGATGGTCGAGTATCTGGACGAACTGGCGAACACCGACGCCATCGAGTCGGGCGACCGAGACCTGAATCGGGTCGAAGCGGCCGAGAACCGAGTGGACAAAGCAGACTCGGCGTGAGCGAAGCCGGAGCAGAGAGAACGTATTTGGATTCCTAAAGAATCAAAAACGATTTTTTAAGACAGTTAAAGTTAGCTCCCGTCCGGCGTCGGCAGGGCGCGCTTCTCGCGGGGCGGTAGCAGGAAGTTCCCGCGCCTCAGCACCTCCATGTACTGCAAGATGCCGTTGTTGTTCTTCTGGCCCACCGCCGACCGCTCGGCCAAGTCCTCGCCGTTCATCGCCTCGCGGGTGTCCACGAAGTCCGAGATGGTGCGCTGGAGCGAGACGAAGTGCAGACCGGCGTGGCCGTCGTCGGTCGAGTCGAAGTCCCGGCGGAGCATCAGCGGCGCGCCGTCCTTCCTCGCGCGGGCCGACTTCTGGGAGTGGCCGACCATGCCCCGCGTCCGGGCGTGGTCCTCGGCGTGGGCCGGACACCCCTTCTCCTCCATCTTGGCCGAGTCGCCGAGGTTGTCGCCCGCGCCCTCCACGAGGTCCTCCTCGGCGTGGACCGGACAGAACATCTTGCCGACGCGCTGGGACCTGCTATCCTGCTCGTACCACTGCTCCAGATTCAGCTTGATTTTCGATAGCTGATGGGTCGTCCCGCCGGCGAACGGCCCCTGCTGAATCGTCACGCTGTCCTCGCTGGCCTGATTCTTCTGGAACCCCGACTTGAACCCCATGTAGAGCGGCGAATCGGAATCGACCGGCCCCGAATCCGGAATCCCGTCCACGTCCTGATTGTCGGCGGGCAGGCCCTCGCCGATGAATCCGGTCCGGCGGTCAACTTTTTCCAAAACTCCCGAGAGGTCGGCCGCCACCTCGACGCCGTTGATTTCGGATTTCTCGCCCAGCAGGGCCTGCTCGGCGGACAGCACGACTTCGGCGTGGTCGCTGGCGAGGTGGACCACCGCGTCCTGCTGGTCGAGTTCGGGGTCCTCGAAGGGCGCGAGCGCCCGCGGTTCCTGCAAGTCCACCGACTCGGGCAGGTCGGCGTCGAACCGCTCGAAGTACGACGGCGAGTAGCCTACTGTGAACAGCAGGCCGTCGCCTCCTCTGGCGTAGGCCCGGTCGAGGCCGCGGAGGGAGTCCTCGACCGTCTGGCGCTCGGATTCGCTCGGCGTCCCGTCGCCGGTGTAGTCCAGCAACAGCAAGACCCGGTGGCGAGGAGCCGTCACGTTACCGTGTTTGTCGCGTTCTAAATATTGATTCCACGCGTGTTGTCGCGCGGGGAGCGTCGAGAGGTCGTCCGGTCCGGTCGGCACGTCCGGCGGCCCGCCGCTCCGGCCCAGACACGCCGACAGCGCCGAGGCTCCGCCGATTGCGACCGCGGCCTTGGCGAACTCCCGGCGCGAGATTCCCCGGCCGCTCTCGCCCCGTCCGGCGTCGGTTCGTCCCGGTTCGCTCGGTCCGGTGTCGTCCATCGCCGGTGTCTAAGGACGGGGCGTGAAAGGGGGTTCTGGTTCGCGCGTCGAAAGGGTCGGCCCGGTCCACCGCGAAGGGCCACGCCGAGGCGTCAGGGCTGGCTCGGCGGCGCGCTCTGCTGTGGAATCTTGGGCAGGAGCCACGACAGGAAGGCGTCGGGACTCCGGGTCTGAAGCCACACCCGGCCCGGCCCCTCGAACCGACACACCAACCCCTCGCCCGAGAAAATCGTGGACTTGAGGCCCGCGACTCGTCGGACCGCGAAGTCGGCGGTGGCCTCGAACGCGACGATGTGGCCCGTGTCCACGGTGTAGGCCTCGCCGTCGCTCAAATCGACCGACTTGATGGCCCCGTAACTCGACAGAAAGACCGGGCCGAATCCCGAGATTTTCAGGAGAAACAGCCCCTCGCTCCCGAAGAACGTCTTCGCACCGCCGAACTCGGTGTCCACGTCGAGGCCGGTGTCACCTGCGATGTAGGACCCCGATTGGACGTAGATGGTTTCGTCCGATAGCTCCTCGTGGGTCACGTCGCCGGGCAGGGGCGGCGCGAGCGTCACCTCGCCCTCGCCGCCCGACGCGGTGAAGGTGTTCTGGAAAAAGCTCTCGCCGCCGAAGACGCTCCGGCGGAGCGAGCGCAGAAATCCGCCGGTCGCGTTGGTGTCCATCGAGACGTTCTCGCCGTGACTGACCATCGCGCCGCCCTCGGCCTGAATCTGTTCGCCGTCTTCGAGCGTGACGTTCAAAAGCGAGTACGCCGGGCCGGACTCGACTTCGTGTCGCATGGAGGGACCACGACGAAGGCCGGGAAAACGGTTCGCAATAATGTCGAATATCCAATTGAAATGCGCTTCTGCGAATCCTTTTGTGACTCGGTACCGCTACTCGGAGACGTGACCGACGAAAACCTCGACGTACTCGAAGCGCTCGCGGGGCTTCCGACCTTCCACCACCCGGTGGTGTCGCCCGACGGCGAGGAGATTGCGCTCTATTACGACGTGTCGGGCCGGAACGAACTCCACTTCGCGGACGCTGAGACCGGGGCGTTGGAGCAGGTCAGCGACGGCGAGGTGCCCCGGAACGCCCGGTGGTACATCAACTGGAGCGCCGACGGCGAGCGAATCTTCTTCCACGACGACCACGGCGGCGACGAGCAGAACGACATCTTCGCCATCGACCGCGACGGAACCGTCGAATCGGTGGTCGAACTCGGCGGCCAGACCGTCCTCGCCGACGTGGGCGACGACGGCGAGACCCTGCTGGTGGCCTCGCCCGAGTCCGGCCAGATGAACTTCTACCGCCACGATTTGGCGTCGGGCGAGACGACCAAACTCACCGACTACGACCGGGCGGTCAGGGCGGGCGTCCTCTCGCCGGACTGCGAGCAAATCGCCTACGCCACCAACGAGGCCGACGACTACGACAACGTGGACGTGTACGTGGCGAACGCCGACGGGAGCGACCCCCGAAACCTCGAAATCGGCGAGACCGGTGCCGAGGCCGGACCCATCGACTGGGGGCCGGAGGGCGACCGACTGCTGGTCACCGACAACACCGAGAACTTCTCGCGGGCCGGCATCTACGACCTCGAAACCGAGGACATCGCGTGGTACGGCAATCTCGACGCCGAGGAGGACCCGGTGGGATTCCTCCCCGGCAGGGACCGGTTCGTGGTCCAGCGCACCCGAGACGCCCGAGTCGTGCCGGTGGTCTACGACGTGGAGTCGGGCGAGGGCAGAGAGTTGGACCTGCCGGCGGGCGTCGCCGGCGTCTCGGACACCGGCGAGTTCGCGCTCGACGACGACCGAGTGGTCGTGACCCACACCTCGTCGAACCGGCGGCCCGAACTGCTGGTCTACGACCTCGACAGCGACGAGTACGAGACGCTGGTCGAGGCCGAGTACGGTCCCTTCAATCCCGACCGGTTCGTGGAAGCCGACTACTACACCTTCGAGTCCCACGACGGACTGGAAATCGGCGCGCTCAAGTACGACTCCGGCGAGCGCCCCTCGCCACTCGTGGTCAACCCCCACGGCGGGCCGCGCCACGCCGACACCCTCTCGTGGGGCCTCTACACCCAGTTCCTCGTCTCGCGGGGCTACAGCGTCCTGCAGGTCAACTACCGGGGTTCGACCGGCAGAGGCCGCGAGTTCGTGGAACGCCTCTACGACGACTGGGGCGGCGGCGAGCAGGAGGACGTGGCCGAGGCCACCCGCCAACTCGCCAGCGAGGACTGGATTGACGAGGACCGAATCGTCGTCTTCGGTGGCTCCTACGGCGGCTATTCGGCCTACTGGCAGATGGTCCAGTATCCGGAACTCTACGCCGGGGGCATCGCGTGGATAGGCCTGACCGATTTGGACGAGATGTACGAGACGACGATGCCCCACTTCCGGACCGAACTCATGGAGAAGCAACTCGGGACGCCCGACGAGAACCCGGACCTCTACCGGGAGCGCAGTCCCATCGAGTACGTCGAGAACCTCGACGCGCCCCTGCTGATGGTCCACGGCGTCAACGACTCGCGGGTCCCGGTGTCGCAGGCCCGGATGTTCCGCGAGGCGTTGCTGGAGGCGGGATACCGAGAAGGCGAGGACGGCGATTTCGAGTACGTCGAACTGGGCGAGGAGGGCCACGCCTCCTCGGACATCGACCAGAAGATTCGGCTGTTCGAGACGCTGGACGACTTCCTGAAGCGTCGGTTGCCGGCGGTCAGCGCGCCCGAGCAGGACGACTGACTGACGGCGACCCAAGTGGCTTCGGCGAAACAGCGGAAGCGCCTGCGTCGAACCGATTCCGGTACGTCTGTTGGGTCGAGTCAAGCGAGTCGCGGGTCCGGGGCCTCCACCACGTGACCGCACCGCGGGCACCGATAGCGAGGAGGTTCGTCCTCGGCGAACTTCCGGGTGGGACCGAGATAGCCGCATTCGGGGCACCGACGAATCGGGAGGCGGATCACACCCGACGTGACGCTCCGGAGCGATAAAAACGGGTCGCCGCCGCAACTCCGCGCCAGCGGCGGCCGACCGCGAGTAAACAGCGGAAACGACGGTGTGACCCAAGACAGCGGAAAGGCCGGTGTGGAGATACGCAGACGGCACCGGGACCGGGCGACGGACAGCGGAAATCGTGGCGTGACGCCGACCGGCGGGAACTGAAACGCGACGAGCGACAGCGGAAACGACGGGGTTACTGGTAAAGAGGATTGGCAACTAAATTCGTTGGTAAAACCCCTTATTAATTTCTTAAATAGTATTTTTATTGCTTTCAGCGAAGCGTTATGGTAAATCGCGTCCGGGAGCGCGAGACTAATTAGCCCCCGACCCGAGGACGAACGATGGCGGTTCGACGGAAAGACAGCATCCACATCGACGCCGGCAGAACCTACGTCGCCGACGCCGCCAGCGCAGTCGGCGACGTGAATATCGTGAGCCACGCTCACGCCGACCACATCTTTCGAAAGACTCCGGAAACGGTGGTCTGCTCGGCCGAGACCACCGCGCTGGTCGAGGCCCGAACCGGCGCGTCCGTCCCCGAGTTCCGCGAGGAGGCCGCCGAAACCTCACTACTCCGCCACGGTTACGACGCGAGACCCCTGCTGGGCGACCAGACGCCGCTAAACCAATTCTGACGGAGAGAGTCGGTAGGACCGACCGCAGGGTCAACGTTTACGTCGATACCCGTCGTGTCGTGAGGTATGCCGACAGTTGCCATCGTCGGGGGCGGCCCCGCCGGACTCAGCGCCGGACTGTTCACCGCGAAGAACGGCCTCGAAACCGTCGTGTTCGACACCGACGAGACGTGGATGCACAAGGCTCACCTGTTCAACTACCTCGGCGTCCGAAGCCTCGGCGGCGACGAGTTCATGACCATCGCCCGCGGGCAGGCCGAGGACCGCGGCGTGGACCTCCGGATGGGCGAGGAGGTCACGGAAGTCGCCCAATCCGGAGACGGCTTCACCGTCACCACCGAGGAGGGCGAGTACGACGCCCGGTACGTCGTCTTCGCTACCGGGACCGACACCGACCTGCCCGAGCAGTTGGGATGCGAAGTAGACGACGAGGGCCTCGTGGACGTGGACCTCTCGATGCAGACCAGCGTCGAGAACGCCTACGCCACCGGCGCGATGATTCGCAATCAGGAGTGGCAGGCGGTCATCTCGGCGGGCGACGGCGGCGCGGCGGCCCTCGACATCCTGAGCGACGAGAAGGGCGAACACTTCCACGACTTCGACACCCCCGCCGACGTACCGAGTCTGAGCGATTTGCCCGACGAGGAAGTGGAAGACGACGAAGAGTAGAGTCCGAAACCAATCTACACGTCCTGTCCGTACAGCGGCGGGTCCTCGACGGTATCGACCACGACCAGCGGTTCGGTCCCCTCGGCGAACATCCCTTCGAGCGAATCGCGCTCGTCGCGGCCGTCGGCCGAGGCCACCATCTCGCGGCGGTGAACCTCGCGGGCGGCCCCGGCCTCGTCGTCGGACAGCGAGAGTTCTTCACGGAGCGTCTCCCAGATGCCGTCGCCATAGAGGTAGTAGGCGTCGTCGCGCCACGCGAAGTTGTGTTGCGAGGAGTACTCGTACTCGTCGTCGTTTCGTGAAAGCGCGTCCTGAATCCGAGCGAGCGCGTCGTCGAGGGACTCCTCACTCACGCCGCGTTCGTCGGCAACCTCCGCGATTCGCTCCTCGGTCGCCGGTCAGTTCGACCGCTCCTCTGGCTCCTCTTCGCTCGCCAGCTTGTCGGCCAGCGACTTCGAGACGCCGGAGAGATACGCCGCGCCCCAGACAGCGACCAGCACCCCGCCGACCAAATCGAACACCAAGTCGCTCATCGTGTTCGCCAGACTCACCTGCGCGAGGACGCTCTCGGTGCCAGTCATCGAGGCCATCCCGTCGAGGCCGAACTCCAGCAGTTCCCAGAGGACGCCGAACGCCAGCGTGAAAATCAGGATGAACCCGGCGACGAACTTCCGGGGGAGGTAGACCCGCGGGTCGTGAACGTCGAACGCCCGGACCGTGGCGTATCCCGCGGCCGCGACCAGCGACGACGAGAGCGCGTGTGTCAGGTTGTCCCAGAGACCGAACATCCGGTAGAGGCCGAACGACCCGACAGCGTGGAGAAACACCGGAATCACTATCCAGAGCGTCAGTCTGGCGTCGATGGGCAGACCGAAGTCGCGTTCGAGTAGGCCCGGCAGTTCCATCACCGCGAGCGCGACGAGGACGTTGACGACCACGCCGACGTTCAACTCGTAGAGGCCGACCGCGAGAATCCCGACCAGCGCCACCTGAAACCCGCGGACGACCCGTCGCTGGCGGCGGTCCGAAAGTTCGAGCCAATCGTCGCCCTCCGAGACGGAATCGGCGGTCTCGAACTCCGGGGCGTCGGAATCTGCCGCGAGGGCGGAGGACTCGCGCTCACCGGCGGTCCAGAACCCGAGGCGCTGGCGGTCCACGCGCCGGAAGTAGACCGCGAACAGGAACCCGGCGAAAAGTCCGACCCCCGTGGCGGCCGCCAGCGACCACATCACGTGGTAGAGGCCTCGGAGGTTGTCCATCCCGAGCGCGAGGTCCGCGGTCCACTGGACTACCGCCCACGCTCCCGCCGCAGACATCGTGGTCGTCACGACGAACAGGACGGCGAATCCCGGTGACATCTCGACCACGGTGAAGGCGTCGAACTCGACCGCGACGGCCAGCGCGAGCGCCGGAACGACGAGAAACGCCGCGACCGACCGCGGCAAAAGCAGGTCGAACGACTGGAGGAGGTAGGGCACCGCGATGAACAGCGACACTTCCCACGGGAGCGTCGCCGACCAGCGCCGGTAGGCTGAGGCCGGCACTGCCGCGACCGAAATCGACGCGAGGCCGAGACCGGCCCAGAGGACGTCTCCTCGGGCGGTGCTGGCGAGCGCACCGACCGCGATGCAGGCCAGCAGGCACCACGTCGCAATCGCGTTTCGCCGTCGCGCGACCACGCCGTCGGCAGTCGTCGTCTCACCGGGCACGCCACGGGATACGACGAGGACAGGGAAAAGCGTAGAGCAGGGCGAGACAGAAGATTCTATATATCGAAATAGGGTTTACTGCCCTGCTCCCTCGAACGCCTTGGCGAGTTCGGCGCGCATGAACTCCCGGCGGACCCGGCGAGCGCGCTCGTCCGAGAGGTAATTCGACATGACGACTCGGGGGTCGTCGCTCCCCTGTTCGGCCGCGATGTCCTCCAGTTCGTCCAGCACGCCCTCCAGCACCGAGGTATAGGTGTCGTACCAGTAGCGCCGGCAGAGTTGCGGACTCGGGCGCTCGCCGTCGATTTCCTCGGGAAGGCCCGCGCGCTCGGCGAGGTCCCGGAACCGCGACCAAATCGTCTCGCGGGCGACGTGGCGGGTTTCGCCCTGCTTGGAGGGAAAGAGGTAGCCCGACCAGTCGTCGGGGTTCCCGTCCGCGAGGTCCGCGATTCTGGCGTCGAGGGCGTCCAGTCCGTAGACGAGGTTGACCTCGCCGGGTCCGTTCTTTCGCTCCTCGAAGGTGACGTAGGGCGCTTCGTCGGGTCCCACGTCGCGGACGATTTGGGAGGCGTGGAGGCTAGCAACCTCGTTGGCTCGGAGGCCCCACCCTGCGAGCGCGACGACCAGCAGGCGCTCTCGGGGCGAATCGGCAGTCACGGCGAGACGCCGGACGTGTTCGTGCGAGAGCGGCGACGGGTCCGACTCCTCGACCTGCCACTTGAACTCGTCGTAGAGACCGGTCGCGGGGTTGACCGCCGCAAGTCGGCGACCGACGAGGTGCTGGTACCAGCCATCGACGACGCTCCGGACGCGGGTCTTGGTCCGGGCGCTGTAGTCGCGGTCGTTCAGCCAGTCGAACGCGGCGTAGCAGGCGTGAACCGCCTCGTGGACGGGGGTTTCGGAGTCACTGGCGACCGGCGAGAGGAGGTCGTCGGTCCCATTCGCCTCACAGTAGGCCCGGACGTAGAGGTTAAGGCGGCGGCGCTTGGTCTCGACCGTCGATTCGCGGAGGGAGTGGCGCGTCCGGCGGCGGTCGAGGAACCGCTTCAGGGCCTCGCGGGTGTCGGCGTGGTCGGTCGCCCAGTCGTATCCGCCCTCACCGTCGCCGAGTCCGAGGTCCTCGCGCCAGAAGTCGCCGAACGAGCGGTCGTGGTGCCGTCGGAGGGCGGCGAGAAACGACCGGAGGTCCTCGTCGCGGAACCACTGATGGCTCGGCTGGTGGGTTTCCGGGTCCTTCCCCTCGGCTTCGAGCCGAGGAGCGACGATATCCCAGTAGCAGTCGCAGAAATCGTCGAGCGAGCAGGTCGTCCAGCGAACGTCGGCAAACGGGTCGCTGGCGGTCGATTCGCTCATTCGTCGGACGCTCCCGCGGGAGTGGCGATTTCGGGAGGAAGGAGGCTCCTCGCTTCGCCGGACCTCGATTTCAAGACGGGCATACTCGCCCGTCTCGACGCTTCTATCTTATTTCTTATGGCTTCGTGGAGATAACGGTCCGCTGGGGACTGTTGTACCCACGGAAAATCCGACAGACGTCGCGGGACAACACATAAATTGTATTTCGATATATCAAATACTTCGAGGACCCGCTCGCAGAATCGGCCTCACGACGGGGTACCAGAAGGGATTCAGCTACGTCCTCGGCCGAACGGGCCGTTTCGGCCCTGAGGAAACAAAAATAATTCTTTTAGCTGTGTTTTAATTGCTGAGGGGATTCTATACCAACGTCTCGGGCCTATCGCCGAGATAGTCGAACACTGCTCCGAGCGTGAACCCGTAAGAGAAGTGCGCGCCGAGCGTCAGCACGAGGTACAGCACCAGCGCGAGGCCGGTGTAACCCTCGTAGAACGCGGGGGCGAACCCGGTCCAGAGGACGAACCCGAACGGAATCCCCTTAACAGCGTACTTCTCGCCCGGCAGGTACGCGCCGATGGACGCGAACAACAGCGGCCACATCACCATCCCGGTCAGCAGAAACAGGATGAATCCGACCGCGACCGGACTCAGCGGGAGGACGGCGTTGAACCCAGTGAGTTCCGACAGCGTGCCGAAACTCCCTATCTCGAAGGCCCCGAGCGACGCGGCGATGAGCAGGCCGATAGTCAGCGCGCCGGTCCCCACCAGTCCGCCGACTGCGCCGATGAGGCCGTCCACGACGATTCCCCAGAGGTGGTCGAAATCCGGTTCTGCGGCCGTCTCGGCCACGTCTTCGCGCATCTCAGCTGGAATATCCGTCTCTTCCCCATCCATGGTTATAGATACCACTCACCAATCCAAAAGCCTTCCCCTACCTTCACTAAAATTTGTGCAAAATAGATAAGTGGGTGAGTCGTGTTTACAATTATCATGAATCCGTCGGCCGGACGGTATCCGTTGGTGGTCTTTCAACAGGGCGGAATCGTACCGAAGGGGACCCGCGTCGAAGTGTTCCAACAGATATTCACGGTCTTTCTGGTGCTGGGGACACTGGTCGGCGTCGTCGTCATCGGGTACATGGTCTACAACGCCTACAAGTACCGCGACGGCGAGGGGGACGGCCACCGAGGAGCAGACGCCGAAGCTCCTCGTCTCGGGGAACTCCCTTCGGGTGGCGGCGGCGGGCGAAAGCTGTTCTACTCGTTCAGTCTGAGCGCCATCATCGTCATCTCGCTCATCGCGTGGACTTACGGGACCCTGCTCTACGTCGAGGAGAACCCGCCGGGCGACGCCGACCAGACCACGAACATCGAAGTCGTCGGCTTCCGGTTCGGGTGGGAGTTCGTCTATCCCAACGGCCACACCGCCAGCACCCTCCGGGTGCCCGAGAACGAGACGATTCGGCTCACCGTGACCTCCGACGACGTGTTCCACACCTTCGGCGTCCCGGAGTTACGGGTCAAGACCGACTCGATTCCGGGCCAAGAGACCAACACGTGGTTCCGGGCCAACGAGACTGGGACCTACGAGGCCAGATGCTTCGAACTCTGCGGGGCGGGCCACTCCTACATGACCGCCGAGGTTGTCGTCATGGAACCCGACGAGTACGACGAGTGGTACCAAAACACCACCAGTCCGAACGGGAGTGCCGATAACTCGTCCGCACTCGGAGCGCCGACTGACGCGCCGAGCGCAGTGGAGGTGGTCGCATGACCGACGAAAACCCGGAACCAGACGGCGGAGTCGCCGACGCGACCCACGGGGCCGACCACCACCACGACCTGCCGAGTCCCGAGAGCATCAAGCGATGGCTGGTCACGACCAACCACAAGGACGTTGGGATTCTCTACACCATCACGGCGCTGTTCTTCCTCGTGTTCGGCGGGGTGCTTGCTCTACTGATGCGCCTGCAACTCTGGACGCCCGGCGTGAGTCTCCTCGAACCCCTCCAGTACAATCAGGCCGTCTCGGCCCACGGCCTGCTGATGGTGTTCTGGTTCCTCTCGCCGTTCGCGTTCGGGTTCGCCAACTACGTCGTTCCCCTCCAAATCGGCGCGAAGGATTTGGCCTTCCCGCGACTTAACGCGCTGTCGTACTGGCTCTACCTGTTTTCGGGAATCCTGCTGGGCGTCTCGTTCTTCCAAGGCGGCACCTTCGCCGGCGGATGGACGATGTACGCGCCGCTGAACCTGCCGGTCTACACGCCCAACATCGGCGCGAGTACCGCGGTGCTGGCACTGGTGATGTTCACCGCCTCCGTCACGGTCGGGTCGGTCAACTTCCTGACGACGATGCACCGGATGCGCGCCGAGGGCCTGACGCTCCGCCAGATGCCGCTTTTCACGTGGACCATCCTGCTGACGACGTGGATGATGCTGTTCGCGTTCGCCGCCCTGCTGGCGGCGCTGATGATTCTCTCGGCCGACAGACTCCTCGGGACCACCTACTTCGCGGCCACCGGCCACGCCGGGTCCCTGCTGTGGGCGCACCTGTTCTGGTTCTTCGGCCATCCGGAGGTCTACATCGTCTTCTTCCCCGCCCTCGGCGTGATGGCCGAGACGTTCCAGACCTTCACCGGCCAGCGACTCGTGGGGCGCAAGTGGTTCATCGCGGCGATGGTGCTGGTCGCGCTCCAGAGCTTCCTCGTCTGGATGCACCACATGTTCCTGACCTCCATCAACCTCGAAATCAAGACGCTGTTCATGGCGACCACCATCGGCATCTCACTCCCCTTCGACCTGATGGTGTTCGCGCTCATCTACACCACGGTCAAGGGGAAAGTCCGGTTCACCACGCCCTTCCTGTTTTCGTTCGGCGCGCTGATGCTGTTCATCCTCGGGGGCATCACGGGCGTCTTCCTCGGGGCAGTCGTGCTGGACTACGAGTTCCGGGGCACCTACTGGGTGGTCGCGCACTTCCACTACGTCATGGTCGGCGGCGTCACCGCGCTGGTCGGGGGACTCTACTACTGGTACCCCAAGATGACCGGCAAGATGTACGACGAGTTCTTGGGCAAGGTCCACTTCGCGCTCTACTTCGTCGGGTTCAACCTGCTGTACTTCCCGATGTTCGTCGCGTGGGAGACGCCGCGCCGGGACTTCGTGTATCCCGAGGCGTTCGTCGGGTGGCACCAACTCGCCACCGTCGGCGGGTTCATTTTGGGAGCCTCGTTCCTCGTGATGTTCTACAACCTGTTCGTGAGCCTCTGGCGAGGAGACGACGCCGACGACAACCCGTGGCAGTACTCGACCACGACCGAGTGGGCGATTCCCTCGCCGCCGCCCCTCGAAAACTTCCCCGGTAAACCCACCTTCCGCGATGGCTCGCTCAAGTTCCTGCCGGGAGCGGGCGGCACGAGCGGCGAGATGGCCGACGGCGGGAAGTTCACGGTCGAGGAGGCCACCGACGGCGGCGCGGAGATGGCCCAGACTTCCGACGCCCACACTGCCGAGACCCACGCCGAGGACGAACCCGAGAGCCACGCCAGCATCTGGCCCTTCGCCACCGGAGTCACAGCGTTCGTCCTCCTGTTCGGCCTCTCGGGACTTCAGGACGCCAGCTATCCGGCCGGAATCGAGGGCGGATTCTACGTCGCGCTGACGGTCGGCGGACTGGCGGGCGGCCTCGGCGCGCTGGTCAAGATGGCCAGCGAGCAGTTCACCGGGCCGAGCGGACCGTTCGGCGAGAGTTGGCCCTTCGAGGCCGTCGAGAACACCAAACTCGGGATGTGGATATTCCTCGCCAGCGACGTGGTGCTGTTCGGCGCGTTCGTCGGTTCCTACGCCTTCATCCGGGTCGCCGAGGGGTGGACGAACTGGCACCACCTGATTCCGGCGGCCCACGTCCCCCTGCCGGGACTGATAAATACGTACATCCTGCTCACGAGCAGTTTCACGGTGGTTCTGGCACTGGTCGCCGCGGAGAAAGGAAGTCGGTGGGGGCTGGTGGGGTCGCTGGCGACCACGTTCGTCCTCGGGATGGCGTTCCTCGTCAACAAGGCGCTGGAGTGGTTGCACCTGTTCCACGTCCACACCGAGGCCTTCCCCGAGGGGTGGAACATCGGGACTAACGTCGCGTCCTCGACGTTCTACCTGACGACCGGTCTCCACGGCCTGCACGTCATCGCGGGACTGGTGGTGACGCTGTATCTCCTCGTGAGAGCGTGGAACGGGGCGTATCTGGACGACGACAGGCCCTTGGAGTACTTCGGTCTCTACTGGCACTTCGTGGACATCGTGTGGCTGTTCCTGTTCCCGCTGTTCTACATCCTCTAACCGTGACACCGAATTCGACAATCGAAATCGAAATCAAAACGAACCAATGACTCGAACAAAACTCTACACCGGAATTTACGTCGTACTGTTCGTGTTCGCAACCGTGCAGGTCCTCGTCGAGCAGTCGGGCGGACTGCCGTACTGGACCGCGTTCTGGGTCATCATCGCGCTGTCGTTCGTGAAGGCGGTGATGGTGGCGTGGTACTATCAGCACCTCAAGTGGGAACCCCGGTCGGTGACGTTCACGATGTTCGTCGGCCTGCTGGCGGCGCTGGCGCTGACGACCGCCGCGGCCTACTCGATACTGTAGGTCTCGCGACGTTTTCCTTCGCACGTCACCCCGGCGTCTGCATCGCCGAGACGGCCATGTACGACAGCAAGAGGAAGGCGTACACCGCCACGAGACAAGCAACCACCTTCAAGTGGAAGATAAAGAGGTCCTCGCGCTCGGCCTCGCGGGCCTCGTCGTACTCGTCGTGCTGGTCCGGGGTACACTCCTCGGCGTGAACGTCGCCGAGGTGGAGCGCGCGGAGTCGCTCGGTCCGGAAGGGTCTGGCGCAGTAGGGACACCGCGGGGGCGTTTCGCCGTCAGGGACGCGGACCTCCGGGGGTTTCGGGGCCTCCGGAGACGACGATTCGGAGGACTCGACCGCCATCTATCCGGCGAGGACGAGTTTGGCGGCGATTCCGGCGACGAACAGCGCGCCGAATAGCCACGCGCTGACCAGTGCGGCGTGGGCGCTCGGGAGTCCTCGGAAGCGCGCCGAACTGTAGGTGCCCCACAGAAGGAACCCGCCGAGGAGGACGCCGAAGACGAGCGCCAGCGCGACCCAGTTGCCCACCGCGGCGGCCAGCGCGGGGTCGCTAACCAGCAGAACTGCGCCGCCGCCGGCGAGTGCGGCCAGCAAGACGAACCCGGCGACCCACGCGCCAACCGAATCGTCGGCGTTCGCTCCGGCGCGGCGCGTTCGGCCTCCGCCGTCTGTTCCCGCTCGGCCGTCTGCTCCTCCGGCCCCGCCGCCCGCGAGTTCGTACCGCCGCCAGTTCTCCATCCTGAGAACGAGCGTCCAGACCGCGAGCAGGAGCGCCCCGGTCACGAGGGCGCTCGTCAGATAGGCTGTTTCGGCCATGAGAGTCGATTCGTAATCATTGTTAGTTACTATCAAGCATAAGTGTTGACCTCGGGCGAGCGGTCGGTGTTCAGACAAGCCGTGAGAGGAGCGACGATGGTTTCAAAAGTCCTCGCCCGGTTCGCGGTCACGCGAACAGAGTCTTGCCGACCAAAGTCGTTCGAAAATCTTCGATTTTCGTGACTGAGCAGGACGGTGTCCTGCGAGGGCAACGAGACCGCCGGTCTCGCCCGCTCACGAGAGCGTCGCTCTCGGACGACGAGGCAACGGCTCGGAAGACGCGGTTTGTCTTCCGGTGTGAGTGTGGCCTCGGAGGACGCGGGTTGTCCTCCGGCGGTCGTTCAGCGACCCTTCCGGTCCCGTTCGACGGGTTCAGCGATATTGGAGACATATAATCAGATGCTAAAGCAATATATTAGAGTCTGAAGAAAACGTCGTTGTTTGTTTCCGAGGCACTTCCCCGCCGAGGCCTGTCGAATATCTACGGAAATTCTCACTTGCCGACCGCACACCTTTCCGACTGGGGACCCTACTGTTAGAGATGGCAGACGATAAAACCGGCCGAGACCAGCAAGCCGACGACGCCGAGCGACGACAGCGGGAGCGCGACCTCGCCGCGGAACTGGAGCGCGGCGACGAGACGAAGCCGCCGGTAGACGCCGCGGAGGTCACCGATTTCGAGTCGGAACTCGAAAGCGTCGAGTTCCCCGCGACGGGGAGCGAGGTCGTCGCGGCGGTCGGCGACCGGGAAGTCGAGTCACCCGACAAGACCTACGCCGTCGAGGAGTTGCTACCGGACACCGATGTCGAGACGTTCGACTCGCCCGCCGCCGTCCGAATGCGGGTCCAACGGCCGACAATCGCCGCGGCGATGAAGAGAATCGTGGAGGCCAGCGGGACCATCCCGAACGTGGAGTTCCGTGACTCACAGCGCAACGGGTACGAGAAGACGCTTCGGGAACTCAAGGCAATCGACGCCGACGATGACGACGAAGGGATTCAGGTAATCACGGACTGGATAGTCGAGCGAATCCGCGAGAAAGAGAAGCTACCGAAGTCGCGGGCGGTGCGCCGCCAAGCGGCGAAGTTCTGCCGGTCGAACGGGTATCAGGTCCGGGACGACGAGTGGCTCGGCATCTGACCCGACGGCCGCGAGTGCGATGCCCGCAAGTCGGAAGCGAGTCGAAGCAGGTCGGAACCGAGTCGAAATTGCTACGACACGCGCTAACAGAGTTCAGTCAGTTTTAATAGATAACCGATTATAGCAGGAATTACTCCGTCGCCCGGACAACCGGGCGCGCGAGGTGATTCACCCATGAGCAATCCACCACTCCGGACCTGCACTTTCGGTACTTCCGAGAGCGGCCTGTCCGGCACCCCGGCGTTCGGCAGTTCTGCCGGGAATATTCCGGCACTCGCCAAGCACGCCGGAGGGGTGGATTATGTGGGTGATATGACCTATCGCCTCGAACGGACCACCCCGACCGCGTAAGGCGTCTCGGACGCGGCCTCGGCGGACGCTTCCGCCGGGGTCGCGCCGACCGAAACGCCGGGTCGGCTCGCTTCCTCTCGATTTCGACTCGGAAGCGAGCGGCGTGCGTCGGAAGGGGTCCGCTCGGCCACGTCCTTCTCCGGCGCATCGACTCGGTAGCACGGCGCGTCTCCGCGAGTCGGCACCCACCGACCAGAGGCATCTCCGCGCTCCCCGAGCGCCACGTCTCGCGCTCGGGAGACGGGCCTGCATCGGCTACGAACGAACCTCACCACGAACCCACGACAATGAACGCACTCGAAATCGACGCGACCGCCGACCTCGAAATCCAAGTGCCCCGCGGCGACGACGGTAGCCTGCAGGACGGTATCGTCACCGTCCTCGGCCGGAGCGCCGCGGTCGACCGCACCGAGGTCGTGGACATCTCGGGCGTCACGCCGACGCTCAACGACCTCCGCGTGGACGCCGAAGTCCGCCTGCGCGTCCACCTCGACGATTCGGTCGAGGACGAACGGGCGGCAGTCCGCGAGACCGTCGCCGACCAGTTCGGCGTCCGGACCGTCAGCGCGGTCGAGACCGACCGCTCGTCGTGAGAACGCACTCGGCGCATCGACCCACTACCGAACCCACCCGACCCAGACCAATGCGACACACGAAGTACACGGCGAAACTGCCGACGAAGACGACGCTCTGAAAGATGGCGGCCCGAACCCGCACCACCGCGAGTAACTACGCGAGTGAGACTTTGGCGTTCGCTCCGCACCCGCCACACAGAAATTTCTACCTCCTAATATTTCGTCGGTCGAAACCGACCGAGTAAGCGGTAGCAAACGCTCCGAAGGCAGTCCTTACCCCAATTAAGGCCCGCCATAACAATGGAAACGTGGCCCAGAGAACCCGGTGTCATGGACGTACTGAAAGACATCACGGACGGACTACGACGGGGCGACGACGCCGAAACCGAGGAGGACCGGACTCCCGAGGAGAACCGGAACCCCGAGGAGGACCGCGGCGAGGACGAACGCGACGAGACTCCGGAAACCGAGGGAGCAGAGGAGCGCAAATCGACGACCGACCGCGCCGGAGCAACCGCCGACCGGACCGACGGGGCGCTCGCGGGCGACAGTTCGGCACCGGCCGGATTCGACCGCGAGGAGGTCCACGTCTGCTCGTTCTGCGAGGCCGAATTCGACGCGGGGCGGGACGCCTGCCCGGAGTGCGACGCGAAAATCGTCATTCGAGGGGCGAGATAGCGTCCGCGGAGAGAAGACACCAACCCCCGGAAATCAGAGGTTACACAGTTTGACACGCGATACTTATCGTGCAACGTAAGTACACTTTTACACCAGATGGTATCGTGGCGAGCGTCAATGACCAGACGGTACACCCGACGCCAGTTTCTCGGAGCCACCACGGTCGCCGGAATCACCGGCCTCGGCGGATGTGCCGCCCCGACGGGACAGCGACGACGAGACGCCGGCACCGCCGAGTCGAACGGAACCGGTGGGTCTCTCGCTGACGGGGCGGCCGGGACGACGCCCGACGAGATGGCGCAGTCCAACGCCGACCCGGTAGACGTTCGGGGCGCGCTCTACGTCCCCGCTCGGGCGTGGAACACCTTCCAGATGTGGCACGGCTACGACGAGCGAATCATCGAGCGGGATTTGGGCTACGCCGAGCGAATCAACATCAACGCCGTCCGGACGTGGGTCAGTTTCGAGCAGTGGCTCGAAAACCCCGAGCAGTTGGAGCGGTCCATCGACCACTTCCTCAGCGCGGCCGACGACCGGGGCATCGAAGTCCTGTTCGGCCTGTTCGAGAGCGTCGGCAAGGAACCGAGCGAGGAGAACCTCCACGACACCGACCCGCTGACCGCCCCGCCGGTCCAGTCGCCGTCGAGCAAGGTCATCGTCAACGAGGACAAGTGGGACGAACCCCGCGAGTTCGTCCGGTGGTTCATGGACCGGTGGAAGGACGACGACCGACTGCTCGCCGTCGAGGCCATGAACGAACCGGGGTGGCTCCCGAACATGAAGCGCTTCGCCGGCGGGATGTTCGAGACCATGGCCGAGAATCGCGGGTCGGTCCCGCTGACGGTGGGTTCGACCAGTCTGGCCAACAACGCCGACTACGTGGACTGGGGTGCTGACATCCTCCAGTTCCACTACAACTTCCCGAGCGAGGCGGACGTGTACCACGACCTGCTACCGAACGCCAACCAACTCAGCGAGGACTTAGACATGCCGGTCTACCTGACCGAGTGGCAACGCATCGCCAACTACGGGTGGGGAAGCAACGAGACGGTGGACCAGTGGCAACCGGACTACGCCTCGATTGCACCGGTCATCCACCAGCACGGCGTCGGCAACTTCTTCTGGTCGCTGATGGTGAAACCGGCCTACGTCCGGTACATGCGAAAGCGGGGCATCATCAACGGCCTGTTCCACGAGGACGGCGCGGTCTGGCACAAAGACGACGCGAAGGCCATCAAGGCGATGTCCGGCGAGGCGGACGTGTCGGACCTCGAACAGCGCCAGCAGTGGCCGCAATGGGCGCGGAAGGTCAAGCGATACGCCCACGGCGGGTGAAAGCGCGAGTCGGGAAGGGGTCAGTAGAGTTCGCCGCCGAGGGGCACGTCCTCGTCTGGACCGACCAGTACCGGATGGCCCTCGTCGTCGGGGACGCCGACGGTCAGAACCTCGGATTTGTAGCCCGCGATGCGGACCGACCCGAGATTCGTCGCGCAGAGGACCTGCCGCCCCACGAGATCGGCGGGGTCGTAGTTGTAGCCGGTTTGGGCGACCGACTGGACCTCCTCGTCGCCGAGGTCGATTTGCAGTTTGGCCATCTCGGGTTTGTTCGTCTCGGGGAAGTCCTCCGCTTCGAGGACCTCGCCGACGCGGAAGGTGGTCTCGAACAGGTCTTCGGGCATGGGAGTTCGTTGGGCGGCATCCGACTTAAATATCGAGTTCGGGGAAGATGGTGGTGTTTGGATTTGCGTGACCAACCATCGCTTCGCTCGCGGTTCCACCGCTCGCCAGTCACAGCGCGGAGCGCCGCCACCCCTCACGTGACCGCGAACCGCGTGAGGGCTTTCGAGACCTCTGTCGCTGTTTTCGAGCAAATCGCGTCCTACCGGAGAAATCCGAGAGAAGCTAGCTTCAGGCTTGAGCAACGGAGTCTACCGCCCCGCCAGCACGCGCCGAAGTAGAGAGTAGACCAGTCCGCCTATAGAAATATATTCATTTCCTTTGGAACTCTTAGAATATATTAAACAATTACATATAGTTCCGTAACGTAGAAACACTATTATTCTCGCTCCCTCGGGCCACCACGAAATTCCGCCGGTTGTCCCGGACGACGTTCGCCCTGAAACGATTATCACTAGAGGCCAGAAGCGAGACGCCGCGCCGGTTGCCAGTCACGCGATTCTCGACCACCGAGTTCCGGTCGCTCTCGATGAGGAGCAACCCATCGCGCCCACCCGTCGCCAGATTCCCTCGGAGGAGATTCCCGTCGCTGTTTCGGAGTCGGAACCCGACCGCGGTGTCCTCGGCGCGGTTCCGCCTCAGCGTGTTGTTCGTCGCGCCGTCGGCCAGAAAGACGCCGTAGAATCGATTTTCGAGGCGGAGGTCCGCGACCAGATTCCCGTCCGCCGTCGAGAGCCAGACCCCCGCGAGGCGGTTGCCGGTCGCCGACCCGCCGACAACTCGGTTTCGGTCGGCACCGACCGCGACGACGCCGTACTCGTTCCGGCGAGCGGTCACGTTCCAAATCGCGTTGCCCGACGAGTCCGCCCCGAAGTGGACGCCGAACAGCGCGTTGCCGGTGGCGGTGACGTTCTCCGCGCGGTTTCCGTCGCTGTCGTCCGCCAGCGAGAGACCGTGGACCGCGTTGTCGGTGGCGCGCACCCCGTCGAGGTGGTTCCCGCTGGCGCTGTAGAAGCGAACCCCGACCCTGCTCTCGGTGGCGGTGACGTTCGCCAGCGCACCCCGATTGGCCTCGGTCAGGCGCACCGCGTCGTCCCACTCCGAGACCGTCAGATTCCGAATCGTGACGTTGGAGACGCTCCGGCCCCACGCACCGACTGCGATTCCCGCCGTGCCGAAGGCTCCGGTGCCCTCCACGAGGTGCCCGCCGCCCTCGATTGCCACGTCGCTCGCCCGAATTCGGATGCACTGGCCCGCAGAGACGTTTCGGAGGTCGGCGGTCACCGCGTAGCGACCGGGGTCGGAGATGGTCGTGCAGGCATCGATTGGCGTCGGCTCGGACCGGTCGGCAGGGCCGACTCCCGACAAGACCAGCAACGCGACGAGTCCGACGACGGCGAGCGTTCGGACCATGCCGGTGCTTCGACCGACTCGCCCCTCGTTATTCGGTCCGTTCCGGGAGCGAACGCCGGATTACGGCCGGCGGTCCTCGACCGCCTCGGCACTCTGCTCGGTCACGCGGACTCCCTTCTCCGAGAGGTGTTGCATCCGGCGACGGGCGAAGTCCTCCTCGGTCGTACCCCGCGTGGCGAGGACGTACATCCGGGCGCTCCCCGTCGGTCGCATCGTCCGACCGGCCCGTTGTGCGCCCTGTCGCCGGGACCCGCCGAGGCCCGACGCCACGATGGCCAGTTCGGCGTCGGGCAGGTCGATGCCCTCGTCGCCGACCCGCGAGACGACCAGCGTGTCGCGCTCGCCGGATTTGAACTCCTGCAGTAGGTGCTGTCTGCGGGCGTGGCGCATCTCGCCCGAGATGAACGGGACGTTGAGCGCCTCGGCCAACTCGTCGCCTTGGTCGAGATACTCCACGAAAATCAGGGTCTTGGCGTGGGGGTGCCGACTCCGCAGGTGGCGAATCTCGTCCAACTTGGCCGGGTTGCTCGCGGCGATTTGGCGCTTCTCGTGGCCCTCCGCGGTGCCGTACTCATGGCGGTAGGTCTCGTCGTCCCACGGGACGTATCGAATCTGAACCTCGGGTTCTTGGACGTATCCGGCCTCGAACAGCGCGTCCCAGTCGGTCCCGATGGGCGGGCCGATGAGGGTGAAGATTTCCTCCTCCTTGTCGTCCTCGCGGACCGGCGTGGCCGACAAACCGAGGCGGTGCTTGCTCTGGAGTTCCGCCGACCTGCGGAAGACCTTCGACGGCACGTGGTGAACTTCATCATAGATA
This sequence comes from Halorussus lipolyticus, assembly GCF_029338375.1. Taxonomy (NCBI): domain Archaea; kingdom Methanobacteriati; phylum Methanobacteriota; class Halobacteria; order Halobacteriales; family Haladaptataceae; genus Halorussus; species Halorussus lipolyticus. Next base: position 36,806 of record NZ_CP119805.1, on the reverse strand, counting down.
ATTAAACCCCACTCGCGCTGGTCGAAAAGCTGGCGGTGGCGGTCCATCCCGGCGGTCTGGTAAGTCGCAATCGTGACCGGGCGAACGTCCTTCTGGCCGCCGTGGTACTCGCCGATTTGGTCCGGCGCGAGCGTGGTGTGAGAAAGCAGTTCCTCTCGCCACTGGTTTGCGAGTTCCCTTCCCGGCACCAGAATCAGCGTCTCGCCGCCGACCGCCTCGATTGCGCCCATCCCGGCCACGGTCTTGCCGCTTCCCGGCGGGCCGACGAGGACGCCCGCCTTCTGCTCCACGAACTGATTCACCCACTCCTGCTGGTAGCGCCGGAGTTCGAGGCCGAGGTCCACGTCTAGCTCCTCACCGGTTTCGAGATTGCGCTCGTCGCTGACGGGGTAGCCCGCCTCGTAGAGGAGGCGCTTGACCTCGGCGACGGCCTCCTCGGCGACCCAACTCTCGGTGTCCGAGAGCGGAGCGCGCAACTGGCCCGCGTCCAACTTCTGGCGGGCGACGTTGCCCATCAGGTCCTCGCTTGCGGCTTCGAGGACGACGTAGCCGTCCTCGTCGTCGGTCCGGAGGACGAACTGGCGGGCGCGCTTCCACTGGCTCTCTATCCACTCCTCGAGGTGAGGAGACCGGTCGGGAAGCACGTCTCGGACGGTGCCGATGAGGTCCTCGAAGTCGTCGAAGGGCGCTGACCACACGTCTTCTTGGCGGATTTCGTACATGTAGCCGCCGTCTCGGGTGGTGTCCACGAGGTGAGCGAACTGCGAGAGTTGCGCCCGAGTGAACTGGGTCGGTTGGTCCACCACGAGTTCTCTGCGCTTGGGGAAGACGACGACGCGCTCCCGGTCGGCGAGTTTCCCCCAGTCGGTCGGGTACCAGACTACGGGGTCGTTGGACACGTCGAGTCGCTCGACGCCCTTGCTGTCGCCCTCGGCGAGGCCGGCCAGCGCGTCGTCGGCCTCGGCCTGCGAGGAGTCGAGGGCGCGGGCGACTTCCTCGGCGGTGACGACCGGCCTGCCGAACTCCTCGACTGCATCGTGGAAATCCTCCACGTCCACCGTGTCGGACGAGTCCTCGGCCTCCTCGCGGGTGGCATCGTCGCCCGCATCGGCGGAGTCGCGGTCTGCGCGGTCTGCGCGGTTGGCGGCGTCGTCGGACGCCGAGGAGTTGCCTGCTATGTCAGGGTCGGCCTCGCGTTCGGGGGCCGAGTCGGCCGTCTCGTCTCCCGTCTGGTCGTCTGAATCGGTCACTACGCGGGCTAAGCGGGCCACGAACAAACGGCTTGCGTTCCACGCGATTCCGTCCTTGTTTTTCCAACAGGTGGCCAGAAGATTTATTTCTATAGGTTGACAGCCAGAGTAAAATTTGAGTAGTATGGGTTTGACGGGAGAGGTATGGACACGGGAATCGCGGCCATCGAACGCTGTGCGTACTGCCGGGAGTACGTTCCGATAACGGTCTTACCAGTCGCTCCGAAGGACGGACCAATTTCGGCCGAAGTGGCCGTCTGCGAGGAGTGCCGCACCGACGGTCGCTGATGGCCGCGAGTGCAGTATCGGATTGACAGTCAAACGAACGCGCCCCGGCGGACCAGCAGTCGGTCGTCGCCGGTCTCCGGCGCGCGCCGGATAGCGCCTGCCAGAGGCCCTGAACACGGTTCCCGTTCGCTCCATTAGTCCCTCCTTACCGTTCCGTTCGCGGCAGTTCGGCGTCGAACCGCCGCGAGGGTATAACTACCCCTCCGTCGTGGCCCGGAGTATGAGTGTTCGAGACGCACGCGGATTGGGCGTCCTCCTCGTCGCAGTCGCGGTGGCCGTCGGCGGGTCGGCCGTCGTCGGCGCAGTTCCATCCGGCGCGGGGCCGGCCGGAGGAGTCCCGTCCGGCGCAGTGAGTCCGAGCAAGCAGGCACCGACCGGCATCGACTCGTGTACCACCATCGACGAACCCGGCGAGTACGTCCTCACGACCGACATCGAGAACGGCGGTAAGACCGCCATCTCGAAGGCGTGCATCACGATTACCGCCGACGACGTGACCTTCGACGGCGGCGACCACCGCATCGACGGCCGAGGAGTAAGCCACACCAAGGGCGTCCACGTCCGGGACGCCGAGGAGGTCACGGTCGAAAACGTGGAAGTTGACGACTGGCACTCGGGTCTCCTCGTGACCGGCGGGTCGGCCACGATTCGGAACGTGACGACGTTCTCGAACGCCTACGGCGTCCGACTGGAACGGGCCACCGACGTTCGAATCACGGACAGCATCGTCACGAACAACCTCGTCGGCGTCTACACCGACACCGAGAGTCTGACACTCGACGGGACGGAGTTCTCGGAGAACGGGATGGAAATCAAGCGAGATTACTGAGCAGGCTTTCAGAAATTACACGGATTTTACAGTAATCTCGGCGCGTGCTGGCGGGGCCTCTTGTGGCCCCGCCAACCGCGCGAGGTCGTCGGGAGCGGAGTCGTTCGAAAATCGAAGATTTTCGTGATCACGAGAGCATCGCTCTCGGACGACGACCGACTGCTCGGCAGACGCGGTTTGTCTGCCGGTGGATGAGCATCGCAGGCGAAGCCGAGAAGCGCAATCGGTTGGGGAGGGTGTGGCCCGCGGTCGCGGTGCTGTGCGGTAACGCCGAGGCTCAAGCCTGAAACTAGCTCCCTTTCCCTTTCCACCTTCGGCACCTGCTGGCACAACACTCTCGTCCCCCGGCACAGCATTCGCCACCTACCGACACAACACTCTCAGCCGCCGATACAACAAATCCCACCGACGCAACGACTCACGACCTCAAAAACAGTCACCCCGATTCGCGCTACCCCGTCGGTAGTTTGTCCTCCACGTCGCTGGCGACCGACTCGAACTCCTCCTGAAACTGGTCTTTCAGGGTGGCCGCCTCGTCCTCGAACCGCTCGACCTCGCGCTCGACGTAGTACACCCGTTCCGAGGGGATGCGCCGCACCGTGTCTCTGCCGTCGTCGTCCTCGCCGGTCCTGACTAACCAGTGGTCTTGGAAGTAGACCACGTGTTCGTTCTGGACGGTGAGTTCGCTCGGGTCCTCGTCGTGCGGGTCGTCGTAGACGACCGTGGCCTCTCCGAACTCGCGTTCGACCATGCCACTGGGTCCGACGCCGAGGAGGTTAATCGATGGGGCCGAGACGCGACCGAGCGAAATGTCGAAAATACAGATGATGCTTTCGAACAGCAATACAATTCTTATAAAAACAATTTCCTATGTTCATCCACCGCGAGGACACCACGTAACCGATTCCTATCGGCCGTTACCCAACTGCTGTCTGACAGGTACGTCCGGTCTTCGGACGTTAGCCGGCTCCAGAATACCGGCCAGAGAGTCCATAACAAAGGGAAATACCGGAATACGGTAGCTCAGTAGCGTAATGGATACCGATAAAACCACGATACTGAGCGTAGCGCTGACGGTGCTGTTGGTCACGTCGGCGCTCCCGACGGGCATCGTCGGACTGGTCGGCACCGCGAGCGCGGACCACGGCGGCCCGTGGTACACGGTTCGGCAACCCGGAGCCGGCGTGTGCCACGAGGTCCGCGCGTTCACCTACGACCATCCGAAAATGGAGCCAGAAGTCGAAGTCAGAGGAGCAGTCGAGGACTACGAGGAGCCTCGGGAGGCCGACGTGACCGGTCCCTTCCGGAACCCCGACTGGGACGGGTTCGAGTCCATCGAGTCCATCATGGACTATCGCTATCGGTACTACCCCGACGGGAGCGAACACGCCGTCGGCCAGACCGAGTACTACGCGCCGTACCTCAACGACCAGTACCGGAACGAGGGGTGGGACTACGGTACCTACGGTCTCTACAACTGGTCCGAGAACGGCGAGAGTCACATGTTCTTCTACCAGAACCCCAACGGCGAGGTCAGTCTCGTGGTCCGCCACGACCGACTGTACGAGACCACCGGTACGGCCTCGCACAACCCCTACAACGGCGAACACGGCCCCGGTGACGGCTTCTTCCGGCCCGCGCCCGGCGGCGGCGCGGCGGACTGGACCTTCCAGAACCTGCCCAACGGCGAGTGGGCGTACATCGACGACATGTACCCCCGCGAGAACATGGACGACGAGTACTACGACGCCAGCGGGACGCGATACGGCCACCAAGAGGCCGAGTACTCGTCTCGACCGCTCGAAAGCTTTCGGCCGAGTCGGGACGGCCGGCGCTTCGAGGTCAACTGGGTCTGGGGGTCGGGCGGCACCGACGGCGGTGCCTACCGCGGCTTCCACAACCTCGGCGGACGCGAGACCGTCATCACGCCGTCGTCGTTCACGAACATCGATGCGTGGCAGGTCCGCCACTACGACGGGAGTACGAACGGCGAGCAGTTGAGCCTCGACATGAGCCGTGAACTCGTCATCGAGGCGGGCCGCCACTGTCCGAACACAGACCTCAGCGCCACGCCGAGTCCGACCGGCAACCCGCCAGAGGCCGGCGAATCCGTGACGTTCACCGCCAGCGTGGACGCGAGCGTCGAGGTCTTCCGCTGGGACTTCGACGGCGACGGCACGACCGAACTGAACACCACCGACCCGAGCGTCACCCACACCTACAACTCCTCGCAGAGCGGGACGGCGAGCGTGACCGTCGAAACGTCCGGCGGTATCATCGACGGGGCCGAGATTCCGGTCGAGGTCTACCCGAACGAACCCCCGACCGCGAGGTTGAACGTGGACCCCGGCGACCGGGGCCTCCCCGAGTACCACGTCGTCGGCGAGCGAATCGTCCTGAACGCGACCGGTAGCACCGACAACAGCGGCGCACTCACCGGCGAGTACCGGTGGGACTTCGGCGACGGGACGAACGGCACCGGCGACGCCAGAGTCGGCCACACCTACGACGAACCCGGCACCTACGAGGTTTCGGTGCAGGTCACCGACCCCGCGGGCAACACCGACACCGAGACGATGAGCGTCGAAATCGTCGAGGAGGACACCCAATCACCCACCGCGAGAGCGACCCTCCCCGAGGAGGTCGAGGCCGGTGCGCCTCTGACCTTCGACGCCCGCAATAGCACGGACAACCGCGGCATCCGGACCTACCGCTGGGACTACGCGGGCGGCGACGGCTTCGACGCCGAAACCACCGACCCGACGTTCGAGGACGCTTACGGCTCTGCGGGCGAAGTCAACGTCACCCTCGAAGTCGAGGACGGCGCGGGCAACGTCGATAACATCACCGTCCCGCTGACGGTCCTGCCGAGCGAGGACCCGACCGTCACCGACGTTTCGGTGCCCTCGGAGGTCTCGGCGACCGAGGAGTTCGAGGTCTCCTCGCGGGTCGCGGACAACGGTACCGTGGCGAGCGTGACCTACCGGTTCAGCGACGGCGAGCGCGAGACCGTCGAGGCCGGAGCGACCGAGACCTTCGAGAGTAGCGTGACCCATCGCTTCGAGACCACTGGCACGCCGACGGTCTGGGTCGTGGCCCGCGACACAGCGGGCAACGAAATCGCGTCCGGCCAGTACACCGTCAACGTCACCGACGCGCCGAGCGCCGCGCTCTCGGCCCCGGCCAACGCGACCGAGACCGGCGAGCAAGTTACGCTCGACGCCAGCGCCTCCAACGACGCCAGCGGCGAGGTCGTAGAGTACCGCTGGGACTTCGACGGCGACGGCCAAATCGACCGGACTACGAACGCCTCGACGCCCCGAGTCACCACGACCTACGGCGACGGCGGCACCTACAACGCGACGGTGACAGTCGTGGACGACACGAATCGGACCGACACCGCGACCGCCGAGGTCGAAATTGAACGGGACGAGCGCGCCGCGACCGGTGGCGGAGGCGGCGGCGGCGGAGGAGGTGGCGGCGGTGGCGGAAGCGTCAGCCTCGGTCCGCCGCCGGTCTCGAAGCAAATCCAGCAGACCGACGCCAACGCCGCGGAAATCGACGTGCGGAACGCCCGGTCCGACGAGACGATTACGGCCACCCTGCCCGCCAGCGAGGCCGCCAACGAGACCGGCGTCCAGTTCGAGCGCGTGGCGGTGGACATCGCCCGAGACGACTCCCACGTGGTCTTCGAGACCGCGGCGAGCGCCGAGTCGCCCGACGGGGTGCCGCAGTTGACCGACGCTGACGAGGCCTTGGCCTATCTCCAGACGGACGCCAAGTACCTCGACAGGGGCGTGGAGAACGCGACGGTCGAGTTCACGGTCCAGCGGTCCGCGGTCGGCGCGTTGGCCTCGGCCGACGACGTGTCGGTCTACCAGCACGATTCGGCGGAGGGGTGGACCGAACTGAACGCGACGGTCGTGAAGACCACCGACGACGCGATGCGGCTGAAGGCGACGACGAACAGTCTCGGCACGCTCGCGGTCGGCGCGAGCGACTCGCTGTCGGTCGCCGAGGCTGGACTGGCCACCCAGACCGTGGCGAAAGGCGACGACGTGACCGCCACTGCGACGGTCGAGAACGCCGGGTCCTCGGCCCGGACCGCGACGGTGAACCTCACGCTGAACGGGAGCGTGGCGGCCTCGGAGACGGTCGAAGTGCCAGCGGACGAGACGAAGCAAGTGACCCTGACCGGGACCGCCCCGGCCACCGGTAGCTACGAGGTCGCGGTCGGCGGGGCGTCGGCGGGCGACCTCACGGTCAAAGAGACTCTGCCGGCCGACACCGCGGTCGCCGGCATCTCGCTGAACGAATCGACCATCTCGGCGGGCGAAACGGTCGAAATCACCGCGACGGTCGAGAACACCGGCGGCGAGACGGGCGAACAGAACGTCACGCTGACCATGTTCGGCGAGGAGGTAGCGACGAGGACAGTCGAAGTGCCCGGCGGCGAGACGGTCGAAGTCACCTTCGTCCAGAAGGTGGACGCCGGGGGCAACCACACAATCGAAGTCAACGACCGGACCGCCGAGTTGAGCGTCACGAAGTCCGACGACGGCGGCCTCGGTGACAGGGCACCCGACGTGCCCGGATTCGGCGTCGGCGTCACGCTGGTCGCACTGCTCGCCGCCGCGCTGTTGGCCCGGATGCGGAACTGACCCGCAAACCGGGCAACACCACTGAACGACAGCAGGACCCCGCGACGACGCCGTTCACAGCACCGAAGCCGGAGCAGTGAGAAATAAGCAACCACTTTTAGAATAGGTAACGTTGGCTTTAGCAATTGTGGAGTTATTTCTTCGACACCGGCCGCCGGGAAGCAGGAGATAGTCGCTGGGACCGAGGACCTCGAACGCGCAGAACCGCGCGCCGAGGACGAGTCGAGACCAACCCATCCAATTTTCGCCCGTCGTGACACGTAAGCCGGGATTTATCCGTACTCTCGTCGCTCGAACGTGTCGTGGCACCGAAGGGTATTAGGTAGAGAGGGTTGAGGGATACGGTTGGTGGGGGAAATGAAAACACATACCACGCGCCGGACCGTGCTGAAGGCGCTCGGTGCAGGCGGCGTCACAGCGACTACGACCGGCGTGCTACAGCAGGGACAGACGTACAGAATCGGGTCTGCGGTCTCTAGCTCGGGCGACCTCGCGGTCTACGGGTCGCGCCACGAGCGCGGGATGAATCTGGCGCTCGACCGGGTGAACTCGGTCGGCCTGAAAGACGGCGGTGAACTGCGGGTGTCGCTAGAGGACACCGCGAGCGCGCCACAGACCGGCGTGAGCGCGGCCCAGAAGTTAGTCAATCAGGAGGGCGTTCCGCTGTTGATGGGCGCGGTGTCCAGCGGCGTCACCGTCGCCATCGCGCGGTCGGTCACAATACCGAATCAGGTCGTGCAGGTGAGTCCGCACAGCACGAGTCCCCAGATTACCACGCTGGACGACAACGGCTACGTCCTGCGGACAGCGCCCTCCGACGCCTTTCAGGGCGCGGCGATGGCCCAGTTGGCGCTCGACCAAGGCATCGAGTCGGCGTCCGTGATTCTGGTCAACAACGACTACGGCCGCGGGTTCGCCGACGTGCTTCAGTCCCGCTTCGAGGCCGCAGGGGGCACCATCACCAACACCGTGCCGTACAACTCCGGGCAGGCGTCGTATCGCCCGCAACTCAATCAGGCGACCCAAGGCAACCCCGACGCCATCATGTTCGTCGCCTATCCGGAGTCGTTCACCACGATGGCGCGCCAAGCCTTCGAGATGGGCATCAAGGACCAGTACCAGTACATCGGGGCCGAAAGCACGCTGGCAGAGCCGATTCGGGAGAACGTCCCAGCGAGGGCGCTGGACGGAATGATAGGCACGACCCCGAGCGCGCCGACGGAGACCGATGCGTGGGACTCGTTCGTCTCGGAGTTCCGGAGTCGCTACGACACCCAACCGTCGGTGTGGGCGGCCTACTCCTACGATGCCACCCTGCTGTCGGCGCTCGCCATCGAGTCCGCCGACGAGTTCAGCAGTTCGGCGCTCCGGGAGTCCATCTATCCCGTCTCGCGCCCCGAGGGAACGACCGTCTCGTCGTTCGAGACAGCGAAAGAAGAACTCGCCGCGGGCAACCAAATCGACTACTCGGGCGTCTCGGGGTCCATCGACCTGAACGAGGAGGGCGACGTCCCCGGCACCTACAAGTGGTGGCGGTTCGAGGACGGCGACTACCGGATGCAGGGCTTCCTCGACGTGGAGCAGGAGTCCGACGCGACCACCACGCAGGGAGAGTAGGCGAAATCGATGGCTAGCCTCCTCCAGTTGTTCGCCAACGGGGTGATTTTCGGGAGCATCGTCCTGCTGGCGTCGGTGGGTCTCTCCCTGCTCTACGGCATCGGCAACTTCGCCAACTTCGCCCACGGCGAACTCCTGACAATCGGGGCCTACACTGCCTTCGTCGCCAAGGTGACGCTGGGCCTGCCCTTCGTCGCGGCAATCGGCGTGAGCATCGTAGCGACGGCACTCGTCGGTCTCGTACTCGACCGACTGCTGTTCGTGCGCCACCGCAACTCGTCGCCAATCGTCCTCCTCATCGTGACCATCGGGGTCGCGCTGGTCCTGCGAAGCGCCATCCGCATCGTCTGGTCGAACCAGTTGCGCTCGCTGGGGCTTCCTCTCCGGCGGGGCATCCAGTTCGTGGACGCGACGATTCCGATTGCGGGCTACGACCTGCTCCTCCGACTCCGGGTCACGCAGGACGGTCTCACTATCGTCGCGGTGGCGGCCCTGTTCGCGCTCGGGACCCACCTGTTCCTGACGAGGACCACGATGGGCGTGGCGATGCGGGCCACCGCCGACAACCGCTCGCTGGCGAAGGTGACGGGCATCGACACCGAGCGCGTCCTCCGGGCGACGTGGGGGCTTTCCGGCGCGCTCGCCGGGGTCGGCGGGGTCTTTTTGGGGATGCAGACCGGCGTCATCATGCCCCGGATGGGGTTCAACATCCTGCTGGTCGCGTTCTCTGCGGTCATCCTCGGTGGCATCGGAAGCCCCTACGGCGCGATGGTTGGGGCCTACGTCATCGGTATCGCCCAAGAGATGTCCATCGCCATCCCCGGCGTGAGCGCGAGTTACCGGGCCGCGGTCTCGTTTCTGATTCTCGTGCTGGTCCTGCTGGTCAAGCCCGACGGCATCGCGGGAGGGCGGTGGGGATGACCAGCGAACCGATAATTTTGGCGGGGCTGACCGGCCTCCCGGCCTTTCTGGTCAACGTCGCCACGTTCGCGGTGGTCTACATGATTCTGGCGCTCGGTCTCAACCTCCAGTGGGGCTACACCGGCCTGTTCAACATCAGCGTGGCCGCGTTCTGGGGCATCGGAGCCTACACCGCCGCAATCGTGACCAAGCCGCCGAGCGCGCCGACCGCCCTCGGCCTGAACCTGCCCTACCTCTGGGTTGACGTTGCCGGCGTCCCGCTCCCGCTCGCGCCCGCAGTTCTGGCGGGCGCGCTCGCGGCGGGAGCGGTGGGCCTCCTGATTGCGATTCCGACGCTCAGGCTCCGGGACGACTATCTGGCCATCGCCACGCTGGGACTGGCGGAGGTGATTCGGTTGGTGCTGACCAACGAGGAGTGGCTAACGATGGGCGCGCGAGGCCTCTCGGTTTCGAACCCCCTCCTCGCGCTGGACTACTCGAACCTCCTCCTGCTTGGGGTCGCGCTGGTGCTGTTGGGCGTGACCTACTGGTTGCTGGAGGTCGGCGTCGAGAGTCCGTGGGGCCGGGTGCTGAAGGCGGTCCGCGAGGACGAGACGGTCGCCGAGAGCGTCGGCAAGGATACCTTCACCTACAAGACCCAGAGCTTCGTCCTCGGGAGCGCCGTGATGGGCGCGGCGGGCACGATTACCGCCCTCCAACTCAACTTCTTGGTGCCGAGCCAGTTCGGTCCTCGGTGGGCGTTCTACATCTACATCGCGGTCATCGTCGGCGGAAGCGGGACGAACCGCGGCGCGGTGCTGGGCGGGCTTTTGCTCGCTGTTCTACTCGAACTGCCCCGGTTCCTCCGGGACTTCGTGCCCTTCGAGAGCGTCGTGACGAACCTCCGGTTGCTCGTGATTGGGGTGTTGGTAATCGTGATTATGACCTACCGGCCGTGGGGGATTCTGGGCGACCCGCAGGCGATGCAGAGAGACGAGTGACCGGTCTCCTTGGGACGCCACTTCACTCGCCCTTCGACGATGCAATTGTAACGAAACGTCTCGAACGCATCTATAATTCCGAAACAAATACGGAGTTGTCTTAGAACGGAACTATCGAACTCGAAACGGCGAGTCGAATCCGAACCGCCGGCAGAGTTAGCAATTAGGTCCGGGTGATTCCGACGATAGTAATAAGAGCTATTAACCTAACAGCGCCGACTTAACAGCATGACCGTCGTCAGCATCTCGATGCCGGACGAACTGCTGAACCGCGTGGACGACTTCGCCGACGAACACGGCTACACCGGCCGGAGCGAGGTCTTCCGCGAGGCCGCCCGGAACCTACTCGGGGAGTTCGAGGACAAGAAGTTAGAGGACCGCGACCTGATGGGCGTCGTCACAGTGCTGTTCAACTACGAGAGTTCCGGCGTCGAACAGCGCATGATGGAACTGCGCCACGAGTACGACGGGTTGGTGACTTCGAACGTCCACAACCACGTCGGCGACCACTACTGCATGGAACTGTTCATCCTCGAAGGGGAACTGACCGACATCTCGACGTTCGTGGGCAAGATTCGGGCCACCCAAGACACGCTCACGGTCGATTACTCCGTGACCCCGGTGGACGAGGTGGGGCCGTTCGCCGGCGAGTGAGGAGGAGAGTCAGTCGTCGGCGGTCTCCTCGCCGCCGTCAGTGCGCTTCTCCGAGGAGGTCCGGGCCTCCTCGTCGTCCTCGCCGCCGTCGGTGGCGATGGCGGTCTCTCGCTTGCGCTCGAACCACGCCCACTCCTTGGTCTTGAGGCCGTCGTCTTCGAGGTCCCACGGGTCGCCGCTCTCGACACGCCGGCCCTCCAGCCACGAGGTGACGACGTTCCAGACGAAGATGAGTTGGCCGAAGCCCATGATGAACGCCCCCGCCGTGGCGACGACGTGGAGGTCTTGGAACTGCGGGAGGTAGGTAGCGTAGCGCCGGGGCATCCCGCCGTAGCCAAGCAGGAGGAGCGCGAAGAACGTCACGTTGCTTCCGACCATCGTGAGCCAGAAGTGCCACTTGGCCAGCGTCTTCTGGTACATCCGGCCGGTGTACATCGGGAACCAGTAGTAGATGCCAGCGAACCCGGCGACGGCAATCGCGCCCATGACGATGAAGTGGAAGTGGCCGACGACGTAGTAGGTGTCGTGAAGCACGAGGTCAACCGGAATCGACGCGAGGAAGATACCGGTGACGCCGCCGATGATGAAGTTCTGGACGAACCCGATGCAGAACAGCATCGGCGCGGTCATCCGGAGTTTGCCGTTCCACATCGTCGTAATCCAGTTGAACACCTTGACCGCGCTCGGCACCGCGATTGCCAAGGAGACCGCCATGAAGCTAGCCCGGATGCGGGGGTCGATGCCCGTGCTGAACATGTGGTGTGCCCACACGCCGAAGCTCAGGACGCCGATTGCCAGCGTCGAGTAGACGATGAATTTGAACCCGAATAGCTTCCGGCCAGAGAACCGCGGGAGGATGAGGCTCACAAGCCCCATCGGTGGCAGAACGAGGATGTAGACCTCAGGGTGGCCGAAGAACCAGAACAGATGTTGCCAGAGAATCGGGCCGCCGCCCTCCGGGGAGAAGAACATGGTACCGAAGTTCCGGTCCATCAGGAGCATCACGAGCGCACTCCCCAAGAGGGGGAACGAGAACAGGATGAGGCCCGACTGGGTGAGCATCGTCCACGAGAAGATGTCGAGGTTCTCCCAGCCAACGTCCTCTCCTCGTTCGGTGAAGATGGTGGCGATGAAGTTGATGGCCCCCATCGTCGCCGAGACGCCAGTGAGGTGCAAGCCGAGTAACATCAGGTCCACGCCGGGATTCGTCTGCTCCACCGAGAGGGGCGTGTACATCGTCCACGAGGTCTGGGACGGGTCGATGCCGATGCCGAACGGTGCGGCGAAGAAGCCGAACCAGATGAGGAGCGCGCCGGGTGGCAGAAGCCAGAACGCGATGGCGTTGATGCGCGGGAAAGCCATGTCGTCCGCGCCGATGAGCAAGGGAATGAAGTAGTTCCCGAACGCCGCGATGATGGGCGTCCCGAACAGGAACAGCATCGTGATGCCGTGGGACGTGAGCAGGGAGTTGTAGAAGTTCGCGCCCATAATCGCCGACTCGGGCGTCAGGAGTTCGGTCCGCATCAGCAGGATGGCGATACCACCCCACGCGAACGCTATCAGTCCGTAGAGGCCGTAGAGCAGACCGATGTCCTTGTGGTCTACGGTGGTTAGCCAGCGAGCCAATCCGCCGGGTTTCTCCTGATGGGTCGTCTCACCGGCCTCGCCGTAGCCGCCACCACCCCCTGCGAGGGGCGTGTACGACTGCCAGTCCTCGATGCGGAGGATGTACGCCGCGACAGCGACGAGAAGCACCCCCATGACGACGGTGAGTACGATCTGCCCTGCTTCGACCATATCCCAAACCAAGGCCGAGAGATACGTGGCTTCTCGGTTGGCGTGCGACAACTCCGGTCGGCGTTCGATGGCGTCGGCGACGACCGGCGCGCAGTCCGGCGATTTGCCGGTATTCGTACGCTGATAGCTATTCGTTTTGAGGATTCCGGCGGTGGACTGAACGGGCAAGCGCCGGAACGCCCGATTCTTTCCACCCCCGACGCTAACTTGCCACGGACCCAAGTCGAAGTATGCGCGCCGTTTCGTTCGCGCTGGAGTACGAGACCGGTGCCGACGCGGTGGCCGACGCCTTCCGCGAGCATCCCGACCTCTACGGCCACTCGCTGTCGTGTACCGTCACCCCGAGCCACTGCTGGCGAGTGGACCGCCTCACCGGCCCGGCCACGGCGCTGGAGGTCGCCGAGGAGGCCTTCGCCGAGGACGGGCACACGGCCGACTGCTTCGGAGCGAGCGACTGCCCGGCCGACACCCGGAGCGAGGTCCTCCACCGCGACCCCTCGACGCGCATCCTGTTCACGAGTTGGCGGCGAACCGACGAGTGCGCGTCGATTCCCCACCTCGCGCTGGAGTACGTCGGCCCCGGCGTTTTGTTCGCCACCGAGCGCCGCGGGTCGCGCTACGAGTGGCACGTCCTCCTCCCGAGCGACGCCAATCTGGGCGCGTTCTCCGACGCGATTCAGGCCGAGAAGGCCCCGAACGTGCGGTTCGACCTCCGGCAGGTCACCGACGAGTCGGCGTGGCTCTCGGCCTACAGCGGTCGGCCCGCCCTGCCCTACACCCACTACGAGGCGATGGCCGCCGCCGTCGAACGCGGCTACTACGAGACGCCCCGCGGGATTACCGTCGAGGAGTTAGCCGACGAGTTGGACCTGCCGCGCTCGACGCTCTCGTACCGACTGCGCCGGGCGGAGGCGGAACTGGCGCGAAGTTTCGTTGGAAGCAAGTGAGAAAACAGTCGAAGCTAGCGTCAGGCTTGGGCGTCGGCGTTACCGCACAGCAACGCTCCGCACCGCGACCGCGGGCCACACCCTCCCCAACCGACTGCGCTTCTCGGCCTTCGGCCTCCGATGCTCGTCCACCGGCAGACAAACCGCGTCTGCCGAGCAGTCGGTCGTCGTCCGAGAGCGACGCTCTCGTGAGCGGGCGAGACCGGCGGTCTCGTTGCCCTCGCAGGACACCGTCCTGCTCAGTCACGAAAATCTTCGATTTTCGAACGACTCCGCTCCCGACGACCTCGCGCGATAGGCGCGCGCTAGCACGCGCCGTACATAATAAAGTAGTAGTCGAGGAGCAGTGTCGGTCGAGACGCCGAGAGAGAAAGAGAGAGTAAGTCGGGAAACCGAGGAGGTGAAATCTATTTCAGGCCGGGCCTGCCGCGAGCGGAGATACTTTTGACCGCTGAGACGAACTGTAAGTTACCATGAACATGCTCGTGGACGGCGAGTGGCGGACCGACGCCTACGAATCAACCGACGACGAGGGTAACTTCGACCGGCAGGAGACCAGTTTCCGCGAGTGGGTCGAGGACGACCCCAGCGCCGAGTTCCCGGTCGAGGCCGGGCGCTACCACCTCTACGTCTCTGCGGCCTGTCCGTGGGCGCACCGGACCTTGCTGGTCCGGAGTCTGAAGGGGTTGAAGGACGCCATCTCCGTCTCGGTCGTGGACCCCTACCGCCAGAACGACGGGTGGGAGTTCAGTCCCGAGAAATCCGGATGCACCGAGGACCACCTCAACGGTTTCGACTACCTGCGGGAGACCTACGTCGCCGCGGACCCCGATTTCACGGGGAGAGTCACGGTGCCGGTCCTCTGGGACACGGAAACGGAGACCATCGTGAACAACGAGTCCGAAGAAATCATGCGGATGTTCGACACCGCGTTTCACGACGTGGCAGAGAGGGACGTGACCCTCTACCCCGAGGGCTACCGCGACGAGGTGGACGAAATCATCGACGACATCTACGACCCCATCAACAACGGGGTCTACCGCGCCGGGTTCGCCGGGAATCAGGAGGCCTACGACGAGGCCGTCACCGAACTGTTCGACGCGCTGGACGAGTACGACGAACTCCTCGCGGACCAGCGGTACCTCTGCGGCGACCGACTCACCGAGGCCGACGTGGCGATGTTCACTACGCTGGTCCGGTTCGACCCGGTGTACCACACCCACTTCAAGTGCAACGTCCGCCAGATTTCCGAGTACGACAATCTCTGGCCCTATCTGCGGGACCTCTACCAGACCGAGGGCGTGGCCGAGACGGTCAACCTCGACCACATCAAACACCACTATTTCCGGAGTCACACCGACCTGAATCCCAAGCAAATCGTGCCGAAGGGACCGGCCATCGACTTCGAGGCACCCCACGACCGCGACGAACTGCCGGGTGGCCCGCCCGAGCAGGTCGAATCCTCGGCACGGTAACGCTTCGACCCCTTCTCTCCGTACTCCCTTCGTTTCGCCGAGGTTCCATTTCGCGCGTTTCCGGGGCAACAAGAACCAAGTGGCTCGTCTGATACTGAGAGTACTGTGCGAAAAAACAATCCGGTTCCGAGTGAATCGAGGCGTGACGTACTGAAGGCGGTCGGCGCGAGCGCAACCCTCCCGTTGGTCGGCGCGAGCGCAGTCTCGGCGAAATCCGGAGACGAGACCGAAGTCTCCGGCGGCGACACCGCCCACTGGACCACCGGCGAGCAGTACGGGGTCGGAACGGTTGCCGACCACGCCGAGGACGACTCCTCGAACGTCTGGTTCACGCTGACCGAGGGCGCGCTGGCCCAAGCCCGATTCCCCCGAATCGACCTCATGGACCTCCGGACGCTGGACTTCGTGGTGGCCGACCCCGATTCGGGCTACTCGGCCCGAACCTTCAACCAGAGCAGGAAAGACGACGACCGGTCCCCAATCGAGCGAACCACCGAGATGGCCGACGACGACGCGCTGGTCTTCCGCCAGACCATCGAGGAGACCGACCGCGGATGGCTCCTCGAAGTCGAGTACGCCGCCGACCCGGAGGCCGACGCCGTGCTGGCCGACGTGCGATTCCGGTCCCGTGGCCCCGAGAAGTACGACCTCTACGTCGTTGCCGACACCGCGCTGTCGAACTCCGGGCGGGGCGATTCGGCCACGGTCCGCGGCAAGCAAAACGACCGATACCTGACCGCTCGGGACACGACCAGCGACGACGAGGCCGTGATTCTGGACGAGGAGGGCGACCCCTACAACGTCGCCGTCGGCCTCGCCTCCGACCGCGGATTCGAGGCCGCGAGCGCCGACGTGGTGGGCGGCGACATCGAAGCCCTGTTCGGCGAGGGCACCTTCACGCCCCACCAGAGCGCAGAGGGGAACGTCGCGCTCGTCGGTAAACTGGCCGGAGACGCCCCGCAAGTCAAGGACACGGTGGTCCTCGGATTCGCCGAGGAGAACGACGAGAGCGCCGCAGTAAGCGAAGCCGAGGACGCCCTCTCGCGGTCCTTTTCTGCGGTCCGGGCCGAGTACGCGAAGGGTTGGCGCGAGTACCTGAAATCCATCGAGACCCCCGAGTCGGTGCAGGGCGACCCCGACCTCCGGCGACAGTACGACGCCTCTGCGATGGTGCTGAAGGCGGTCGAATCCAAGCAGTTCCCCGGCGCTGGCGTCGCCAGTCCGTCGGTCCCATGGGGTGAGGCGGTCACGGCCGACCAGCCCTCGGACTACGGCTACAACTACGTCTGGGCGCGGGACCTCTACCAGTCCTACACCGCCTTGTCAGCGATGGGCGACGACGAGAGCGCCCTGTCGGCCCTCGAATACCTCTACGAGTTCCAACAGCGCGAGGACGGCTTCCTCCCGCAGAACACCTTCCTCGACGGGCGGACTCGGTGGGGCGGCGAGCAGATGGACAACGTTTCGTTCCCGCAGGTGATGGCCTACCAGCACCTCGACCGCCACGGCCTCGACTTCTCGGACGTGGGCTTCGACTACGAGAACGTCGCGTCCTCGGCGGACTACGTTGCTGGCAACGGCCCTTACACCGGCCAAGAGCGGTGGGAGGAGGAATCGGGCTACTCGCCCTCGACCACCGCGGCCGAAATCGCGGGACTGGCCTGCGCCGCCCGACTCGCAGACGACGAGGGAGAACGCGGTGACGCCCTCGTGTATCTGGCGCTCGCCGACGAGTGGCAGGAGAAGACCGACGACTGGATGGCGACCGAGACGGGGACCGACCAGCACGAGAACACGCCCTACTACGTCCGAATCAACGACGACCGGGACCCCGACGATGGCGCGTCCCTCGACATCAACAACGGCGGTCCCTCGCTGGACGAGCGAAACGTCATCGACGCCGGATTCCTCGAACTCGTGCGCCTCGGCGTCAAGCCGTGGGACGACGAGGTGATTCGGAACTCGCTGGAAGTGGTGGACGACACCATCCGGGTCGAGACGCCCCACGGTCCGGCGTTCTACCGGTACAACGGCGACGGCTACGGCGAACAGGACGGGAGCGACCAGTACCCCGCGGGCGCGCCGTGGAGCCTCGACAACACCGGGCAGGGCCGACTCTGGCCCATCTTCTCGGGCGAGCGCGGCGAGTACGAACTCCTCGCGGGCACCGACTCGGGCGCTGTCGCGCCCCGAAACCTGCTGGAGACGATGGCCGACTTCGCCAACTCCGGGCGGATGATTCCCGAGCAGGTGTGGGACCGGCCCGACGAGACCGAATTCGGGTGGGAGTTCGGCGCGGGGACCGGTTCGGCCACGCCCCTCTCGTGGAGCATGGCCCAGTTCGTCCGCCTCGCTCACTCCATCGACGCCGGACGCCCCATCGAGCGCCCCGAGTTCGTGGCCGACCGCTACACCGAGGGCGACCGACCCGAGGGGCCGGTCCTCGACGTGGAGTTCCCGCCGACTGTCGTCAGCGACCCGGAGGTCACCGTCTCCGGAACCACCGACGGCGCTGAGGTCGTAGTCAAGACCGGCGCGGAGACAGTCCGGCGCGAGGTCAACGACGGCACATTCTCGGTGGACCTCTCGGTCGGCGACGGCGAGACCGAAATCACGGTGGTCGCGGCCACCGCGGGCGACGTGACGGAGGTCGGCACCTCGGTCGCCCAGAAGACGGTCGCTCGCGTCGAGGTCGGCGACCCGGTTGCGGACTTCGAGGACCCCGAGGGCGACGACCACGGGCCGGGAAGCTACGTCTACCCGAAGGCCGGCGCGTTCGTGGACGGCGCATTCGACATCGACTCGTTCGGCGTCTACGAGACCAGCGACACCTACCAGTTCCTCGTCCGCCTCGGCGGCGAGTTGACCAACCCGTGGGGCGGCAACGCCGTCTCGGTCCAGTCGCTCCAGATTTACGTCCGAGACCCGGCCCAGTCGGGCGGGACGACGCAGGCCCGAACCGGCGTCAACGCGACGTTCACGGAGCCATACCACTACCGCGTGTTCGCCGAAGGCTTCGTTGCTCCTCGGGTCGAGGCCGCAGACGGGTCCGAAGTCACCCGCGACGTGACCCTCTCGGGCTATCAAGCGGTAGACGCTATAAAAATCGAGGTCCCGAAGTCGGCGCTCGGCGGCACCCTCGAAGACAAGCAACTCGTGCCGCTGATGCTGTGTCAGGACGGCTACAGCGAGGGCAGAATCCGGCCGGTCACGGCCGAAGCGGGCAACTGGGTGCTGGGCGGCGGCCGCGACGACGACATGAACCCGAACGTCATCGACCTCGTGACACCCGACGGCGTGAGCCAAGCGGAGGCGCTGGCCTACTCGGCGACCGAGCAGGCAACGATTCCGTACCTGTCGCTGTAGGTCGGACGCTCTAAGCAACCAATATATTCTCTATAGCATTGTTTTTATTTGTTTAGAACCCCTCTGGGTTTCTTTGACGAGCGCGCTCGGTGAGACCCACCACCGCGAAAGTTCCGTGAATCGACCGACAGAAAGCGCCCGGTGAATCAACCGCCGCGGAAGCCCCGCCGACCAACCGCCGTCTGGATGGAATGAAGGGGCCGGTCGGGGGCGTCAGCGGTCGTCTTCGCTGTGTCCTCGGCGGTCGTCTCTGCCGCCGTGCCGATTCGGGTACACCCTGAAACAAAACGAGTCCATAGCTCCCGAATCTATTTTCCCGAGGAAAACCAACCCACCAGCATGGTCATGAAAGAGTCCGCGGAGAAACTCGAGCGCGGCGAACCGGTCCCCAACTTCGAGTTGCGGGGCACCGACGGCGAGACCCACACCCTCTCGGATTTCGCCGACTACGACGCCGTACTGCTGGTTTTCACCTGCAATCACTGCCCCTACGCGCAGGCCAAGTTCGACCTGCTCAACGACATCTCAGCGGAGTACGACGACGCCGCGGTGGTCGGCATCAACCCCAACGACGCCGAGGAGTACCCCGACGACTCCTACGACAAAATGGTCGAATACGTCGAGGACGGCACGATTCGCTACGACGCCTACCTCCGCGACGAGACTCAAGCGGTCGCCGAGGCCTACGGCGCGGAGTGTACGCCCGACCCCTTCTTGCTGAGAAACGGTGGGGACACCTTCACCCTCGCCTACCACGGCCGCCTCGATGACGCGCTGAACCCCGACGACGACCCCACCGAAATCTACATTCGGGACGCCATCGACGCCGTGCTGGCGGGCGAGGACGTTGACTTGGACTTCATGCCCTCGCGGGGTTGCTCCATCAAGTGGAAGTAGGTCCATCGAGCGGGCGGAGATTCGTCGGGCCTCCTCTCGAAACGAAAACAGCTATACTGAGCCGAGAACAAACCGAACCCATGACAGTCCTTATCATGGGTTCAGCGGAGTTTCCCGAACACCGGATGCTCGGGGAGGCCGTAACCGAGGCGGGCGGTTCGGTCGAGTACTACGACACCGACGAGTGGCCCGACCTGCCCCACGTCACCTGCTTATCGCCCGACGGTCGGAGCGAGTCACCGCTCCCGAGCGAGGACGTGACCGGGGTGTACGCGCCGCTCTACGACCTGCTGGACCCCAAGTACGACCAGCGATTCGACGACCGCTTCGCGGAGAACTGGCGGCGGACCTACACGGTCCAACAGGACTACCGATGGGCGCTCTTGAACTACCTGCGGATTCTGGAGGACGAGGGAGCGACGGTGCTACCGGGCTTCGAAGCCCAATTCGCCCACGACAGTTCGGCGTGGCAACTCCATCGGTTCGCCGAAAACGGGCTTCCCGTCCCCGAGACGGTCGTGACCGACGACCCGGACGAAGTGCGGGCCATCCACGAGACGGCCGAGCGCGTCGTCTACAAGCCGTTGGCGACTCGAATGCCGCCGAAAGAACTCACCGACGACGACATCACCCCTGAGCGGTTAGCAAAGCTGACCACCGCCCCAGTCGTGTTTCAGGAGTTCGTTCCGGGCCGGGACCTCCGAATCTACGTCGTCAACAGCGAAGTCGTCGGCGGGTTCCACTACCGGAGCGACCGACTCTCGTTCAAGTGGAGCCTCGTGGACGGCGAGGAGGTCCCCGTCGAGCGCGTGGACCTGTCCGAGTCGATACGGGAGTCGGCCCGCCGAGCGGCGTCGTTGGCCGGACTGGAGTTCGCGGCCGTGGACGTGATAGACCGGCCCGGCGATGGCCACGCAGTTCTCGAAGCCAACCCGTCACCGCGGTTCTCGGTGCCCCAGAGCGAGACGGACGCCGACATCGCAGGGGCCGTCGCCGCGATGCTCACCGAGGACTGAGGAGAACACTCGACGCCGGGAGTCACGAGCGAAAGAAATCGGTCAGCGTACGAAGCGTCCGAACTGACCCGACGGCTTACAGGCCGTCGATGATGGTCAGGTACGGGCCGGTGTTCTCGCGCTCTTCGACACTTTCCACGTCGTCGTCCGCGTCACTAAGGTAATGGTCCTGCATGACAAATGGTACTTGGTACCAATCCGGTATTAAATTTTTCTTATATAATCTAACTTTATGACCTTCGGTAGCTTACAAAATGTTTTTCTCGTATGATAGGAACTATCCGCCGTATGAGGACCGAGGCCGAGGAGACCGACTCGTCGTTCGGGTTCAGTTGGGGGCGAGTCGAGGGCGACCACTTTCTTCGGAACGGGGACGACGAGTTCAAGAAAGTGAGTTCGAACGTGATAACCGGGCTTCGGGAGGCCGCCACGAACGGCGAGCAGTTTTCGGCGGTCATCGACCGTATCGGAGAAGCGAATCCGGCGGCCGCCGAGACACTGCGGGAACTCTCCGAGGAGGGATACGTGCGCTCGGGCGACGGCATCGAACGCGTTCGCCCGCCCGACGACGTTCGGCTCTGGCCCCGAGTCGCCCTGTTCGTCGCACTCCTCGCAGTCTTCGTCGGCGCGTCAGTCCACGAACTGACCCGCGGGGCACTCGCGGGATTGTCCGCCGACCTCTCGGTCGGTGAGTACGCGGCCGCCCTCGTCGCGCTCCTCGGTTTCACCGCGGTCCACGAGTACGGCCACTACCGGGCCAGCAAACCGTACTTCGACGCCGACGTGACCGTCGGCACGATAAACGCCGTCGTCCCGACAGTCAAGACCGTGACCAACGGCGCGTGGTTGCTCCCGACCAACCTCCGGCGGTGGATAAGCCTCGCCGGCCCGCTGGTCGAACTCGCGGCGTGCCTGCCGTTGGTGGTCGCGCGGTACGCCGGGGTGTCCGACAGTCCCGTCCTCGCGCTGGTCGTCGTGGGCGTCACCAGTCAGGTCGTCTTCGCGCTCAACCCGCTCTATCACGGCGACGGCTACTGGCTGTTGGTCGATACGTTCGGACTCGACGGGCTGAAATCCCGCGGCGTCGAGGACCTCCGAAGCGGTCGAGCCACCGGAGCGGCCGGGTACGCTGTTCTCTCCTACGGGTTCGCGCTAGTGGCGACCGTCGGGGCGACTGCGTATGCCTACGGACGGTTCGGGCCGGCCGGCGCGCTCGCGTCGGCGAGCATCGTCGGGAGCGCCTACCTCGCGTCGTGGGTCGGCGACGGAGGGTAGTCCGGAGCGTCAGCGACGGAGAAAAGACCACGCCAAGTCGGGTGTTTCGCTACGTTTACAAGACGGGTCAGTCTATCCAGCGAAACATGAACGCTCCCGCCCTCCCCGAGCGACCCCTCGCTCGCTGTCGGGCCGCCATCGCGCGCCGGTTCGGCGTCGATGCGAGGGCGCTGGCCGCGCTCCGCGTCTCGCTGGGGGTGCTTCTGCTCGCGGACTTGCTCCTCCGGTCGCGGGACCTCGTGGCGTTCTACGCCGACTCGGGAGTTCTGCCTCGGGCGGTCCTCCGCGAACAGTTTCCCGCGATGGCCGCCCTCTCGGTTCACGCCCTCTCGGGGTCGGCGTGGGTGCAGGGCGCGCTGTTTCTCGCCGCCGGTGGGGTGGCTGTGGCCCTGCTCGTCGGCTACCGGACGCGATTGGCCGCGCTCGTCTCGTTCGCGCTGTTGGTCTCGCTCCACGCCCGGAATCCCGTGGTCCTGAACGGCGGCGACTCGCTCCTCCGGCGACTGCTGTTCTGGGGGATGTTCCTGCCGCTCGGGCGGCGGTGGTCGGTGGACGCGCTCCGGGCCGCGCGGGAACGGGCCGCGGACGGTCGGTCTCCGGGGTCGCTCTCGGAGGAGTACGAGCGCCAGCCCGGAAATCACGTGGCCAGCGTCGCCACCGCCGCGCTCCTGATTCAGGTGGTCGTGGTCTACACCGCGAACGCGCTGTTCAAACTCCGAGGAGACCGGTGGGTCCGGGGCGACGCCATCCAGTACGTCTTCAGCCTCGACCAGCTAATCGTCGGGTTCGGCGACGTGCTGGCGCGCTATCCGCTGGTCCTCGGATTCTTCGACCGGGTGTGGCTCGGCCTGCTGGTCTCGTCGGTCGCGCTGGTTCTGCTGACCGGCCGGCGGCGGACCGTCTTCGCCTCGCTGTTCGTCGGCATGCACCTCGGGATGGCGCTGACGATGCGACTCGGTATCTTCCCGCTGGTCTCGATTGCCGGTCTAATTCCCTTCCTCCCGCGGGCGTTCTGGGACCGGGCGACCGCCAAACTTCGGGCGTCGGAGGCGTGGGACCGATTCGACCGCGAGGACCGGCGCGGCAGACTCGACGGTCTCGTCTCGGAGCGAAATCGCCGGGGACCGGCCGAGGCCGCCCGGCAAATAGGCCGAGCGAAACCCCCGGTCGTGGCCGGTCTGCTGGCGTTCGTCCTCGTCTGGAACGCGGCGACACTCGGTTACGTCGCCGCGCCCGAGGAGGTCGAGTCCGCGGTTGACCCCGGCGAGTACCGGTGGGACATGTTCGCGCCCGAACCCCGAGGAGCGGACGGGTGGTACGTGGTGCCCGGACGACTCGAAAACGACACCCGGCGGGACGTGTTCCACGGGACCGCGGTCAGGTGGGACCGCCCGCCGGACGTGGCTGACAGCTATCCCAACGTCAGGTGGTTCAAGTACCTGATGGACCTCCGGGTGGGGGCGAACGAGCCACTGCGGCCGCACCTCGCTGAGTACCTCTGCCGGCGGTGGAACGCGAGCCACGGGGTCGGCGTGGAACGCCTCGGGATGTACTACGTCGAACAGCCAACCCGACTTGAGGGGCCGGAGCCGACCCACCGAATCGAACTCCTCCGGTACGCCTGCGCTCGGCAGGCGTCGGTGAGCGAGTGAGAAAGTTAGCGTTTTCGTAAGCGTTTGCGTTTACGGAAGCGTAAACGCCAGTCGGCGAGACCCCCGCGGTCGTCTCAGTCCACGAACAGTCGAACGTCGTCCGCCACGAGACCGGCACCCGGCGGCAGGTTGTCGGGGACCGAACCGAACCACCCGGCGTCCCAGTGGTCGTTGTCGGGGTGGCCGGGGTCCGCGAGGACGGCCTCGTCGGGGTCGCCGGTGAGCGAGGCCCGGAAGACGACGCCGTAGGTCGTGGCGTGGGGTTCGTCGTCGTTCCCGACGAAGTGGTCGATTTCGCGCACGACCGCCACGCCGTCGATTTCGAAGGGGAGTTCGGTCGTGAGTTCGACCTTCCGGCGAGCGACCGCGACCCAATCGTCGCCGGATTCGACTTCGCCGTGGGGGAGCATGGCGACGGACTCAGCCTCGTGGACCGCCAACAGGACCTCGCCAGCGTCGTTGGTAACGCCGACGACGGCCCGGCCCGCGATGTCGGTGTTACAGTGTGTCCGGTCGTCGTGGGCGGCCTCCTCGTGCGTGAAGCGGACCGAATCGTCGTCGCGCAGGTCCTCGGGGTCGGCGAGCGAGTCGAGACTGCCGGTGTCGGAATCGGTCGATACTGCGTCGGCGGCGTCCGGGGGTGTGTCTGGCATGGGTGCTATCGGTGTCGCGCGATACCTGACGGACGGCGGGCGACTCCGACAGGCGTCGCTGGTCAGGTAGGTTTCTGCGCGATTCGACCGCGAGAGCGCCCGAATCCCGCACGTTCGAGCGCCGGAGCAGTAGCTATGCGGAACTGATAGAAAAAAGTGCCGATTTTATTTCTCCAATACTTCTTGTGTAATAATTCGGTGCGGTAGGGAATAAATGTTCCGGAAGACAAGGAATATTATTTTGTATAGATATGTAGAGAAAGTCTTAACGATTCAAATTATGTTTTTAGGTCTCCTCGTCGGCGTCGAACCGGATTCCGCGAGCGACCGCCGAGGTGCTGACCGAGCGACCCACCGACAGGCGTGCCGACCAAACACTTTACCGACGAACCGTCGAAGACGGAGTTCACCGTGCCCGAACTCGAAGCCCCACTCGAAATCGGCGGCGTCGAGCTATCGAATCGGCTCTACCGCGCGCCACTGCTGGAGTGCGCCGGCGAAGGACCCGACGCCCCGGATATTCTCGCGGACGAACTCGAACCCGCTGTGGAGGCCGGCGCGGGACTCGTCTGTCAGGGCGCGTCACCGGTCCACGAGGAGGGCGGCAGGGTCGCCCCCTCGATGACCCCGGTCGCCGACCCCGAGTTCACCGCGAGTCTGTCGGCGGTGCCCGAGACCATCCACGACCACGGCGGGCGAATCTTCGCCCAGTTGGACCACGGCGGCCTCCGGAGCATGGAGGCGTGGCACGTCGAGTACCGCCGGGCCAACCCCGGTTACAGCCAACTCGCGGTGTCGCCTCCGCCGCGGCTCCTCCGGGTGGCCGACCGCCTCGGCTTCCTCGAACTCGACCCGCACGTCCTCTCGACCGAGGAGGTCTACGACCTCGCGGAAGATTTCGGCCGCGCCGCGGCCAACGTCGCCGACGCTGGCTACGACGGCGTTCATCTCGCGGGAGCGAACATGGGCGTCCTCCAGCAGTTCCTCTCGCCGTTCTACAATCGCCGGAACGACGAGTTCGCCGACGGCGTGCGCTTCTTCGAGGCGGTCCACGACGAGATTCGGGACCGAGCGGGCGACCTGCCGGTCATCGCCAAGATTCCCGCCGAAACCGAGGCCCCGCCGTTCGTCCGCAACTCCCTCGCCGCCGACGAGGCCGTCGCCGTCTGCGAGCGCCTCGACCGCATCGGCCTCGACGCGCTGGTTCCGGTCCGGGTCTCGACGTTCTGGGACATGAGCATCGTCCGCGGGCGATTTCCCGACCGGGCGTGGCGCGACAGCAACTTTCGGGAGGGCTACGTCTCGGCGTTCGGCAGTCGGTGGAAGGCCGCGCTGGTCGCCGCCGCGAACCGCGTGGAGGCCGCCCGCTACGACTTCGAACCGGCGTGGAACGCCGACCTCGCCCGGCGAGTCCGAGAGCGCGTCTCGGTCCCGGTCCTGCTGGAGGGCGGGATTCGCTCTCGTGAGCAGATAGACCAACTCCTCGGAAACGACGGCTCTCGGCCGGCCTGCGATGCGGTGGGAATGGGCCGCCCGTTCTACGCCGAACCCAGACTGCCCGCCCGACTTCTCGACCCCGAGGACGCCCGAGACTCCGACGAGGTCGAGGCCGTCTGCGAGAACTGCAACAACTGCACCGTCCCGCAGGTGACCGGCGCGAATGGGGTCTGTCGGACCCCCGAGGTCATGGCCGAGCGCGGGAAGTTGGTCCGTCAGGGGGCCTACGAGCGAGACTGACGGACAAAACCTACCAGTCCCCGGCCCCTACCGCCGGGCATGGCCCGCGAAGTCACCCACGACGCGACCGGTCCCCTCAAACTGGACGAGAGCGACTTGGACGACGAGAAAGGCAACATCGCGGTTTGTCTCTGCGGTCTCTCGGAGAACTACCCCTTCTGCGATGGCTCGCACGAAGTCGCCGAGGACGAGGAGGCCGACGTTCGCTACAAGTACGAGGAAGACTCCCCGGACGGCGAGCGCCGGGAAATCGAGGAGGTCGTCTTCGCCGACGACGAGGACTAACCAGCTAGCGCCCGGAGACGCTCCGGCAGGTCGGCGAGTGCGACCGCCTCGGGTTTCTCCCCGCCCGCGTCGAGTTCTCGGAAGCCGGTCCCGGTCAGCACCGCGACCACCTCGTCGTCGGCGTCGAGTGCCCCGCGCTCGGAGAGTCGCCGAATCCCGGCCAGTGTGGTCGCCGACGCCGGTTCGACGCAGAACCCGGCTTTTCGAGCGAGGTCGGCTTTCGCGTCCAAAATCTCGTCGTCGGGGACCGAGATGACCGCGCCGCCGGTGTCTCGGGCCGCGGTGAGCGCCCGCGTTCCGCTCGGCGGGTCGGCGTTGGCGATGGAGTAGGCCGCGGTCGATTCGGTCTGCTCAATCGCGGTCACTTCGTCGGCGTCCTCGCGGTAGGCTTCCGCGATGGGGTCGCAGGCCGACGCCTGCACGAAGTAGAGTCGGGGGAGGTCGGATTCGGCGAGGAGGCCCGCGGTCCGGAGTTCCCGCAGGGCTTTCCACGTCGCGCTGGCGTGGCCTCCGCTGGAGACAGGCAGGACGATGGCGTCCGGAGCGTTCGGTGCGAACTCGTCGCAGATTTCGAGCGCGGTGGTCTTCTGGCCCGCGACCCGGAGGGGCGTGTCGCTGTTGACGAACTCGACCGGCGCGTCCGCAGAGAGGGTCCGGTAGTAGAGGTCGCCGTAATCGCCCGAAATCCGGAGGACTGCCGGGTCGTACTGCGCGATAGCCGCGAGACGTTCGTCCGAGATGTCGTCCGGGACGAGGACCAGCGCCGCCGGCCCATCTCCCTCCTCGCGGCCGGAACCGCCTGCGATTCCGGCGGCGTTGGCGGCCACGCTGATGGCCATGTTTCCGTGGGAGACGGTGCCAATCCACTCGCGGTCGGCCTCGGCAGACCACACAGCGCCGACGGCGCTCCCGCGGTCCTTGAAACTCCCCGTCGGGTTCTCGCTCTCGTCTTTGAGCCAGAGTCGGCATCCCGCGCTGTCGTCGAGGGGTTCGGCGCGGACCAGCGGGGTCGCCCCGGCCGCCGCGCCGACGCCAGCGGTCGCGGTGACTCCGGCAGAGGAGTCTCCGGGGCCGGAGATTTCGACCGGCAGAAGGTCGTCGTAGCGCCAGACGCCGGTGGAGTCCGAGCCAGTAGAGTCCGGCCACGAGAAGTCGGCCGCAGGGCGCTCGGTGTCGAACCAGAGTGGTTCGCCGCACTCACACCGCTTGCGGTCGGGGAAGGCGGCGCTCGCGCCGCACCGGTAGCAGACCAGATTTTTCATCCCATCTCCTCGTCGTAGACCGACTGTGCGCGCTCGGCCCCCGAGGCGAGGTAGCCCGCGTCAACGCCGACGATTTGGTAGTCGTAGCCGTAGTCGGCCCAGAGCCGGATTTCGTCGTCGCTGGTCGCCAGCGTGCCGACCGGGGTATCGGCGTCGTGGGCGCTGTCGAGGACGCTCTCGACGGCCTCGCGGAAAGTTTCGGATTCGTACTCGCCGAAGACGCCGAGCGACCCCGAGAGGTCCGCGGGGCCGACCAGCAGGGCGTCCACGCCATCGACCGCCGCGATTTCGCCGACGTTTTCGACCGCCTGCTGGGTCTCGATTTGGACGACGGTGACGAGGTGGTCGCCGCCCTCCTCGACCTGCTCGGCGAGGCCTCTGCCGTAGTCGTTGCCCCGCGACCCGGCGATGCCGCGGACGCCCTCGGGCGGGTAGCGCACCGCTTCGACCGCGTTTCGGGCTTCCGCGGCGTCCTCGACCATCGGAATCAAGACACCGGAAACGCCGGTGTCCAGCACGCGCTTGATTCGCACGGGGTCGTTCCACGCGACGCGGGCCAGCGGGGCAGTGGGTTCGTCGCCCGCCGACTCGATTGCTCGGACCGCGTTCGCCACGTCGCCGAGGTCGGTCGGCGCGTGTTCGGTGTCCACGACCGCGAAATCGGCGTCTCGGGCGCAGATTTCTGCGACCGCCGGGTGGCCGACCGACAACCAGTGACCGGTTACGGGGTCTCCTCTGCGGAGTCGTCGCTTGAACTCCGGCGCGTCTGTCATGGGTGGACCGTGGGCGTCCGGCGGCAAGTAGGTTTCCGAGACGGCAGAACGGTCGGAAAGCATCCGATTTGATTATTTTACAGTCACATAGAGATGTTAGGAGAAGAAAAATATGTCTGGGCGGTACCAACAGCAACGACCCGGCAATCGAGCGTAGAACCCAGACCCCGAGAAAATCCGCTACTGCGTCCGAACGCTAATGATGATGAAGAGGTACCCCAGCGTCGTGACCGCGTAGTTCACCGTCAGCAGGTACCGACTCGCACCGAACTCGGTCGCAAACGCGCTGAAGGTAGTTGCGACTGCCGCGGCGACCACGAGCAGGAACCCGACTGCGAGGAGAAACATCGAACGATGTCGGGTTTCGAGATAGGCCCGCGCCGCGAGTGCGACGAGCGACAGACCGGCGACCACGAGCGCCGCGCTGAGGACGACGTAGACGACTTCCATCGGTAGCATTTCGCTATCTGACCTATCACAGTCCAGCGATTTAAAGTTGAAGCGTCGTTATCAAACCGGAGAATCGGAGGTCCTCGTCGGACAGTCACCGGCGAGAGAGCGCCTCGGCCAACTTTTCGACGGGATGGGTCGGGTGGCGGGTTTCCAACTGCGAGCGACACGACGCACCCGGCGCGACCACTTCGTCGGCGTCGGCCTCGTCGATTTGGTCGCGCAGGATGTCGGCGATGGACTGGGAGAGGTCGTAGTGTTCGGCGTGGTAGCCGAAGCTTCCGGCCATGCCGCAACAGCCGGAATCCAGCGCAGAGACCTCGTAACCCGCACGAGAGAGGACCCCCACGGCGTGGCCCGCGGTCCCGAGCGCCTGCTGGTTGCAGTGGCCGTGGTAGGCCAGTCGCTGGTCGGGCGCGTCGAAGTCGATGGTGCCCGCGTGGTGGGTGTCGAGGTACTCGCAGACGCCGTAGGCGCTTTCGGCGAGGAGGTCGGCCCCGGCGGAGTCGGGCAGAAGGTCCCGGTACTCGTCCTGCACCATCACAGCATCCGAGGGTTCGGGGTAGACCGCCGACCAGCCCTCTCGGACTCGCGGAGCCAGCAGTTCGACGTTGGATTCGGCCCGGTCGCGGGCCGTATCGAGGAACCCCTCGGAGTAGGCCGGTCTGCCACTCGGGTCGGCGTCGGGGACCCTGACGTGGACCCCCGCGGATTCGAGGACCTGCACCGCAGACCGGCCCGTCTCGGGGTAGACGTAGTTGGTGTAGGTGTCGGGCACGACGAGAACCCTGTCCTCTGCATCCGACCGCGGAATCCGAGGCCCGCCGCGGGCTTCGAACCACGCCGAAAACGACTGGTCGGCGAACTCCGGCGGGTCGCGCTCGCGGGCCACGCCGACCGTCTTCTCGGCGAGGAGTCCCACGCCGGGCAGGTCGGCGAGCCAGTTCGAAACCGGCGCGAGCGCCGACCCCACTCGGGCGAGGCGGTCAACCGCCGAAAAGAGGCGTTCCCGGAGGCCAGCGCCCTCTCGCTGGTGGTACCGGTGTTTGACCTCGGCCTTGAGTTTGGCGAGGTCCACCCCGGTCGGGCAGTCGCTCTGACACCCCTTGCATCCCAGACAGAGGTCCAGCACCTCCTTCTGGAATCGGTCGCTGTGCATCTCGTCGGGCGGGAGTTCGCCCGAGATGGCCGCCCGGAGCATGTTGGCCCGGCCGCGGGTGGTGGCGACCTCCTCGTCCATCGCCCGGTAGGAGGGGCACATGACCTCGGTGTCGGTCTGGCGACAGGTGCCGCAACCGTTGCAGAGTTCCACGAGGTGCGAGAAGCCACCCTCCGCCGAGAAGTCCTGTTCGGTCCGGGGTTCGAGCGACGAGTAGGCCGGGCCGTAGCGCAGGTTCTCGGTCATGTCGGTGGGGTCCTCGTCGCGGAAGACCACCTTTCCGGGATTCATGCGCCAGTCGGGGTCGAAGGCAGTCTTGAGTTCCTTGAATGCGTCCCAGAGGTCCGGGCCGTACATCTTGGGGTTGAACTGGGTCCGGGCCAGACCGTCGCCGTGTTCGCCCGAGAACGACCCCCGGTGGTCGAGGACGAGCGAGGTCACGTCCTCGGCGATGGACTGCATCTTCTCGACGCCTGACTCCTCCTTCAAATTCAGGACCGGTCGGACGTGGAGGGTCCCGCTCCCGGCGTGGGCGAAGTAGGCCGCGGTGGTGTCGTGGGCCGAGAGAATCCCCTCGAATCCTTGGACGTACTCGGCGAGTTCTTCGGGGGGCACCGAGGCGTCCTCGATGAAGGGGTAGGGCTTGGGGTCGCCCTCCATGCTCATCAGCAGGGGGATGGCGGCTTTCCGGAGTTTCCAGAGGTCGGCCTGCGACTGGTCGTCGTAGGCCTCCAGCACGTCGAACGCTGACCCGGCGTGAACGAACTCGGCGTTGGTCTCTGCAATCGCGTCCGCCAAGTCGTCGTGGACCTCCGAGTCGAACTCCAGCATGAGTGCCGCCGCGGCATCGTCGGGGATTGGTTCGGCGTACTTGGCGTACTCGGTTGACTCGCGGGCCAAGCGAAACACTTCGTCGTCCATCAACTCGACCGCGCTGGGGTCGTAGTCGAGCGCCACCGGCACTGCCTCCATCGCCGACAGCAGGTCCGAGAAGCAGTAGAGCGCGAGTGCGGTCTCGTCGGGTTCCGAGACCAGCGAAAGGGTGGCCTCCGTCACCACGCCGAGGGTGCCCTCCGCGCCGACGAACAACTTGGCCAAATTTACGTATTTATTTGCGTTTTCGTTTCCGGTTGCGTTTGCGCTATCGTTTGCGTTTACGTTTCCAGTTCCGTAAACGCACTTGTGGAGGTTGTACCCCGACACCGACCGCTTGAGTTCGGGATACTTCTCCTCGATTTCGTCGGCGTTGTCCTCGACCAGTCCGCGGACCGTCCGGTAGAGGTCGGCCTCGCGGCCGTCCTCGGCCATAATCGCCTCCCACTCGGGACCGCCGATTTCGATTTCGCGGGCGTGGATGGGGGTTCCGTCGGCGAGGACCGCCTCGACCTCCTCGACGTAGGCGTCGGTGATGCCGTACCGGACCGAGTGCGCGCCGGTGGAGTTGTTGCCGATGCCGCCGCCGATGGTCGCCCGGTTCGAGGAGGCCGGGTCCGGCGCGAACTTCAGCCCCCACTGGTCCAAGTGCGAGTCGAGGTCGTCCTGCACCACGCCGGGTTGGACCGTCGCCCGCTTTGCCTCGGGGTCCACATCGAGGACGCTATCCATGTGCCGGGTGAAATCGAGGACCACGCAACCGGGACCGACCGACTGGCCCGCGAGCGAGGAGCCTGCTCCTCGGGGCAAAATCGGCACGCCGTGGTCGGCCGCAGTCTCCAGCACAGCGCGAACGTCCTCAGCATCGGTGGGGAAGACGACGCCCGCGGGCCGGGCCTGATAGATGCTCCCGTCAGTCGCGTAGAGTATTTGGCTGTACTCGTCGAAGCGCACCGCGCCCTCGCACGCCGCCCGGAGGTCACGGGCGAGGACGCCGTGGGTCGGGTCGTCCTCGGTCTCGATGCCCACCGACTCGCGGTAGGATTCGACGGAGAGGTCGGTCGAGTCGTTTGTTTCGGGAGGGGACGACATGGCACGTATTGACAGTCGGGAGCGTATTAAGTTCCGGGGCGCTATGGGACGTATCGAGCAGGAGACTTCGAGGAGTTCTCCGAATCTGTTAGGCACGTACGAGTGTCGAGAGCAGAATCGTTGTGGGAAGCTCCGCTTGAAGCCCCATCCTTCATCCACCGGAGGACAAACCGCGTCCGTCGAGTCGGTCAGCCAGTAGCCGCGGGAGAGTAGAGAATGAAGAATACGTGTTAGAGCATTTTTTCTAACTTTTTAGCAAATACAGAGGAGGCCGAGTCGGTAGACACTCGACACTACGTCGCTCACGGGTGCGCCGCGAATCGCTTACGTTTGCGTAAACGGAATCGTAAACGAATACGGAAATGGAAGTGAAAACGACGGACAGCGGTCGGTTCACAGGCGAACGCTAACCCTCTCGGGCGGCCGACAGGAGGCGTGTAACAAAGATTGGAGCGCGAGAAGGGTCGTCCATGTCAGTACGAAGCGGCGACTTGACCGAGAAATGGTACGAATACGTGTACCGCAACCGGGCCGAGTCGGTGCGCCGGTTCGCCGAGGAGTACCCGGAAAATCGCTCGCTGTCGGTGAGTTGCGAGCGGTTCGGCCACGACTACCGCTTCGTCCGGCCGCTGTTGGCCGACCCCGACGACGCACTCCGGGCGGGCAAGGCCGCGCTCAAGCGATTTCTCGCCGACGAGGACCGGGAGATGCAGGACATCTACCTCCGAGTCACCGACCTGCCCGACGAGAGCAGAGTCGCGCTGGCGGACCTCAGGGCCGAACATCTCAATCGCCTCCACACGACCCGCGGCGTCGTCGCCGAGGCCGGAGAGTGCCGACCGAAGGTGGTGCGCGCGGGGTTCCGGTGCGCGAAGTGCGAGGACGTGACCCGCCACGTCGCCCAACCCGGTCGGGAGTTCCGGTCGCACGCCAAGTGCCCGCGGTGCAACTCGGTCGGGTACCTCTCGTTCGCTCCCGGCGCGAGCGAGTACGTGGACGCCCAAGAGATACGCCTCCGGGACCCGACAGGTGCCGACGCCGTGCCGGTCCTGCTCGAACACGATTTGGCCGGTTCGGTGTCGGACGGCGACGAATTGAGACTCGTTGGCATTCCACGTGCCTCGCGGACCGACGACTCCACGGTGGCCGACCTCTGGGTCGAGTCCGTGAGTATGGAATGCTTAACGGACTCGAACCGATAGCGTCCGTCG
Organism: Halorussus lipolyticus; assembly: GCF_029338375.1. NCBI lineage: Archaea > Methanobacteriati > Methanobacteriota > Halobacteria > Halobacteriales > Haladaptataceae > Halorussus > Halorussus lipolyticus. The sequence continues at coordinate 3,686 of NZ_CP119805.1, read as the reverse complement.
ATTTTGGAATCATCCGGCCGTGACAGGTTTTCAGCTACGAAACGGCCATCATACTTTTCACGATACGAAGATTTCAGTCTAGAAGGGGAAACGATGTACGACTTGACAGGCTTCCAAAGGGACTTGCTATACGTCATCGCAGGACTGGACGAACCACACGGCCTCGCCATCAAAGACGAACTCGAATCGTACTACGAGAAAGAGATTCATCACGGCCGACTGTACCCGAATCTCGACACCTTGGTCGACAAGGGCTTCGTGGAGAAGGGCCAGCGCGACCGGCGGACCAACTACTACACCCTGACTCGCCGGGGCAAGCGCGAAATCGAGGCCCGCAGGGAGTGGGAGTCCCAGTACGTGGACCACTCCCAAGAAGCAACCGCCCAGTAGAACGACCGCCCGCGAACTCAGGGGTGGGACGGAGCGAGCGTCGCGCCGACGACCGCGGCGTCGAGCGACTGCACCAACCGGAGGACCGGCCCGAACGGCGCGACGACGTACTCGTCGCCCGACTCCTCGAGGACCGAGAGGTCCACCAACTTCTCGACGTGCAACCAGACCCGCTTGCGCGAGACCCCCGTCAGTTGATGGACCTCCTCTTGGGTCAACACCTGTTCGGGTTCGGACTCCAATAGCGCGTCCAACATCAACCGAACCGATTCGAGGCGCGCGAGGTACTCGAAGCCGGATTCGTCGTCCGGCGCGCCCGTGGTTTCGACTGCCTCGGAGAGGTCCGCCGCCATCCGGTAGACCACCGAATGCTCGTTGATTCGATAGGCTCCCTCGTCGGCGACCAGCACGCCGAGCGAGAGGAGCGCGTCGATGGCGTCCTCGACGGCCGACTCGTCTAACTCCGAGCGCGAGGCCAAGTCGTCGATGCCGTAGCGCGCGTCGGTGTCGGCCGACAGGAGCGCGGCCAACAGCGTCCGAATCGACTCGTCGCCGGTCAGCCAGAGCCACCCGCTCGGGTACGCCCGGCGGGCCTCGGCCGGACTGCCGTCCTCCACGAGGTCCCACATCTGCTCCTCGGTGTCGCTGGTCCGTAACTCCGCGTCGTCGGTCGTGGGAAGACTCATTACGTTTTGGGTGACGCGGGGGCGATAAAAAGCTACCGTGGACAAACGAGTATCGGTGAACTACCGAGTCGAGAAAGACAGACGAGGGAGGAGTAGCTTCAGGCTTGAGCCACACCGTCTGCCGCACCGCCAACCACTTGCTTCGCTCGGTGAGCCAATCCATCCCCCTTGGCGGACTGAAAGGGCGAGCGCGGTTCGCGCAACGCGTGGTCGCTGGTCGGCCTCTATCCGTCGCAACTACGTCCGTCGGATATGTCGGCCAGCGACCGCGAACCGCGCGAGGGCTTTCGAGGACGTTACTGTTCCGTCTACTCCAGCGCCTCCGAAAATCACGACAGAAACTCAATCCGGCCGCATCGTCTCGCGCTCGACGCACCACGCCGACTCTGCGGCCTTCCAGAGCCGAGTGTACAGTTCCCGGAGCGCCTCGGGGACCGTCTCCGGCAGGACGTGAAACTCCACGGTCCCGTAGCGGACCACGACCCGGAAGGCGGTCGAATGCTCCTCGTCGTGGACCAGATACACCGGTTTCGGGAGTTCGAACCAGTCGCCGTAGGTGTACCGGTCGGCCGTCAAAATCTCCTCCACGAGCGTCCCCAGTTCGTCGTCCGACAGGTCCGCGTCGGGCGAAAGCCGAAACGCCGTCCCGCCCTCGTACTCGACGCCGCCATCGCTGGGGTAGACCCGGTCGGGCCGGCAGGGGATTTCGAACCGCGGGGTCTCCTCGGTCACGAATCGAAGTACAGCGCCACCACTTATCAATCCCTGCTCTGAATTGAACTTCCAACGCTATTTGCGATTTCGTTTGCGGTTTCGTTTTCGTTTGCGTTTACGCGAGCGTTTCCGACAGCGATGCTCCGACGACCACCCGGACCGCACTCACCGGCCGCGACCGCCCGGAAATCCGAGGCATTTACGCAAACGTTTACGAATTCGTTTTCGTACACGTTTCTCGCTACAGGGAGTCCTCCGCGATGCGGACTGGCACCCGAAACTGGTTCACCCACCTCGCCACAGGAGGTCGCTGTCAAGCCGATGGCGAGTGTGAATCACGGCGAGCGAGAACACTGCAGGTGCGAATCGACAACGAGCGAGGACCGACAGTGAACGAGACTCGAGGAGTCGAGCCTCGCTTTCGAAATCGAAAACGCAAACGAAAACAGGAGCGCAAACGAACTCGCAAACGATTTCGAAAACGGCGTCGAAAGCAGGTTTCAGACGTTCCGGCGGGCGTACTCGCCGGAGGCCTCGGCGAGGAGGTCAAGGTAGTCCGGGGCGGCCTCGCGGAGACCCAACCGGACCGCGAGGCGGACGATTTCGCTCCGGTCGAGTTCCGAGGGGTCGATTTCCCGGCCGAGTTCGCCCTGAAGCGAGGTGCCGAGGGCTTCGAGGTCGTCCCGGCGCTCGTCCAGCGTGGTCAACAGCGCAGTCACCGACTCGTCGCGGGCCGCGAAGGTCTTGGCCTGCTCGCCCGAGTCGATGGCAGAGAGGGCGTCCACCAAGTCCTCCAGCAGGTCGTCGGTCCCCGGCGGCGTGTCGGCGGACTCGGCGAGGCGGTCGGTGCGCTGTGTCTGCTGGCGGAGTTCTTCGAGGTCAGGGTCGCTCACGCCGTCTCACCTCCAGTCGGGACAGCGCGCTCTCGCTCGGCGGATTCCAGACGCTCGGCCAAGGTGTCAGCGTTTTCTAGGAATGCCTCGAGCGCGCGTTGGGCCGTCGTGGAGGGTTCTTCGAGCGCGAAGGCGGTCCGGCCCGACTCGGCGGCGTTCCGGATGTCCTGACTGACCGGGACGTGGGCCGGCGCGAACGCTTCGGGGTAGGCCGACTCGAAGGCGTCAAGGTACTCCTCGGCGAGTTTGGTCCGGGTATCGACCTTGTTCGGGAGGACCATGGCGAGTTCGACGCTCACGTCGAAGTTCGCGCCGATTTTGTCGAGGTCGGCCCGGAGGGCCTCGGCCTGCTCGGACTCGAACGGTCCCATCTCGACCGGCGCGATGACGTTGCGCGCGGCCCAGAGACCGTTGTAGCTGACGTTGTTCGTCAGACCCGGCAGGTCGATGAGGATGGCGTCGTACCCCAGCGGTTCGATGTACTCGTCGAGGAAGGAATCGAGGCGCGAGTAGCGGTCCTGCGCGTCGTCGATGTTTCCGAGTTCGGCGTCGAGGCTGTCGAGTCCCGGATGGGCCGGAATCAGGTCCACGCCCTCGTCGGTTTCGAGAATCAGGTCCTCGACTGCGGCCTCGCCCAGTTTCTCGGCGATGGCCCCCCACTGGTCTTGGAACACGGTGGAGATATTGGGCCAGTCGTCGTCGTCCTCGATTTGGCGTTCGACGGTCTCCCACTGGCCGAAGTGCTTTACGAGGTCGCCCTGCTTGCCGGCGAGGTCGATGAGCAACACGTCGTTTCCTCGCTCGGCGAGGGCCACTCCGAGGTGGGCCGCCGTCGTCGTCTTGCCCGTCCCCCCTTTGTCGAGGAAGGTGCAGGCGCGGATGGACCGAGACATGATTTGCGTTTGCGCAAACGCAAACGACCCATTTAATCCTTCGTCAGACATCTGTGGGAGAAACAACATTTACGGAAGCGTTTGCGTTTACGTTTTCGCAAACAAAAACG